>NZ_CP030850.1:0-318076 GCF_003325355.1 Runella rosea
AAACTTCGGTAAAAGCATGAAAAATGCCGCTGACATTACGGCATTTTTCGCCATTAAAACCCATGCCTCACCTTCCGATAAGTCACCACACTGTTCAGTCTACGCTGGCGCTCCCATACACCATCCTCATCAAAATGTGTCTCGTTGACAGGTAAATTACTGACTGCACTGGGCCACCGTCTGCCCGATGCGGTCGGCATTGAGATTAAGCTGCTGAGCAATGGCGTAATTCATATTCATCTGGGCTTTTTGCTGAGACAATTGCAGGTTTTTGGCCATGAGTGAGGGTATTTCCGAACGGGTGATGACAGTGTTAAGCTCCTGTGATTTGTATTGGTCGGCCAACATCCGCGACGTTTCGGCAGCGGTGTAAATTTTATCCCGCGTTCAAAGGTACAACCGATGGTTTTTCGTGTAGGAAATACTTACCCTGAGACTCGTGAAGCTCAGCTCCTTCCTCGGCCACCAATGCTGGACCTTCGGAGCGTAGCGCGTTCCTTTTTTGAAGGCGGGTATTGGTTTAGCAAGAACGTTTGCTAACTGAAGGCGCCAGTTGCACCAGCAACCACAGAAAGCGCAATACCAGCAGGACCTCCGGGATTGGCCAACATGGAAATGATGGCAGATGCGGTATTGACTCCGATTTGAAAAGCGGCCATTGCTTTTTCCGCTACAGCCTGACGGCGTCTGATTTCGGCGGTTTGGCGGGCAAATCTTTCGGTGATAGCTGCTTTCGCTTCCTCATTTTCGCCCGCTAATGTCAATTCGTATTCCTGTTGCTTTTCTAGTTGAATCAGCTTCTTTTCCTGAATAGAGGCGTACAAGTCAAACCCCGCCTGCGACAACTCCAATGCAGCCTGTGCAATTGAAATTTGGATGCGTTTTCTTTCTTCCGCCTCCCGTTTAAACTGATCAATTTTAAAATCAATCTCCTCTTTGGCTCGTTTTTTTCGATCTTCATTACCTTCCCGTTCCGCCTCTTGTTGTTCAATTAAAAGTTTTTTCAATTCATCCTGTTCCTCCTTCTTCATGCGCCGCAAATCGGTCGAAAATCGCTTTTCCAACTCCAATCGTGTAGTGTAACGGGTACGAATTTCCTCCAACAGGTCGTTTTTCTTTTCCGCTTTTGGCTTATTAATTTTTTCAGTAGGTACTTTGCCAGGTGAAATATCACTCGTATCTGGTATCAAAAACATTTTGCGAGCCCCACGCCTGTAAACCCTGCTTAAAAAACACGTTATCCAATGCCTCTTTGTCTTTTAATTGACGAGGGAATATCATACCCCAACTGCTTGGACATTCGCTCCAAAACTTCATATAGTTGATACCATTTGCGCACTTCTTTCTCAGGAAGGTCAATTACCCGCCCCTCTTTTGCATCTTTTAATGCATCATCCATTAACACTTTGGAAAGCTTTTCGGATTCCTCAACGAATTTTTCAAGCTGAGTGAGCTGCTTTTTATCGGCCTTATCCTTCCCCTTTTCGGCCTTAGCCCGTTCATCGGCCAGCGCCTTTTCTTTCTTGAGCAGTTGATCATTAAGAATGATAATCGTATTCAGGCGTTTGTACTCCTCATTGGCAAAGTCTAAAAGCTCCTTTTTCTTTTTGGGGTCATATTTGCCATCAAAAAGCTCGTACTCTTGTTTGGCTTGCTGAGCGGTTAAACGCTGCATATTAATTTGCTGCGCGCGTCCAGCGGCATCTTTACCCTCAAATGGCCCGTAATAGTCAAGTCCCTGCGCTTGCTGGCTTCGTTGCTGAGCGGCATTTGCTATCTGATTAAAAGAGCCCAGATTGCCGGTTCCCACAGCAGCGCCAAAAAGGGCCATTGTTCGTAAAAAACCCTGTTCTTTGGCCAGTGCCCGCCAGGCTGAAATGGTATCGGCAATTCCTTTGATAATGCCGCCAAAAAAAGAACTTACCTGTCCATCCCTTGCAAACTCATCAATCAAAAGCGAGGTTTCGTTTTTCAGACGGGTCATTTGCCCGGTCATTGTTTCTAAGTTCTTAGCCGCCTTGTCTCCGTAGGTTTTTTCAATTTGCGCGGCCACTTTTGGCAAAACATCCTCAGCATACACCTTACCATCCTTCATCATCTTGTCAAGCTCGGCAGTGGTAATACCCATGGATTCAGCAAGCAATCTGAACGCCCCGGGAAGACGATCCCCGACCTGGCCTCTCCACTCTTCGGCCTGTATTTTGCCCTTCGACATGGCCTGCTCGATTGCTTTTAGGGTCCCTTCCACATCTTCATTGGTCAGCGAGAGAGATGCGCCCATTTTAACAATGCCCGAAAATATATCCCGTACTTTTTGGCCCTGCATGGTAGTGCCACGCGCAGCGGCCTCCAATTTGGTGAAGGTTGGGTACAGCGTTCCGATGGCAGTACCTGTATCGTTGGCCAGTTTTTCAAGAAAAATAAGATTGGAATTGAAGCGCTTGGTAGAACCAGAAGCCACCTCCAATGCGTTACGATACCGCTGAAAATCGTTGATGACTTCAAAAGTTTTAGTTACGGCTGTCAGGGCGCTGTCTACTCCAAACAGCGTTCCTGTCAACATCAAGAAGTTACCACGCAAGCCATTTAATGCACTGGTGTAATTTCCAACATTTCGGTTGTGAATGCCCATTGAGGCATCCATCCGCTTTAAAGCCGCATCGTTCTGCTGAATTTGGTACAGCAGTGCCACCGCCTCTTTGTTATTTTTGTTGATTTTACCAGTGTTGAGGTCAAAGGCGTTGTCCAGATTTCGCAGGCGGTTGCGAAATTCATTTGTTTCTTTGGAAAGGCGGGCGTAGGAGTTTACAATACTACCCAAAGTTTGATTGGCCGCTTTCAATGTGGCATTTTGGGCGTCAATAGCCTGCTTTGCCAAATTGACCTTTTGGGCAATCTGTTGCTGTTGGGATTTAAAGTCGGCCGCTTTGGGGTCGAGTTTGTCGTATTCCTGACGCAAAAGCTTTAGAGAGCCTTTTAAATTGTCAATGGAAATACCGTTGGCGTTTTGGGCGTCAGTAAGTGTGGCAATGATAGATTTTAGCTCCTCATGCCGTTTGATGGAGTTTGATAACTTTTCTGATTGTTGTTCAAACTTTTGATTGGAGCCAGATTGGGCGAGATTAAGAGATTTTATTTCCCGAATTAGGTCGGTTATCTCTTTGGCGTAAGAGGAAATCGCCGTTTTAACAATATTGCTACCATTGGCGGTATTGGTGACAAATTTCTGGTATTCGGCATCAATAGAGCCAATTTTCTTTTCGAGGCCCTCGAAATCGAAGAGTTTTTGATAGGAAATCATTTGCCAAAGCGTTAGAGGTTGCTTTGGTCGCTTGGGGTGTAGTGGTCAGGACAAAGATATAAAAAAAAGGGGCTCATTTAAAGTGAATCCCATTGGTATAAACCGCATCGGATGTTCAGTCGCCCGAATTTTTGGTTTTATTTATTTCATCCAAGTAGAAATCTACCTGTTTTTGATATTCTTCCTCGGTTATTGCGCCCGATCTCAATTGGAATTTTAATATATCAATTTGACCTTCGCTAGCCAATACAATTGTCTTTTCAATTGAACTGATAAGTTCCTGCCTTTTTTTCTCAAGATCACTGCTCATTTGCTGTAAAATTTAATTGTGTGTTTTCGGTTACGCATCCAACCATTTATTTACTTCATTGTCAAACTCTTTATCGGAAAGGTATCCGGAATCGTGCAGTCGATTTAACTCATCAATCCACTCCTTTCGGTTTATCGCAATCTCCCTCTCTGCTTTTAAAATAAGATCGCGACGCTCTGACTCAAACAAAGCCACATGTCGATTGTCTTTGGAGACGATTTTCAACTCATCCTTATAAACCAACTCAGTTTTTGTCTTCAAATGACGAAGGGCCTCGTCGTATTCCTTACGGGTGATGCGGTCATCCGGTCGCATGAAATTGAGCGAATAAATCAGCAGTACGGTGACGAATAAAGCTAAAAGCATAATTGTATTTTTTAAGCTTAAGTCATGGTAAAAAGTTAGGGCGGTCATCCAGCAAGCGACCGCCCTAATCAATTTCATTGACCTCAAACTAAGTCGTAAATTTATGGATAATTTGTCAATTATCCATTGGGTGTTTTTGGTTAAAGGTATCGAGCCAATCGTCCACTATTGAGTCATATCGAATTTCGTCCGGCATATCAAAAGATTGCATATTTTCGTCTTTTTCTGCAAGTTCGCCCAGCCATTTCAACGCGTCACTATCGTTGTTAAATAGTACTCTTATAGACTCAATTAGCTCTCTGCTTTTGCTTTTTATAATATCTGCATTTTCCGATATCTTTGATATTGAAGAAAGTTCTTCAATTAATCTTTCGCTATTGGCAATTTTTTTTTGTGTCAATACTCTTACGTTTTCAGAGTCATAACAAAGGGGCGAATCTTCTTTCATTGAAAGAGCAACTTTATACGCATCTTCATAAGATCTATATTCGTGAACATGAATATCTAAAGCTGTTTTTGACCCGCAACAAAAACCACTGGACTTATCAATTATTCCGCCAATAAAAAAAGCATTTTCGGAAATAAAAATTTCATTCATCCTCATTGTTTTAATTGCAATTAAAAACACCCTCCCCTCTAGTCCTTTTGTGATTTGCAAAAAAATCGTAAGAAGCCTTTCTTTGCTACCAAAGGTATATAAATCAGGTTCGACACTATCCAGCCTAAAATGTGTCAAATAATTTGCTTTGTCTACGTTTTTGAGGCCCATCGTATTTGTGTTTAAGTGCTTTATTTATTTTAACAAAAATACCAAAAAATTAGCAATAATTCAGCTCAGCTTCAGAATTATCAACGAGCCCAATTCGGTTGATATTCAGCGAAAGTGTCGGGTCGTATTCCAGCCTACCAATAGCGGCCAAATTGGGTACATGCTCAATGCCATTGATATAGATTTTACTGTGCTGTTTGAGGGCTTCAATGGCCTCATTGGTGTCTTTGTCAGCCGGTGCAAAGGTCAATGTTCGCGTCTTTTTGGAGTTAATGGAGTAGGCTCGTTCTTTACCAGTGGTTTCAGCCCTGTATACTTCCCCGTCAAAAACAGTTTCTTCAGCATTGTCCAAAATGGGTAAACGAAACTGCTGATAAAAACTCGGCAAAAAAGCGTAATAAACGCCGAATAAATGACTTTTTAGGTCATTTCGAAACTTCACTACCACCGTATTAAGCCTCAAATAATCGGCGTCACTGATCACCTGTACAGTATTGGAGTAGTAACTGCCGATGCGCAGTTGATAACAACCATCCGCAACCGATGGGCCAATAAAACTACCGTAGTTATGAAACTTTATTCCATCCTGAATGGTGAGCACACTTGCTGTACCGACATTGGTTACAAAAACACCCGCCAACGTGTACAGTTTTACATCCACAGGACTCGCACCGCCAATGGCCACAAAGTTGGGTGTATTGATGTAGAAATACGATGTTTCCCCCGTCACCAAAATAGGCATAGGATTATCGGCCTCATCGTCTTGTAAAGGGTGGGGGATGGGTACCAATGGCTCCGCATCGGCATTAAACCAGCGTAAGAAATTATGTCGGTTGAGTTTCATCGGGCGTTTTTTCGTTTCTGTTTTGATAGAATTCCATCTTGGTCAACAGTTCAAAGGCGGTAAGCTCTCGGGCATTTTTGCAGCCATTTTCTTCCAATATGGTCAGGGTATTTTGAAAGGCTTTCAAGTGTTGCACCAATACGTTTTTAGGGTGCTCTGGCGTGAAGATTGGAGGTTTGTCGGCACGTAGAAGACTTATGAACGCCGCCCTTTTTTCGGCCTGCGCTTTTGGTTTTCGGGGTCAATGACACATTCACCCGCCGCAACAACGTATTTACGTCTTCGTTCCATTCGGGAGACGGATTGTCTATCCATTCGCTTTCCGTGCTCAGGAAAGAAGTGCTTGAGCTCTGATTCGAGTTTTTTTTTACGTCTTCTAAACTTTCGTTCAGAATAGCGGCCGTCAGCCCGTCAGCCGAACATCGTTCCACAATTTCCATCAGATAATCATGGTCGTAACTTTTCAACGGCTCACTGTCAATGGTGGCAATCAGGCAGGCCCACGCACAATGCAATGGATTGAAATTCATGGCCATGTTCTGAAGCGTGTAGTCGGCATTTTCTAACTCAATAACAGCTCCCGCCAAATCGTCCGACCGCAAACGAAGAATAGCTCCTGAGTAGTGGCGTCGCACATCTTCAATGGTTGAGCCAGTCCCTGATTGATTGATAAGGTAATAATTAAACCAGTTATCGGCCACGGCGGGCATTGACATAGAATCCCACAGGTCCAGCGTCAGGGTGTTGAGCTTAATTTTTTTCATTTGTCAGAATGATTCGGGGTAGAATATAAGAAACAATCACGGCGCAGATAAGCCCCGCAGCGGCAAGCGAAAAGGCGTAGCTAAAACTTAGTGAGGGTTTGGTTTCGTACCAAAGACAAATCAGGCTAAGCCAAAACGAAAGGCAGAAATAACAGGCTGGCTTTTTGAGATAACCTTCCAGCTTGGCAATCACCTTCCATTTGTAAGCCAAAAACAGTACACCCGTACAAAACAGGGCAACGACAAAAACGAGTGTGGCTAAGTTGAGCATGGAGAGTAATATTTGGCGGTAAAAGTTAATTTCATGGCGGCATAAGGGTATTTCAGATAGCGCACGTCGACCTTTGAAACATCATAGCCGCGAAATACTTCCATTGGCTCATCGGTGTATTCGTCAAAGGACTTTAGGCAAGAAAGGCGACGTAGCTTTTCCATCAGATCGGCCTTTAGATTCTCTGTGTATGGGTAGTCCGACTTATACATAAAATTGAGAGCGCCCAGATTGGCCCATACAATTATGGACAATGGCCGATTTGCCTCCGTACGAGCATTGCGACGCCCAACATCGCCCTCGGGATACTTTTCAGGGCCTTCGATTTGATAAATGCCTGTGAGACTACAAAGTCATTTTCCAAAACACCAAAATATTCCCCTTCACCAGTATAGGCAAATGGAAGCGTTCTGGGTTTGTCACCAAGGCCAGTAACTTGTGACCAGGCACGTCCATAGACATGCTCAATCCAAACCACATCACCCAACAGGTCGGTGATTTTCTGAATCACACCGTCAATTCCTACGGCATTGGGAATTTGGGTGATGCTAACGGGGCTCTTTGGGTGCATAAGTGTCAATTTTTTGCTCAAATTGTTTTACCAACGTTTCTTCGATAATTTCCGAGGCTTCATTAATATTTCTATCGGTAAGCCCTAGAATCTCCTCTCCGTATTTACCAACCAGTGCGGGCGTTTTGGGGTCGGTGGCATCCATTTCAAAGGCGTTTTGATGGGTTTTCACAAAAATACTTCTGTGAAAATCCCCTTCGTCTTTTAGTGTAACGCGGTCGGATGGTTGATTCTTAGCCTGCTTGACGGCTACGGTGAACGGCACGTACGGCGGCGTAATGCGCTGACCGTTCGCGCTTAGCCCGGCATTGAGTTGGTCGGTGTTGAGGTCTTCGATTTCTGCTTTGTGGGCTTCGACCGAGGCTTTGACCATGGCCGCAATGTCGAGGGAGGTTAGTCCGTCCAGAAGTCCGATAAACGCTTTTGCTACCATTTTGCATAGATTTAGATGGCTCCGGTTCTGACCGCATACCCAGCATCATTACACGGCAAACAAACACCCGAAAGTCCAGAAAAATCAAAGCTCAGGGCATCCACAACCTTTTCTAGTTGCTTGTGCGGGTTCCCGTATTTATTGGACTCCGACGAAAGCTCAGTAAAGGCGAGATTGGACGCATCCCCCGCGGTGGTATTGTTGCGAAGCGTGAACATGATTTCTTGCAATAGATTCACCTTCAACGTTTCAGCGATGGCCGAAGCAAAGTTTCCCTTTTGCCGAATTGCCAAATCGGTAACGTCACAATGAATACCAAAAATCAAGTTTAAGCCCCAATTGGTGTAGTTACAAAACTCCATATCGGCTTCCATCCATGTCTGAGTTTTGTCTTCCTCCAATAGTCCAACCGTCACGGCAATTGGGCGCACCGAAATGTAAGGCGACCAGAATGAGCGATTGGTGGCGTTCGGGTGGCCACAGCCCGCGCAGTCGCTACCCAGAAAGTCCCAAATGGCGCTGTATGCAGTCCCAACCAAGTCGGATTCATAATACCCAATTGTATAATAAGCATCTGGTGAAAATACCAGATTTGGGTTTTTGGCCTCAATCTTAAAATCAAAGTATTGAAAGCGCTTAGTGTTGGAATAGGCGGCCGTAACAGTACCCAAAGCGGCATTTTGTGAACTATGGTAGAGATAAAGCGTTAGGGACTGGCTGGCCGACAGTTGAACCCCAACCTTTTGTAGAATCATCAATACATCTTCATAAGTACCTTTGATTTGAAACCCTACAAATCGGCCCTGTTTCGCAATTGTCGTGGCGCCTTCTCCGTAAAAAAGCTGCTTTTCGGTAAGCAGTGATTTGTATGCACCAGCATTCTTCTTGTTGGTCAATAGCGTATTGAACACGCTTGATACGGAATCGGCATACTTTCGGCGCAGGAATTCAGCTAAAAGGCTGGTTGGCTCCCACCACTCCGAATCTTCCTCCTCTACGGATTTGCCAATATTGGCATCTTGAAGTGACTTGTAATACTTGTACACTTTGGCAACAACTTGACCTTTTTTGTAGGTGGCTGCATCGCTGTATTCTGGCGTTTTAGTAAATGGGTTTGCCTCCATGACAGCCTCAATGTTGCGAAGCGTCAAAAGTGGGTGCATTCCGTCGATATACAACCCGCTCGTACTTGTCAACAGGTCGGCCGTAAGCGCAGCGTCGTTATCATCAAACGAAGGTCGGAACCCTACCAGGCCCACCATTTCGGATTGAATGTCTTTGATTCTAATCATTGAATTGATTGGGTTTTAACAAAATTCCCCCGCCACAACGCGGACGGGGGAATGTGAACTAACTGTTCGTTCTACAAATGGCAAATCAAAAAACTTACGCCGTTGCCGAGGCCTTCACAACCACCGAACGGTTGGTTGTTGAGCTGTACGCTTTAACGGCGGCAAAGTCGGCAGCAAAATCCCATTGACGGACATACACACGCTCAAAGCCTGCACCATAGGTGCCTGAGAGGTCTTTGTATTTGCCCGTAAACAGTACGCCCCATTTCATACCGAATGGGTCCACCCACGTAAACATGAAGCGACCCTCTTCGTAAGAACCCTCACCAGTTACGCCACCAGACTTCGAACGGGCATCGTGTTCGACGTAGTTCAAAAGCCCCAGTGTTCCTTTCGGAGCTAAGTAGTGAAGTTCTACATCTGAACCAGAAGGAGCAATACCTGTATCAAAGGATATGTCAAAGCCCGCACCGAGCATTGAAAGGTTTTGTCCCTGATATTGGCCCATGGTTTTGCGGTACAACTCTTGAGCGTACGCTCCAACGTTTGCAAAATCATGGTAAGGACCAGTCAATTGCATCTCACGCAAATAAGCGGGCATCTTGATATAAAAATCGTTGATGGCAGCGGTTACTTTATTGGTTGAGCCATTGATGGTCAAACCCAAAATAGATGTTGCTGGCAACGCCTGGTTGATTGACGCCTCCAAAAATGCAACCAAATACGCCGAAAGACTGTCGCTGTCGGTACCGTACACGGCACGCAGGTTGTTTTCCAAATCAAAAGCCAATTGCTGAGCGGCATCAAACCAGTTGGATGCGTTATAAGCACCTACTGACACAATCGAAAATGTACGCGTAAACCAGTTTAAACCCACAACCGCCGATTGCGACTGAGTAGGCGTAACATCCAGCGCACGTACTGTGCCGATTTCGGGGTCAAAGCGCTTTAAAACAGCGACTTCAACGGGGCGTTTCGGGTCACGCATTTTCACGAGCTCGCTTGCGCGAACTACGCGGTTGGTACCCTCCATGAATCCTTGTACGATTCCCATTTCTGGCTTACGGAGTTCATCCTGTTTGAATGTATCCGTAGCAATGGAGGTACCCTTTTGAAATATGGTTGCATCTAAAAGAGCCATTGTACTAAAAAGTTGACGGTTAGAAAATTGATTTCGTTTCCGTCGCTTGTGGTTGGTCGGTTGGTCGCCTGACTGGCCTTTGATGCACTGTTTTGATTACGCTAAAGTGGGGTTCACTTTCTCGTATTCAGCAAATTCTTTGTTAAATTCTTCGCTGCCCTGCGCTATTCCTTGTTCAGCTAATGCCTTCTGGAATTCAGCAAACGGCACGCCGTACTTTCCACCAGAACCGCCAGTAGGATTACTACCTGTTCCGCCCTGTTGGTGAGAATTGGGAGCCAAAAGCGGCCCGTAAAACTGCTTGGTGATTGCATCTACACCGAGCGGTTTGCCAGCGGCATCGGCCAGCGCTTTGCCATCTTCCCCGTAAAAAGCCAACGAACCGTCTGAGGTTTCTTCGGCTTTCATACCCAAAAGAGAAGCCCGAACTAGATTTCTTTGCGCCTGTCGGTAGGCTTCAATTTCTTCGTTGGTCTTCAAATGGGCGGGAACAGCAATGTTCAAAGAATTGATATGAGCGTCTATCGTGGCCTTTTTTGTGCGCTCAAAAAGGGCCTTTTCCTTATTAGCGATAGAATCAAGTAACTCTTTGTTTTTGTCCTCCAAAGCCTTGATGCGCGAATCATTAAGGTCTTTGTCGGTTTGATTTTGGTCGGTCGGCATGGTGATACGTTTTTTTATTTCTTCGGGAAAAAAGTCAAGTTCTTTTATGCCATCGGGCTTTTGAACTCCAAGAACATCAGAAAGGGCTTTGCTCCAATCGGTGTGATTTCGTTTGGTAGCTTCGCCATCTCCTTCTTTTTTGGCATCGGCAATGGCTTTGTCAAAATCAGCCTGTGGCTTAATGACAAACCCTTTGCTGGTTAGATGCGTTTGGATTTCAGCCACTCGGGCGTCAAAAAGCTGATTGGCTAAATCGGGGTTGGCCGCAAGTAGTGTGAGTAATTCTGCTAAGGTCATTTTGCTTGGGTGTTAAAATGGGTAAAAATTATTCAGGCTTGTGCAAAACCTTGGTTTCGATATTGCCAAGCTTTTTCAATGAAGCCATGTAAGACTCAAATTCATCGGCATGTACAACTACCACAGCCCCAGTCATTTTTTCAGCAACACGGGTAGTTTGACCTGTTTTCAGGTACTTCTCAATGACGTACACATTTGCAAGGTCTTTACCCTTCACGGTCACACTTTCAGATTTGTCCATTGAGTGCTCAAAGGTTTTATCTTCTGGTACCGTCTCCGTTGGGGGAGGCGTTGAGGCCGCTGCGTTGGTCAGGTCAACCACGGGCGTTTCAGGCAACTTGTCTAACGGCTTGGGATCCGATGGGTTTGTTTTGGCCGTCTCCGTTGGGGGAGGCGTTGAGGCCGCTGCGTTGGTTTGCATAGCGAATTAATTGTGTTTGAATTGAAGAAAGCTTTTTTGAGAGGGTTGCTTTGGCACCAAACTCCTCAATGGTGGTATTGTTATCTAGCTCGAATTGCTCAATGAGCTGAGGCAAATCGGCCTTGATTTTGTATTCAACAGACGTGGGGTCGAGCAGCGATAGCGACAAATTGCGGTAAGGCTCCAACAATCGCATGATGGCCAGACGCTTTTCCTGTGTGTCGTTGTTGCGAACAATGAGGGCTTCAATTTTCTTCAGCTGCTCATCTAGTAGGTACACCGGCAAGCCAGTTGCTTTCATGCGGTCAAATTCATCCAGCATATCCGTCAACGTTTCCAAATGGTACTGGTTGCCATTTTTGAAAACATAGCTAACAAATGCATTCCCATAACGAAGTTTGGCCGCTGTGGAAATGATAAAGGTTCTCACTGCCTGCATATTTTCGGCCCAATAATTCAACTTGGATTTGCGGGCCTCAAACTCGTCGCGTATCTGGTCTTCGTTGACGGCATCTTTGCGGGTATCCTGCTTTTTCTTGCCAGTCAACATTTCATACAAGCGCTTTTCTAACTCGTCATTCTTCTTGGTATAATATTCCAAAGGAGCGGTTGACGCTTCGATAAAAGAGGCCACCTTCGTAATACCTTCTTTCATCATGGCAGGCTTGATAAAGTAGGTTGTGCCAGGTCCACGGTGTTTTTTGGATTCGCATTCTGGACAGGGTTTATACTCATTGCTTGTGCCAATACGGAAAAAACCGCCATTACAGCGGTGACCTTCGCTTGATACATAATTGCAAGATTCCTCGGGCACCTGCATGGAAGGAAAAGCGGCGTACAGGTCAACATCGTGCTCGAAAGCCCGCTGCATGGCGTAGCGGTCAAGACGTGAAACCAGCGGAATGACGGGCCCCAATGTGCGAAGCCCATTTGAATCGGAAAGTACATCATTCCAAATCAAACAGGCAGGGCAAAACCCTAGAAAGTGCGGCACTTCGGATTTGAATTCAAAAGTGTCTTTATCGAAAATGCGATAAAAAGCGTCGTCAATGGCCACGAAACCCGAATCGGTTTTGTAAATAATCAGGTCGACGTTTCCAGTGGTGTCTTTCTGGGCATCGTGCACTTGGTCGGCCTCCACAAATGTCACGAACGGCTCTGGGAAAAGCGTTGTTTGTTCGGCTGGCAAATCCAGTACTGCAAAAGTGGTCGGCTGCTCTAACGCAAGGTTGAATACGCGGTCAGAGTCGATACTGCCCAATTTGCTTTTGTGTAAAAATTCCCGAAAGTCTTGGGCCAGTTCGGGAGTAGCAAACTGAAATTCTTCGTAGCGATCATTAGCCGTAAAGACGCGGTTGAGTTCATCAGCCGCGTCTTGTATGATGTTGGTCGAAACCAACGGTATGTCAAAGACCTTCCAAAAAGTATCCTGTTTTTTAGGAACCGTGATAATGGAATGCACCTTGTCACGAAACCGAAAGAAGTGAGAACCCAAATCACCGATACGCGTAGCGTTACGGGCGTGGAATCTACACCAGGCATTGTCAGCAGCGGCAACTTTAAGAATCGCTTGATTCTTTGGCTGCTTTATTCTTTCCCGTATCGCGTCTTGTGAGTATGCCACTTTCGTTGAATTCGTAGTTTTTATCCTCTTTGCTTAGTTCCCAACATTTGCTGTTTGAATTATTCTGAATCTCAAAAATCTTCAAAGCGTGTTGGTAGTCGGTTTCGAGCGGTATGCCCTCCACCGACACGAGTTTCACCTTAATCATTATTGAAGCAAATCAAACGGTGAGAAAGCAATATCCACAAGTTCGGTGCCGACTGACCATCCGTAAGGAAGCATAAAAGAGCCAGTTGCATAATCCCAATCATCTTCAATTGATTTGATAGGGTCAGAGATTTGCGCAGAATAGATAGGAATCCCAAAATAGTTTGTAGAGCTCTTTTTGGCCCGAACCATGTTGTTTTCATACATGGGCATGAAAGCCAACTTGGTCGGCTGCCCAAAGCGGTTGGAAAGCGCAAACATTTTGCGGATTTCAGCAATGTCAGCAGCGGTAATACTGTCTAAACGAAAAGGAACAGACACGGGCGCGCCATTAGCCAAACGCCCCATACGACGCGCAGATTGAGTGTCAACCACACGAGCTTCTGTTGCGGGGATGGCGAAGTTTTCAAGTTCTGGTGTAATGACAATGCGAGAGGTAGTGGTCAAAGCCAGACGGGCAGTCCAAACGGATTGCAAAGCAATGTCGGTTTCGGCCGTGGCGGAGGTGGTAAAATCGGCAGTACCCAAAATCTGCATAAATGCCAGCTTTACTTCTTTGCCGGGATGCTTACAAATGTTTTGAGTTAAAGAGGCAACCGTGGCAATGGTTGGGCTACAGTTATAAATGAGTGACGACATTGTATAAGTTTTTTAAAGTGGAGATTTGCACTTACAAAAGGATTGGTCGTCACTAGCGAAGGATTGGCCATGCTTGGGGAAAGATTGCAGTATTGGAAGTGTCGTCAGTAACACAACCCATACTGCTTACACCAGCAAGCGACCGTTGCAATATTACAACAATTGATGTATTTTAACAAAAAAGCAAAAGTTTTTTTTGCGAAGGCTACCTATTTGAACTTGACCGAACGGTAAAGCCTTGCAATCTGTAATGTGAGTAGCTGCCATATCGCCCTCCGTCCATGGCGTGATCGTCGAATTTTACAGGCTCATCCAGTTTCAAACCCGTAAGCTTTACGACCTTCCATTGGTACTTTTTAATCTCCTTTAGGGTGTTGACCGAATCGGCGTGAATAAACAGCGGCCGCGACTGTACAAAGTCAATCCCGTCCTTGACCGACTTATCAGCGGCCATGGCGTTAAAACCCGCATTGTTCAAGTCGTTGATTTTCTCAGGCGCTGCGCTGTCGCAGTAAATAGGAATGTTGCGGTTTTGGATGATGTTACCCAGACGGTCAATAAGCTGGGGCGTATTAAGCCCCGGCTCATAAAGTTCTTCTTTCCAGAAATTGCCATTATCACGAACCCCGCAGTGCATCAGACAGGAAGGAGAGTTAAAGCCAAAGTCCAACCCGTAGGATTCTTCATCGAACCACGCAGGCCACCCCGTATCCATCACTTTGTAATGGACGTAAATACGGATGCGGTTAGTACCGCGCTGTCCCAAACCAAACACACTAAAATAATCGGGGTCGGTATCGCGCAATAGTTCGATTTCAGCTACTTGAGCGTGGGGTAGGTGTGGGTTGTCTTTGTAGGTGGTGACGATGTGAGCGCAGTCGTTGCGTGGTAACACCTCATCGTAGATGTACGAATCAGGCATTGACGGGTTATAGTCAATGATGATTTTTGAGGTGGTACGTAAGATAAGCTGTCGCCATACCTCTAATGAAATCTCGTTAGCCTCGTTGATGAATACCAAATCGCGCTTACGTCCCCGTACTTTCTGCTCGTCGTCGATGCTGAAGAATTCGACGTCGTTCCCTTTGTAGTGATATTCGTTATAGGTTTTATTGTGGTCTTTGGCGGTATAAAGGTCAATCTCTTTCATTTCAGTGAAAAAGTCCTTCATCACCGACCCGCGCAGTGCAGGGAATGTTTCGCGTGCCATCGAAATGGTTTGACCACTGTAACGTTCAATGGAGCGAATAATAAAATGAATCGCGCCATAAGTTTTCCCAGAACGGGTTCCTCCTTGAAGCGCCAGAACACGGTAGTTTTTAATTTCCTTTTCTAAAAAGCGAAGATTGGGGTTGAACTTCGATGATTTCCCCACGTATTTACTCGTCAGGTCCATCGTCGTCTAAGTTATCAGAAGTGAGCCAAGGCGGTTTGGGTTTGTCGGGGGTGTCGGGCTTTAAATCAGGCTGCTTATTTTTCCAGTACTTAGGCTGACGATTGTTAAGCCAGTAGATGATAGAAACAGGGTCGGGGGCTATGTACTTGACCACTTTTTTAACGCAAACCATTTCCTCTTTCTCAACTTCTCCCTGTCCCGCCTTTACCTTTTTTAGCTCGTAATGCCTTTCCGTGAAATCAAAGCCCTTGGCACGTTTGTAAAGAGATTGGACAATTTTGGCGTCAGCAATAGCCTTTCCCTTTTTTAGGGACTCGCAAAATTCGGGGTATTTGATTTTCCACCGGTTAATCGTGGCCTCGTCAACTCCGAACTCAAGCGCCAAAAAAGCATCGTCCGCCCCTAACAGGCAAAAGCTGTACGCTAAATCAGCAAATTTTTCATTGTATTTCGTGGGTCGGCCTGCCATGCCCAAAAATACAACAATTGATGTAATTATTGCAAATAGCAGAGTGGTAATAAAAAAGGGGCGGGGTGATTGTTTTTAGATACCAACGCGAACCCCGCCCAATTTTAAACAAGCTCCGCTTCCTTTGGCGCGTGAATGACTTCCATTCCAAATCCAACAGATTTTTTTGCTAGGTGCTGGTTGTTTTGCATCCAGTTTTGAACAAACCACAATTGGCCACAACCGCCACCAATATCGTCTTGTCCTGCTGGGTCAAACATTCTGGTTGAAAATCCATGAGCCGCCAATTTTTGCATGAAACTTGAAGCTAGTTCACGCTGTCTAACATTTGCCGCCGCAATGCTTTCGTCACGCTCGCAAACGACTGAAATTGTAGCCTCAAACACATCAGGGTTGAATAATGCTGCTATGTTGTCGGCGTCCTGTTGCGAACTGTTATGTTCGTGGGCGCAATAATTGAAAAATGGCTTGCGTCCTGTAAGAATCAAAAATGCCTCACCAATCTGGGAAATAGTAGTCAATTTTAACTTTCCTTTGAAGGGAATAAGCTTGTCTCTGCTTTCGTCGGTGCTTTCGTGAACAGAGAACTGCAAGCCAACGGTAGGGATTCTTTGGGCCATTTGTATAACTGGTTCATAGTTTATTTGAGGCCCAATTGAAGATATAAGCAGTTTTGCCTGTGGGTATTTTGAGTACAAGATTTCAAAAGCTTTTTCCAGTTCCTTGAAATTAAGAAGCGGCTCACCCATTGACATTACCATTATTTGAAACTTCTGAATTTTGGAAGCGTCAATGTTTTGGCTTTGTAGGCAGTGGTCAACTTGAAACACAATTTCCTCGGCTTTTAGGGAGCGAACAAAATAATCACCTGCCCCGCAAAAACGGCAACCAACAGGACAGCCTGACTGGGTAGAGCAACAAATCACCGTTCTATCTTCGTAGGTCGGATATTTGTACAAAACGGCCTCGGCGACCGCATTATCTTTTTCAAAGACGAACTTCATTACGTTTTCGTCTGAACTCTGAATGTTTTTGATTTCTGTGAACATTTTGCTAGAGATTAAATTGGATTGCTGAAAATTGATTGGTTTAAAGTTGTATTTCTCCACCTAAATTGACCGAAGCTCGGCGCAAATCAGGGGCATCAGAAGGGAAGTCAATGACGTTGAACATTTGGTACAACCGGGACAAAAGGCGGTCGCCGTAAGCAGCGGCAAACTTTTCGTCGTCAAGGTTGGTGGTGATGTGGAAGTAATGATAATTCCCCTTTTGCGACCGCTCGATTTCGTCTAAAATATTGGCGATGTACGATTTTTTGTACTTGCCCATGTCTTCACTACCTACGTCGTCAATACACCATCCAATGTAATTTTGTGAGGTAAGGTGTTTAAAATTGGCCGACGCCTGACGAAGATTTGCGTAGATATTGGGCGAGGTGCCATTGTCGCAAAGCGTGCGGATCTGCTCGGTCGAAATAAACTGAAAATTGGCAACGGGATTGATGCATTGCCCTTCTAAAGCAAAATTGGGTGAATAGGAAAGAATACGCATCGGAACGCTTTTGCCGCAACCCACTGGACCTCGAAGGCACAACCCTTTGTCGGGATGAATACCAGATTGCAGCATTCTGGAATCTCCAGAAAAGTACAGGCAAAGCAGATTGAACGTACTGGCGTTTGTGTCTGGACTGAAAGGTTTTGACCAGCGCTCGACCGCCGATAGTTCATTACCTACTTTGGTGGCAAGGTCTTTGAGCTGGCGGGCCGAAAGAGTGATTTTTGAGGATGGGGCGGAAATGGCGGACATGTACTGCTCTTTCTTTCGCTCCGTCAAACGTGCGTCAACAACCTTCCCCATGGCGTTGATAAGCTCTTTGTTGGTAATTCCGAGCTCTGTAATCTGGTCATAGTTCGATAGGGCCCATTTGACCAGGCTTGACAGTGGGTGGACTGGGTCTGGTTGGTTGGCTGATGGGAGCAACGCCGTAGCCACTTGGTCGAATGATGTTGGATTTGCCATTTTCCTGAATGATTTCGTTGTTGAATGATTTGTTGTTGAGATACGTTTCGGGGTTTTTTCGGTACTTCTTGTCTGGGGTGGCCAGCACGTAGGCGGCGGTATGTTGCATGGCTTTTGCTCTTTCTTCGTCCGTCAGCCTTTCCCATTTCTTTTCAAGCTTCACACTTCGGTCAACTTTTTTCTGGTAAGCATTCCACCAATCGTCGAATGGGATGTTGATGGGCTTTTTTCGTTTCGGCAAACATTTGAGCCGTTTCCCCCGACGAACCAGCAGCCGATGTAGCTCCGCCCGTCTTTTGGCCCTCAAAACCATTTCTTCTTTTTGGTTTTCTTTTTTATCAGGGGGTAGGGGGTTAATTTTTTCTTTTATTTTTTCTTCTTTGAGAGTCTCAAAATAAATATTAATATTATTACTACTCCCCCCGTGTGTGTATGCGTGAGGCTCATCGTCGGTTATCGTAGCACTTTGTTCTACGTCGTAGTACTTAGTTCTACGATTCTCGCTTTGCTCCCCATTTTCCGTAGAACTTTGTTCTAAAATCTTTTCAATCGTAGTACTTAGTTCTACGGATTCATTGTTTGGCGTAGTACTTAGTTCTACGTTTTCAGATTTCGTAGTACTTAGTTCTACGATTGTACTTTTAGAGACGGACAGTTTACCTCCCGATTTTACCAAATGGCCCTGCTCAACAAGCCGGTTGGAGGCTTTGTCAATTCCCTTTTTAGACAATCCAAGTGCTTCGGCCAGCTGAGAAAGAGACAAAGGGGTTAAGCTGACATGAATCAACTCCATCAGTTCAAACTCGGAGGCTGAAACATTCAGTTTTTTACGTATCGCAAGCCTTTGGCTGATATTCATTTTCGTGGTTAGGCAATTAATGTAACTTGGTTGCATGGCCTTAATGAGCTATCCGAAGAATGAAGACTCATAGTTTTAAAATTGTGCCCCTGACTTCGTATCAGGGGCGGGTTTAGCAGGGTAGTTAAGCGTGTGGCATTGACCTATTTCTTCTTATTCTTGGGTGTTTCGTCGAGTGGTCCAAAAGGAGAGTCGTCTTGATCTTCTTTATCTTTCTCGGCTGCCGATAGTTCTTCGTCAATGGTTAACTGAAGTTCTTCCGTAGACATGGGGCGGGAGTCAACCATAAGGTCGGTGTATGGATTATACCACTCGAAAGTTTTGTTAATGAGATTTTTGCGCTTGGGAAAGTACTCACGGACTTCTTTAGTGGTGAGCTTAACCGTTTCAATCAATTCCCAATTTTCAGGATGGAAATAATTCCAACAGAGTGTACTTGCGTCAATCATCTTTTTAGCCTCAACGGGCTCAAATTTGTAGCGGTCATTCGGGAAGTTGCCAGTAATGTTTATTTCGGCATCCTTGGCCTCAATACGGCTTTTCCAAGTAGATACGGCGCTTTTTTTATCAAGCTCCATCTGGTTTTTCTCTCTCAGCTGCTTGTTGAGCTGTTCGCCCAGTTCAAGTAGTTCCTTCTCGGTAAAGATGTGCTTATACTGCACGCGCTCTGTTTTTTCGGGAAACACAAAAGGGACGGTCTGCGGTGTTTGGTTTGACATGTGTTTTTGGTTGTTTAAAATGTGACTATTCTGACTCTAAATCTTCAATTTCAATGATGGTCTGTACTTGATGATTCTCCTTAACTCTGACCTGCGAAAAGGTAGGCGTACCAATGACCTTCATTTTGTCGTCTGTGATAATGCCAGCGGCCACTAGGGCGTCCAACGGGATTTTAGAAGTGCTGGAAAGGTTTTCGGCATCCTGAATGGCCATCCCTCGGTGATAATGCGTAAAATGGATTTTTACGCGTCCTGTGTGAATATTATGGGGTTGAGTCAAAAAAAGCCTCGTCCATTTTTTTTTCAAATCCCCTCGCCTTGACCAATGCATTCTCAATAATCCTCTTTTGCCGTTGTTGCTTGGGACTTTCTCTGGAATTGTTACGATGGTTTTCATGCGAGCATGACGGCTTTTTGAATATTCTTGCAAGGAATACTCAGCGTTTTCACCTCCTTGGGCTTGTAGGTAAACCACATCTTAGGCACCATGCCCAATTTTGGGTCAAGTTCCATGGGGCGCGTGCCATCAGCGTTGACTTGTGGACGGGCGGTGGCAACCATGGAAACGGTGTGCGGCGCGGGATGCGCAAACGTGGCAAAGCTGCCACTTGGCGAATAACTTAAAAATGTGAGTTGCTGTGTAACACTGGCGTTGCCTAGCAAATACTGCACCTCAAAGTTTTTATTGGCAATTAAAAAAGCGTTCATATCATTCAATAATTAACAGTTCGTAATTAGATTTCTTGATCTCAATCTTTCGCGTAGTTCGATTTTGAATCAACCCACCCTCGCAGTTAGTAATTAGCTTTCCACCCCACGTTTCAACCGTGGCCTGAGAACTGTCACACGTTTTGACCGTGGCCTGAGAACTGTCACACGTTTTGACCGTGGCCTGAGAACTGCCCCACGTTTCAACCGTGGCCTGAGAACTGTCACACGTTTTGACCGTGGCCTGAGAACTGTTACACGTTTTGACCGTGGCCTGAGAACTGCCCCACGTTTCAACCGTGGCCTGAGAACTGTCACACGTTTTGACCGTGGCCTGAGAACTGCCCCACGTTTCAACCGTGGCCTGAGAACTGTCACACGTTTTGACCGTGGCCTGAGAACTGTCACACGTTTTGACCGTGGCCTGAGAACTGTCACACGTTTTGACCGTGGCCTGAGAACTGTCACACGTTTTGACCGTGGCCTGAGAACTGTTACACGTTTTGACCGTGGCCTGAGAACTGTCACACGTTTTGACCGTGGCCTGAGAACTGTTACACGTTTCAACCGTGGCCTGAGAACTGCCCCACGTTTCAACCGTGGCCTGAGAACTGTCACACGTTTTGACCGTGGCCTGAGAACTGTTACACGTTTTGACCGTGGCCTGAGAACTGCCCAACAGCACAAGGAAGGCGTTTTCTGAGAAACCTAGTTGCCTTTCTCCGCGAATGAAAATATTATTTTCGGCCAAAATCGTTTCGCCAAACCATAGTTCCAATCTTTCGGCATCGGTGGCATTGTTTCTAATTAACCACGCGATATTTTCTTTTACCACCGTCAATAATTCAGTGTGCGTTTCTGTCTTTGCGGCTCTTTTATACTGTTCTGCGCAGGCGTCGGCCTGTTTTGCGGACAGCAGAAGTGCCGCTTTTGCTTCTTGAAATTCCATTTGTGTTGCTAGTTTTCAATGTCCATCGGTTTGATTTCACGTTTTGACCATTCGGGTAGGGCCAGTTGAATAATGCCCATGTCGCCAAATTCTGCCTTTGCGTCGAAGCCTGGGAAAGATTTAGCCTCCAAGCATTTTTGGGCGTCGGCCATGGCGCAGCGGTAACGGTACCTCCCGTTTTGAAGGTCTTCGGGATGGTACATAAACACCGCTGGCAAAAATGGTTCTACGGTCTGGAGCATCACGCAAATCACGGCATTGAACTTCCTGCCCGTCACCTGTGAAGCCACTTCCAAGTACATCCCTTCGGCCATTTGGTATTGAAATTTTGCGGCATCGTAGGCGAATTTGTCCACATCTTCGGCGCTGGTAGTCTTAAAGGAAATGATGGCGTTACATCCAATGTTTTCCTCCAATTGCAGACCATCGGGGCGAATTTTAACGGGCAAACCTGTTACAGGGTCGTTACCGTAGAAACTTACCTCGTTGGCTGAACCTTTCATCAAAGCAGGTAGAATACCGCCGCCGTAAGTGAAATAATGCCTGCGTACAAGCTCTATTTTCTTTTTGTCCACTTCGCCCACACAGATTTTGCCCGCACGATTTGAAAGCTCCTCACGGTAGCGGCGCATTCCGTCAATTTTGGCAAGACTAAGCCCCGCACGTTTGACGGCAGCACGGGCATTGGAAAGCAAATGGCGTTTACCCGATTTCTTCATTACCCCTCTAAGGGTTTTCTCCCAAAACTCCACCGATTTTTTAACCCCTTCCGTAGAAGATAGGCTATAATTTGGCTCTACAATCAGCGCATCAAACAACTCGGGCTCCAAAAATGCCATGTGGCAAAAAGTCCCGAATTCGAAGGCTTTTTTAGACTGGATTGGAATTTTCTCGTGCAGATAACACCAATAATGCAATGGTGTCTTTAAGATTTGCTTCAAGGCGCTGGCACTGTTGGCGGGGCGTTTGAGGTAACTTTCCATCGGGTCCTGAATCACCGTACCATTCAGAGAAAGTTGGGGTAGAAGCTCTTTGACCTCAATGGTCTTTTTTCGGTTCAAAAGGTGGCTTACCACATCTTGAATCGTGGCATAATCAGCGGGGTCATAAGAGAGCGGGTTGATTTCCCGCTCTCCGATTGTGGCTGATTCCATGGCCGCTAAAATATCGTTGAATTCAGCGCTCATTAGATTTTGATGATGATAGGTTTAACGGACCAGTTGTCGGACTTGAATGCATTGTTCTTGTTCTGGATTTTACCTTTGTAGGTAATCAGAAGCGGCATTCCAGCCGGTACATTTTCCAGAGCAGCTACTAGGCGTTTTGACCCGTTACGGATTTGCTTAATGCCCGATTTGTCTTTTTCCAGAAAAAAGGCGCAGGGCAGGTGTAGAATCAGATTAGGGTCGTTAATATCCTGCACCTGTGTATTGTCAATTTTAACAAACAGCAGTCGTTTTGCTTCTCCTGCATTCAATGGCGACCAATATTCAGACGAAAGGTCAAGCAGCATGACATTACCCGCATCCAAATCGGGCATTTCTGTCATTTCGGTCAAATCCACGGTAGGCACATTTAGGGCGGCGGGCTTGGAAACTTCCAAGTCGGTGAATTCCAAAGTTTCGGCGGTTACAATTTCGGTCGATTGCATGGTACTGTGTGTTTATGGTTAAAAATTAAATGATGGTTATTTCTTCGGATTCTTTGGCGTAGTGCCCCGCTTCAAGGGCTTTTAATTCAAGCCATTTAGCGTGGACTTTATCAAAGTGCGCCTTTAGCTCCTCTTCGGTTTCGGGTGCCGTGTACATCAACTCTTGGACGCATCGGTTATAGCTGTGATAGGCGCTTAGGTAATGATGCAAGGATTGTTGGCTAGTCATCATGGCTTAGAAAAGGTTATCAAAAGCGCCCATTTTGAACAGGACAAATACGCAGTAAAGCAGCTTGGCCATGATGGCTAAAAAGAACACCATGATAAAGGGTGTAAAGGTGTCTTTGGGTTGTTTGGGTGTGCGTCTCATCGCGTCAGAAAGGCTATGAGTTGAGAACCACAGTACAATACAGCGCCAACGATGGCCGCTGAGCCCAAGGCGCATAAAATACCAGTGAGGAACACGCCCCACACGTCATCGTCGTTCATTAGTGGTTTTTGCATGGTTTTAAAGGCTAAATCGTGAAAAGTGATAAGTAAAACAGTGTTGAGCCAGCCAGTAAAATCAGGGCGTGGGCGATGTATGTCAAGGTCTTTTTCATGAGAAAAGCGGTTTTGGAAGTTAGAAAGGAAAATTCGGAGCAAAGAGGCTTCGCCCCGAATCTGACTCACATCAACATTATGAAAATCGCAGCGGCGAACCGCCTCTGTCTTTTAGTAGGGGAAGGAAAATGGGAGCGGAGCATTTACCGCCCCATTCTGGACTCCTAAACCCTATTAATGCTTGGCGTCAGCAAGGTCAAACAGGTATTCCCCGCTGAGGTAGTAGTCTTCTTGCCGCTCAGACTCGTAGCTCCTTAGTTGAATTTTGTCCAGTACAATAGCCCACGCATCTTTTACAGATATGTCGTAGAACGCCGCCACCTCAACGGCTTTTTCGTAGCGAGCGCGGCGCATATCGGCACGCATCTTTTGGGCTTCGGTCTGCACAGAAAGAATGTTTTCAGTCCGACAGCAGCGAATCGCCTGTATTTTCAAATCAAAAAAGCAAACAATACCCGTTTTGGGCTTTTGGCCAGTACCCTTGGTGTCACCAGACGATAAGGCTCTGACGCGGCGACGGGTAATGGTCCCATCTTCCACTTTAAGGAATTCAACGATGCAGATTTTGCCCATGCGAAGATTGCGGCGCAATTTCGAGGCAAGCGATAATGATTTTTTTGAGGTCTTTTTCATGGTTTAAGAGGTAAGCGTTATTGGTTATCTTTCGAGGTACTTATTGATTTCACTTTCACGGATTCCGTAGGATTTGCCATCCGTCGACACCGTTTTGATTTTTTGCTCTGCAATGCGGCGGTAAATGGTCTTTGTCGATTTGCCGAGTCGTTTGGCGGTTTCTTCCACCGTCAGGATTGGGTCAAGCTGGGCGGGCCTTCTGCCATTGGTTTCGAGGCTTTTGATTCTTGCCTCTAACGCCTCTACTTTTTCCACAATGGCCATCAATGACGCGTATTGTTGCGGTGTAAGCAGGACGGCGGTGGTAGGGGTGTTGGTGGCGGCTCCCATGGCGTTAGGCTTTTTGGAGTTCTCTTTTGGTTGCGGTCAAAACTTTCTTTTGAGCGGATAGAATCGCCTTCAATGTTTTGGCCGATGGATTAACCTCGCCGTTCAATATCCGGTAGTAAGTAGCCCGATTTACCCCCGCTTCCTTAATGGCCGTAGTTACCAGTTGGTAGCCCATTAGCTCTTCGTGCCGTTCACTCAATTTATTTTGTTCTGCCTGTTGCATATTGTTATATTTGCTAGTGCTTGTTTATTGAGTACAAATATAGGTAAAAGGTCATAAAAATTCCAAGCGATAGGACATATTTTTTTAGTAAAAGGTACTATTTTTTTAATCCAGCCATTCTACAAAAATGAAAACCATTGATTTACAGATGAATACAGTAGGAGAGAGATTGAAATATTTACGCGAAACGCTTGGGTTTAATCAGGTGGAGTTTGCGGAACGCGTTGAAATGGAGCAGTCTTATCTTTCAAAGCTGGAAAAAGGACATAAAGGACTAGGTAAAAGATTATTAAAAATTATGTCCTCTACATTTGAGTTCAATGAAAATTGGCTTCTAACTGGGGAGGGGGAGATGTTCCCCGAAAAAAAAGAACGATCTGATGTTCAAGAAAATGGGGCTGCTTACCAGTCTCCCATGTTGAGAGGGCCCAGAGGGGTTACCTCCTATATCCCTGAGCATTTGATTAAAGTGCCTTTGATTGGCGTAAATGCCCGTGCGGGATTTGTAGAGAATTTGGATAACTATACCGAATACATATCCGATTACGAGTATGTAGTGCCAGATTACGGAGTAAAATATGATAAGGCTATTGCCATTTCAGTTGACGGGGACAGTATGGAGCCGGGTATGCAAAGGGGAGATAGGGTATTGGCTTTTTTTCAAGAAATATCGGAATGGGAATATCTGAACCCCGGTATTTACGCTGTGGTGTACAGAAATTCATTTGTCATTAAAAGGATAATGAAAAACACTTTGCAGGCCACGGGCCAACTGGAATTGATTTCAGATAACGCCATTCATGGGCCCATCACGGTAAAGATTGAAGATATAAAGGCGATTTGGAAGGTGACAGAATTGATTAGAAGAAGATTATATTAAAGCGAATACTCAACGATAAAAATAAAAAATGTCTACTCAACCTCGTTCCAGTACATTTGGAATTATAGCGCTTGTAATTTCAATCCTCCTGTTTTTTACACCTAGATTATTATTGAGCCTTGGTTTAATGGCATTGGCCGTCTTTGCGCTAATTGGCCTTATAAGGGATGGCTCCAAGATGTTTAGTATACTGTCTATCATTATTGGGGGATTTCTCTTTTTTCTGATTGCAAAAGAGTCGGTTGACGAGGTGTCGGATTATAGTGTAGAATATAGAGTTGACTGTCGTGAATGTGATATTAGCTATACAAACTCAACAGGTGGTACAGATAAAGCAGGCGGCTATGTTGGATGGAGTCGACGCATAACAGCTAAAGGGGGCGACTTTTTGTATATCAATGCACAGAATGGGAGTGAAGGTGGTAGCGTAAAGGCTAGCATATATGTCAATAATATTCTAGTAAAATCAGAGACATCTTCAGGAGAATTTTCGATTGCAAGCGCTAGCTGTCGCCCCGTTGATGTAAACACTAAATAAAAGCCTAGATAAATTGTATTAAAGCAAGACTTGACCTCTATCATTCCAAGGGACTTCCCGAGAAACGTATAATTATTCCATGAAATGTATATTTATCATACTTGCGTTTGTAAGCATTCGGACGTGCGGGCAAATTAACTCCCTAAACACTGTAAATGGTGCCATCACAATTACTCCGCAGGGGTTCAAGGGTAGCACAAA
The DNA here is from genome assembly GCF_003325355.1 of Runella rosea. Lineage (GTDB taxonomy): Bacteria > Bacteroidota > Bacteroidia > Cytophagales > Spirosomataceae > Runella > Runella rosea. Next base: position 26,032 of record NZ_CP030850.1, read on the forward strand.
TAGCGCATCATTGAATACCACTTACGTAAGCCTTGGAAATAATGCCCTAAAATCCAATACAACTGGCGCGGGCAATGTAGCAATTGGCGCTGACGTATTAAGAGAGAATCTTGACGGCACTGGCAACACCGCTATTGGATGGGAATCGTTGCGTTATAATAAAAATGGATACTTTAATACGGCAATAGGATACGAAGCCCTATGGTTAAATACAGACGGAAGTGACAATACGGCATCGGGGGCGGGTTCATTAAAATACAACAAAACAGGAAGAGGGAGTACAGCAACAGGGGTAGAGGCGCTTTACTATAATACAACGGGAAGTTATAATGCCGCTCATGGAAACGGAGCTTTACGTTCAAATTTGACTGGCAACTATAATAGCGCTACAGGATTTTGGGCATTATTTTCAAACTCGTCTGGCCACAACAATTCTGCTCACGGGAATGCCGCCTTGGTAAACAATATCAGTGGCAGCAATAACACCGCTACTGGCGTATCTTCACTTACTATTAACTCAACTGGCAGCTACAATACAGCAAGTGGCTATTTTTCGGGCCAAGGCAATGTTTCTGGTAGCTACAATACGTTTTTAGGCTACAACACTGTCATATCACTTGGCGACCTAACCAACGCCACCGCCATCGGTGCAAACGCCCAAGTCAACGCATCCAACAAAGTCCGCATAGGAGACGTAAATGTCACAGTCATCGAAGGTGCCGTCCCTTGGTCAACTCCTTCCGACCGCAGTTTGAAGCAAAACATCAAATACACTTCCCGTTTGGGGCTAAACTTTATTACCAAGCTAAAACCAGCCTCCTACTACTACACTGCTGACAAGAGCAAATTACGTCATGATGGATTCATTGCGCAGGATGTAGAGAAAGTAATGAGGGACCTAGGTGTAGAGTTTAGCGGTCTGCAAAGATCGCCTGATGGCACGTATTCTTTGGCGTATTCCGATTTTGTCATGCCTCTGGTGAATGCCGTGAAGGAGCAGCAAAAACAGATTGAAGATTTAAAGAAAGAAGTGGCTGCGCTCAAAGAGTTAAAAAAGCAGGTGGAGGCGCTGGTGAAGGCGGGGGCTTTAAAATAATAATGCTTTATCCAAACAAAATACAGATGATTAAAAAAACACTATTAATTATAATCTTATTAGCTCCAGTAAGCTTACTAGCCCAATCTTTAGGCAAGGAGAGGGTTCAAAGGGTCAAAGAATCGATTGTTGCTTTATTAATTAATACGTCGGATGACGTGAGCAACAAGGTATACAGAGGGGCTGGAACAGCCTTTTTTGTAAATGATGATGGGTATTTAGCAACATGCTATCACGTAATTGAAAATGCAATAGTTTATAATAATGCTGGTCTTAAAATTGGTGTGAGAGATATTGCGATAAGAACAATAAGTGGGGAAGTTATTCCCGCTGAAATAGAGTTGTCTTTTTTAAATGAAAATAGGATAGAAGGTCTTCTTTACGATTGTGTGTTGATAAAAGCCAAAACATTGCCAAAATCAAAATTCTCATATTTACCATTAGGAAATTTTGGTGACATAGAAGAGGGTGATGCGATTTATACATGTGGATACCCGCTTGGCCTGCCAACGCACATAGTTTCTACTGGAATATTATCAACAAAATTCGAAGAGCTCAGAAAGGCGACATCTTCAAGTAAACCTAAAACAGAGGTGGCTCAAAAAGTTAGAAATCTTGCGTGGTTGGACCTAACAATGAATAGGGGTAATTCTGGCGGACCAATAATAAAATTAGGCTCTAAACCCGAAGATGATTATGTGATTGGAATAGCAACTTTTATTCTCAATCCTTATGCAAACGAAGCTGATAATATTGCCAATTTTATTCGTCTACAAAACCCTAATTCTGACCTTATGATCAATGGGGTAAAATCGGGAAAGACCACAATGCTTCTAGCTGAAGCGGTAGCCAATAATTCAATTGGAATAAGCGGAGTCGTCTCTATAAATCACCTAAAAGCAATACTAAAGTGGAAGTAGCTATTGATTTCGCGAAGCATTTACGGGGTATAGGGAGTCGTTACCCGAAACATTTACTTTATAAAATCTTAAAGAGCTATCAATAGGTGTGTTAGGAGACTGGGCAGATTTAACTACCCTTGGTTGCTCATATGGGCGTTTAGAGCAACCAAGCAAAAGAAGCACTCCTATGAAAAACAATCCCAGACGCATAACAAATAAATTGTTTAAAACAAAGTTGTAGATTTTTTTTCGGGATTAGGTTAAATATTTCATTTTTTCGCAAAAGGCCCCAAAAAGCTACACGAGCAACGCTTGTCCTGAACGAAGGCAAACTAAATCTGGGTTTGGCAAAAGCAGGCTTTATTGCCACAATAACAATCGTGTGCCCGAAGAAGAAAAGAATGGAAAAGATATATTTCTTCAAAAAGCCTTGGCACACCATTGGCAACTTCTAATTGGTTTAAATATTGATTTAATAATGAGTCAAACATTATCAACAGTGCACTCCAAAGGCGAAAAGGTCAAGGCCATCCGAAAGGCACTCGGATTGACTCAGGTAGAGTTTGCCAAAAAACTTGAGACCAATCAGAATATTATTCCAGCATTGGAGAAAGGTAAGCGCAATTTGGGGCAGCGGGTCATTAATGATATACTGGCCACCTTTGCTGTCAGCAAAGATTGGTGGGAAAACGGGACAGGCGAAATGTTTTTGTCTGACAAACACCAAAAGTTAATTGTGGTGATTGACCCAATGGAAATTTCGGTGGATGAGCTCAGGAATATAAAGGGTGTGAAACTGGTAAATGTTTCCAGTTAGCCCACCATTACACTCACTTTTGGGGCATTTACAGCACTCACCCCACCCAATACCAGACCTCGCTAATTCAGTATTACCGTAACTATTTATAAATCAATTAAATACACGCTAAGAAAGTGTCTCCTCTTCGTCACATTGTTTTTAGGACAATTGGGTACAAAATCCCGTCTTTATGCGACAATATCGCATGGAGGCGGGATTTGCGCTTTTAGGGACGAAGCGTCTGGACAGAATCTTGGACAATCTCGGACAGTTAAACCCGACCCCAAAAACCATCCAATGCTTAACGTAAAATTCAAACTCAGAAAACTCGGACCCGACCCTGCTTCGGTGGGTCGGGTATTCCTGGTCTGCTACTTTAACCGGGAAGAATTCATGTTCTACACTTCGCTGAATGCTGCGCGTCACCAATGGGATGATAAAAAGCAGGAATTCAGACGAAACTATGACGGCTGGCAAAAGGCCAACATGGTACTTGACAATTTGAAAAACATCGTAAAAACCTACGAAAAGGACTGTATTCTTGCTCAAAAGCCTTTGGAGGCCGATGTTTTAAAGCGGCTGCTTCAGGGAAAGAAACAGCAGGATACCAATCAAAGGCCCATCTCTAAATGGTACGAAATGTTCATTGAGGCAAAGCAAATGGAGGGACTAAAACCCGCCTCGATTCGAGCCCATAAGGCGACGATGGAACATTTTCTGGATTTCATAAAGACAAAAGCCAAAAATTTGACCCTTGACACATACCCGGACGAAACCCATCAGCGATTTTTGGCTTATCTGCGTTCAAAACGGGATTATCACCCTAATTATTTGGGAGCTATTCACAAAAATTTAAAGGTGTTCTTTCGGTTCTGTACCGAAAACGGGGCTAAACTCGCCGTAAATCACGCCCGCCTGAAACGAATTTACATTCCGCCAAAACGGGAATTTTTAACGCAGGAAGAACTGAAAAAATGGATAGCACTGGACGAAACAGCTTGGAATGTGTGGCTTGAATCACTATCGGGCGGTAAAGACCATATCCCCGAATGGCAGTACATTGAAAAGACGCGTGATGCGTTTTTCTTTCAAGCGCTGACGGGCCTGAGGCATTCCGACCTATTCCGGTTGACCGAAGATCACCTTTTGGAACTAGAGGGTGGCGCCAAAGCCCTGCGTTTTGTGCCACAGAAAACCACCTCCGTTAAAAATCGCTCCACACGCCAGGTTACCATCGGACTGATTCCCCCGGCGCTGGCCATACTGGAAAAATACAAGGGTGGCCTGTTTTTACTGCCAGTCTCTCATTTGCGCCATTATAACAGGTTTATACAGCTTGCCGCTCATGCAGCGGGTTTTACAGAGGCAGTTGAGGTGGTTGAATTTATCAAGGGCGTGCCTGTGTCGGTACAAAAGCCAAAGTACGAAACCATTACCTCCCACATCGCCCGACATACGTTCGGCACAATTTCGCGGGTATTGGGGATTGACCTCTCTGACCTTAAAGACCTGATGGGGCACTCTGATGTTCGTACCACGGCCATTTATGACCACATGGCCAATGAATATAAGGCCATCAAGCAGTTAAAAGCGTGGGGCGACTTTTAAACAAAAAAACCCGCCATTGTGACGGGTTTTTCTTTAATCAAATTCATGGGGTAAATTACTGATTATCCTTATTATATAAGATAACCGTTTGAAAGCGCGTTCGCTGCGTTCCCGAGCCTGTACACGTAGTTCGTATGTGCGTGGCATGGTAATCATCCAATTCCCAAATGGCCCCTTGTGTAGTCGTCACGTTGGTAATGGTCAGCAGGTTTTTTTTCTTCATGTAACTGGAATCTATATCATAAAAATAGACCCCGTCCGTACTTCGCTGAACTTTACAGGCCCCAGCCGCCGTACCGTCGATTTTAAAGGCGTTGATTTGCACTGAAGCCTTTTTGTAAACAGGTGGTAGTTGTAATGTCTGGGTTTTAGTGGTTGCGTCGACCACGGTATCCCAAACGGTGGCGTTTGCATTGGAAACTGCATACACAGCCTTGTAAATCGTGTTCTTTGATTGAGCCAAAGCGCCAGACGAATCGTCAAATACGGTGCCGAGCGTGGCCAGAAAGATGGTAAGGGAGAATAAGAGCAGCTTTTTCATGGAAAAAAGTGATTAGTTTGAAACAGAGAACCTTAAAATACAAAAATACAACAATTGATGTATTTTCAAACACTAAAAAAGGCGGACATTTCGCTACGGATTTGCGAATTAAACTGTGAGACTTTGGTGGTAAGGGCGTCGGCGGTATAAACAACAGACCCCAAGTCGACAGTGACGATTTTATTTTCGGACGTCAAGATAATTGCACCGCCCTCGGTAGCATAGCCATCGTTGAGCAGTTGCCCGTAAAGCTCGTTAGATTTTGCCCTAAATGCCGTGCCGGCAGTGTCAGTGGGTTGGATTCTTGGTAGTGCCATGATATAACCGATAACCTTCTTTTAAATTAATCAACAACTCTGGTATTTTTCGTCTGGATGGCTCAACTGTATACCCCGATTGCATTGTGATTTTGACTGGCTCAATCTGGGCGATACGGTGCGGATTCACGGCAACGCACTTATGAACACGCGTTAGGCTCAAATAATCCGTAAGCCTACCGAGCGTCTTGGAACTAAGTACTTTTTGACCGTCAATCATCGTAATCAAGCTGTAATTGCTTCGCCCCTCGATGTACTCAACCGCTTCGGCGGTGATTATGAAGCCGTCTACTTTCATCGAGTCAGAAAGTAAATGGCCACCAATGCCTCAGCGCCCAACACTCCAAACACACCCCACCTAAACCCTTGCTTGCGTCCTGTTTTTTTGGAAGCCTTCACCTGTTCTTTGGTGGACAATGTCCACGAAACGCGCTCAAAACGGTGTTTAACAAGCGAGTCGGCAAACATCTTTTTGAGCGTGTCGCGCTCATTGGATAGCTTCACGTAAGCGCGTTTACAGTCCAGTAGTTTAATGTCTGTGTTACTGATTTTCTGCGCGTTTGACCTCGTACAAAGAGTCAATAACAGCATCAGGCAAAGCATTGATATTTGAATCAATTTTTTCTTTTGCATGGGATAGGGATTGATTGATTTCGTTGATTTTATCCTGTCTAGTGACGGGCTTTTTACCCCAAAGCCCTGCGATTGCCCCCCAAATTGAGAGTACAGCAAGCAGAGCCACTAGGATGATGATTATAGGTTTGGGGTTCATGGCGTTGGTTTTTAAGATACCACCAAAATTTGATTTCTATTTTTCCCTGATAACTTGTACGAGACATGAATCCATGCAAAATCGTACTCGTTGATGAGTTGGTCGAACTCCAAAAAACCTCGCTTTTTCCACTCGACAATGGCCTCAAAAAGCAGTTTGTTAGCCTCCTTGGTCCCAAAATCCAAATCGGCCGCCTCGCCTTTGAGGTGTTGGCTATTGGGTTTGCCACCCACCAGTTTATTGACGCGCGGGCACCGGTAACCCGACGATACCACGAGCGGCCCACCGTATAACTCCCTGATTGGCTGCAATAACTTCGCGCAAAGGTTTTTCAGCGAGTCCACTACCATGGGCGGCGGGCTGAATTGCTCCGTGATGCTGTGGCGGGTGGCCGTTTGGCTGCGTAGCATTTCATGCAGCGAGAAATTAGGGCTTAACTGCATGTTACTCGTTGCTAGCGTTGTTTTGTTTCGGCTCGTTAGTGTTGGTCTGAACCGCCTTTACGATGGCCACCGAGTTAAGAATTACCAATGCGACACCCGAAAGCCGCTCCATTGCCTTTTCTCCCGCTCCCGTAAAGGTTAGGTACAGTTCACCCGCCACGTAGCCCGTCACTATAATAATGGCAATGGTGTTAACTGTGCTGTTTCGGGCTTTTAGAATGTCTTCCAATAGCTTTGGCATAATTATTCAGGTTTTGAAAGATGGAGAATTGACCGAAAATAAGCCTTCCAGCTTCCAGCGAAATCGCGCTTCACTATCAGGCTTTCTTCACGCATATTTCGCCAAATCACGGTCGACGCGGCGGCGATGTTGATAATGGCAACGAGTACTCCCATAGGGGTAAAAATGATTGAAAGTAAGAAGATAATTACGGGTTCGCTGTGTAACGTTTTCATGTTTTTGCAGGGTAAAAAGTGATTTCCTTGTTCATATTTCAGGGGTTTGATTGGTAGAGAAATGGGGCAAACGGGCCTAAGCTCTGGCAACTGGCCCAAAAGGGGTGGGTTGAGGGTGGGGTTATGGAAGAATATTGTTGCTGGTTAAATAGCTTATTAAGTAAGTAGCGAGGTTATTGTGCCCCGTTTGGTTGGGGTGAACATCGCCAACCGTCACACCATTTGCCGCCGCGCCACCTGTATATCCCTGCGAAAGGTCAAGATATTTCACCTTCGGGTCGTTAATTGTTGTATTTACAAGGGCTTGCAAGGCGGCCCTGTACCCTACTAGCGTCGTTTCACTACCATCCAATCGGGTCGTCGGGGCCATTACTACACACTTCGCGTTAGGGTATCTGCGCTGCTTGTAACGAATAAGGTCTGTCATCTCTGCTATGTAAGCGGCTTCGCTCGCGGAGGTATTCATGCCCAAGCAAATCAAGATAATATTAGCGTTACTTATGTTTAGATAGCCCCAATTTTTTGCTTGAGACATACCTAGCGCAGTAATACCAGGAATAGACTTGTTAACTGGCTTTACCCGGTATCCTAAGCCCTCATAATATTTCACAACTTGGAGAAAATAACTCGTATTGGGGTCTGTGTCTGACACAGTAGCGTTCGCTCCTTTCATGATGCTATCCCCCCACCCAACAATTGAAATTGGGGCGAAAAAATCTGTATTCTGCGTCACCTCATAACCATCGTAGACCAACGTTACTTTCATATTTCCAGACGTATCAGTGACTTCCCGAAGAAGCACACTAATCACTGCGCCCCAAGGAACTAGACTTTCGTAGGTGTATTCATTTCTAACGCCCGCTTTGAGTGGTATATCGTAGTTCACTGCACCTGCGAGAGAGGCAATGCCCCCGATGAGATTAATCTGCAATCTTACCGTACAATCCCTGTCCGAAAACAAGGAGAATTTTTCGATGTAAATATTACTACCTCCCGTACTTCGTACTCTGCCCGTAATTAATACAGTGTTTTGCGCTACGTTAGCCGCGGCCGAATATGTCCCGAAAATGGCCGAAATCTTTAGTCCGTCCTCTCGCACCATATCCCTAGTAGTTGCAGGAGCGTTATTTTTTGTCGGAAATACTTGACCAAAAACCCCGCCCGAAAGGGCAATAAGTAACAATAAGAATGTCTTTTTCATCGAAATTAGGGAGTTAATAAATTAGTAACAGGAATAGCCGCAAACCAGTAATAGACGCCGCTCGGCCAAATTTCGTAACGCATAGGACCGCCGCCACCGCGAACAGTATCGACCAGCACGTTGAAAATCGTAACCGTCGAAACGGGCAAAAGAGGGATTATATCGGCCACCGTGGCAACTTCTACGTAGTTCACTTTCACGTTAAGGGCGCTCTCCAACCCCGTCACCGTCCCTATCGCCTGCGTATGCGAAAGCGCAGCATACCTAGCATCCAAAGGTGTATAATTCACCCCAATCGTATAGCTTCCCCCACCACCCGAAATTGTCAACGCATTACCCGCCGTGAGCGATGGCCCTACATACCCACTCACATTCGAGCTGCCCGCCGAGGTGTAATTAATCACGATGGTGGGTGGCACAATGCTCGTTGCTCCGCCTACGATGGCAGTAAGAAGCGAAAACACCCCTTGCAGCTTGGTGGTCTGGTTGGCCCCTGAAACGGCATACAATCGGTAACGATACGACTCTCTAGCCAGTAGCGCCACCTGCTCGGCTGTTAGGCTCACCGTGAGCGTAGCGCTGTCGGTTTCTACGATGCCAGCACCCTCGCTGAGCGAAACGCGCACCACCGATGCCCCGCCCTCAAGGAAATCGCATTTGAAAGTCTGCGAAGAGATGTTCATATTAACACCATCCTGCTGAAACCGCACCGAAAAGCTCACCACATCCGAGCGCAGGCGCTGGATGGTGACGTTGGGTATCTTGGGGGCATTGACCACCTGGGCCATGCTCACGCTGCTAAGGAGCAGAAAGAAAAGTAGCTTTTTCATTGTTATTTCCTCCAAGCTCCGTTTGCGTAAGACCATAACCCCAAACTCGTGAACGTTGCGTCAGTCGTGTTCACAATAACAATCTGCCCTTCCACAGGGGTATATCCAGAAGCGGTGGCGGCACTTACAGGAGCAAGTATCATGGTGCCGTTAACGTGTAGGTTGGCGGCGGGTGATGCGGTACCAATCCCCACGCGGCCAGTGGCTGTAATCGTCATTAATCGGCCCCACCCAACTCCGTCAAGAAAGCCGTAAAAATCAGCCGCAGTTTCGTCGCCGTTAAGTTGCCAATTGTAAGCCCTGCTATTGGCGGGGTTCGCAAAGTAAAATTGATTTGACAAACTATTAGATCCGCTCTTAAAGGAAGAAATAGCACCGTTGGTGCTTCTTATATTTCCACCTACCGTTAATTTTTCAATTGCTGCTGTTCCAATGCCAACTCCACCCGAAACTTCAGCAAAAACCGCCCCTGAATCGCTTCGCATCGTCCCCGCTACGTCGAGAGCATAAGTTGGAGAAGTGCGACGAATGCCCACCCGCCTGAGCGTATCCACAAAAATCCCAGCAGTATTGCCGAAATTGTCGCTTCCACTTGCTATAACTACTCCTTTGTTCCCTTGTAGGTATATGTAAGGGTCGTCATAGTTCCAATCGCCCACTCTGCCACCACCCGCGCCAAGTATATAACCACCGCCTGAGCTAAGCCAGTGGCCAAAGGTGATTCCAGAAAGATTTTGATTAATATCCCCTCCAAGCTGCTGCCCCTCGATGTCCATGCGGGCCCAAGATTTTATCGACCGAAATTTTACGTTTCCATTAACGTGAAGCTGCTCTTCAGGGTTGGTGGTATTAATCCCTATTTTGCCGTTGGCCTGAAAAACATTGCTTCCGTAGATACTTTTATTTGAGGCGTCGTAATAGGCAAGTTGATTACTTCCAATCGTGGCAATCCCCACTTTCGCGCCAAGCAAGGGATTCAACTCAGCTTTCGAATAATAATTGGCATTGGCAAAGTTAATGGCCCCCGCCAGCTTCGCCTTATGTAGCTTAATACTCCCAAACGTCGTCACGATCACATCAGGCCCCGCCACGGCGGTACTGCCATTCTTTCGCACAAAAAGCCAGACGCTGTCACCTTCTTGTACCAAACAAGCCGAACATTGCAAGGGCCGTTGGGCGGTCAATTCCGCCCTGGTGTACACACCATTCACCTTCTGCGCCACCAGCGCGAAGGGCAATAAGAATAAGAGAACCAGTAATTTCTTCATGTTGTTAAGCGTAAATAAAATGTGATGTTCTTCCGTTTCGGCTACCCATTTCAACTACTCGTCCGTTGGGCAGCGTTACGCTGAGGTACTCACCCAATACCCCATGCTGAAGTGGTGAGCGGTAAGGGTTGAAATAATAGATGTAATAGCGTTCTCCGTAGCTTGCACCGATGCAAAAACCATCCTTTTTGTCGGCCAAATGCAGGATTGTGTTTTGGCCATAGTTCAACTTATCCTTCGTAATCAGGTGAGCCGTACCATCGCTGCCCTTATAGGCGGGAACGGTTTTCGTCACCGCCGCCGATTCCGCATCTTTCTTGGAAACACAGGTGTAGGCAAGGTGCTGCGGATGATAGCCCGCCGATGTAAACTGGTTAATAATCTGCGTTATGGTCAGGTTATCAATCGCCACGTCTACCCCCACCAGCGGCCGAAAAGGGTATTTGATGGCTGAATCTTCGGCGGGCAAGGTAGGGCGCGGATTGCCTTCGGGAGATACCCAATCAAAACGTCCCTTCGACGTCAGGAAATCGTTTTCGGTCAGATTTTCGGGCGTTTTTGAGGTTTCAAAGCGCTCACTATCCCACATTACCCACCCGTGCGCAATAATCTGCGACACCACGGATATGAATGAAATTGCCCAAATAGGCGTGATATGATGCGCCTTAATTCTGAAATAATCCCTTTCATCCTCTTCGGTGTACTTCAAGTTCCATCCGGGGCCTTTCCATGGCAAGTCGGTGGCGAGCGTCACGGCTTCTGACCATGGCGACATGTAGGCGATTGTTTTCTTAATACCTGCCAGATACTTGCGCTGCATTTCATTCACGGCCGCATAAGCAAACATGGATTCATCAGGCTCGTTAAGCCCTACGTAGCAGTTGGTCATCAGATTGATTTTCTCGTGCAACCCGTGCTGAAAAAACTGAAAATCGCTGCCGTACGTCTGGTTCTGGGTATTAAGCACCCGCCGCGCGTTGGCTTGGCTTTTTAGGCCATCCACAAAGTAAGGGTGAAGTGGCTGTGAGCCATAGCCACCCAAATAAATATTAAACTTGCCAGGCGTGATACTATTCTGGTAGCCCATGTAGCTACCAAAAATATTGTGATTGATGGGCGCAGGGTTGCCCAGCCGCGCCAAAAAGCCTTCGTAAAATTTCTTCGCTACTTGATAGTAAGCATTAGGTGGTATAACCTGACTACCGTCCGAAAATTCATCCGTTACTACCGATTTGTTGCTATAACTTCCCGCTGCGGAGTAGCCCGAATTGTAGGCCTCGGTATCGTTGGGAATGGAAAAAATGTTTGGTACTTCTACGCCATCCACCCACTTAGTACCAAACTGAATGGTCAAGCTGCGAGGATTAACCTGTGAGGCAAGTAGTGTCCAGCATAGTTCGTCTTTGGGTCTACCTGATTGTGCATAAATATGCGTAAGGCCCTTGGCTTTCGTGCCTTCCCAGCCGATACTAGCCAGGAGCGTAACGATGCCCGCAATCTGCCCAGCAGGTAGGGCCTGATTGACAAATAGGTCGTAATTATTGTGAAACGTCGCACTTATCCCGTTGCTAGGTTTCTTATCTGAAAAGGGTGCTGCGTTCATGTTGTTATTCTGAAACTATGTTTGACCATGTCGAAGGGAACTGTCCTGTTTTCCACATTCTTACCCTTGCCTGCACCGTTTTGCCGACAAAATAGCTGCTTGTTATATTAGAAATACCGCCACCGCCACTCAGCAATGACCAAATCCCTGGGCTGCTACTGTTGGTAGTAATCACGCCGTTTTCGTCCCAAGTATACCACGTAGATGTACCGACCTCCCTGAAGCTATATTCGTAGCCGTCTGCTCCATTATATGTAGGAGACAATACGGTAACCCTGATTTGATTTGAGGCAATGCGACTAACCGATATCGAAGGCGTATTGCCCATTTCGTAGGATACCCCAATGTACTGCCGTACACCATTATTCTGGTTTCGGTAATTATTGAAGGCTTGCACCATGAGGTCATGCCCATTTGGTGAAGCCTGATTCCACGCCGCAAAAAGCGTGAATTCATTTTCCACAGGGTGTGCCGTAGGCTCAGCCAAGGCTCGGGCAAGGTGACCGCTGTTTTGCAGAGCGCCTGCAACCTCGCGAATAAAATTGCTAACATCGGCCGTAGCTTTTTCTTGTGTATCTTCTGGACTTTCATAGACAAAACCAACCCTCCATGCGCCGTTATTCATGCTTCTTGCCATGGCGGCCGCCATAGCGCTTGCTGTGCTTACATTGTCTTTTCGAAAATACTCCACCGAGAAAAAACGGTTTGTGGCCTTTTTTCTGCGCGTGTACATTACCATGTCGTGAAAATCCCGAAGCTCACCGCTCCAATTGGAGTCGTGGTTGCCACGCATACCCCGAAAACCATTCGTGAACCGATTATAGCCCATACTGTTGCCCTTAAGCTGATAGCCTTCATTGATCCAACTTCCAACATTCCACTGAGAATCATCCCAGCCAGACATGATTGAAAGCATCAGTTGACCCATGGCATACATCTGCTCCGTGCGGTTTACGTAATCGACGTATCCAGGATAAGAAATCGTAGAGTCAGGAAAAATCTGGGCTTCTTGATTTGTATTAATCGCGAATTCCCATAGCGACATTTTTCCAGTGGTCCAGTAGGTATTGTACTGCGCCTTAAAAGCAGCACAAAAACGGCGAAACAGCATCCATGGCGGACTGTCGAAATTATCCATTTTTAGGCCAATGATCCCACCAGACGAGTTCTTATCCATGTACCCACCCCATGCGGCTGTTAAATCTGGCGTGTCAGCATTTGCGGCGAATGTTGTGAGCGAATAATCGCTCATATCAGGATGCAGACGAACAATTAGCCTTAACCCTAAGTCATTACACACATAATTAACAATAGTGTTGATGTTTGTCCAGGTCCACGTCAGCGCATCGGCATTAAACGCCCCTGCTGATGTGTAATTATTCCAGACCTTATAAGGCGCAAAAGCTAATTGAATCTCCTTAAGTCCTGCATTTTTCGAAGCCAACGCAGCTCCTTTTATGTGATCAATTTTCCACTGTGTATAAGACATTGTGTAGATTACAATGTAGTGCGGAAGCGACTCATTGTAATTAATCGCTTGCGCACGTGTTAGGGTAACGGGTGGCGGTGGCGGCGGTGTGGTGGGTGGCGGTGTGGTGGGTGGCACATACGCCTCGTCAAACGTTCTAATAATCGCCTGAGCGTTGTACTGAATGTTGTTAATGTCGCCACCCTTGAGATTGGCCAAATAGCCATACTCCTCAAATTTCTGGATGTCACGAAACGTACTTTTTCGCACCCGCAATTTGCGGAACATGATAATACTATTGCCCGGAATAGAAATGTCTACAAAAGGCTTTGGCGAGCCGTCCGCATTGAAAAACAGTTCTTTTCTATCCTCGGCAAAGTAGAAGTTATGAAAAACGCTATTATCCGTTTCAGCTTCGCTATCGTACCACAGTCCATTGGTTGCTTTGCGTGGACGAAATTTATCCATTTCAATAATTTCATACACCCGATTTTCTCCCACCGTCTCCGTCTCCTCTGAGCCAGCCCAAGGCGACGAAAGCCCGTCTTTGGTTACGCGCACTTCCACCCGAATGAGCTTCCCCGCAAAGAAATCATTCGATAAGTTAAGCTCTCTCGTGCTACCAGCAGGGTAGGTAGAAGCGTAAGCATCTGCCTCGTTGGTCGAAAGCCCGCCCGAAATTGTCCGATAATACCAAGTCCCCGTACCGACCTGCTTGAATCGAAAAGTGTACAGTTCGGTATCGCCAGTATTGTTATCGGCGAACTGCGTAATCAGGGTATTGGTGCTTAACGCAGGGCGGATAAGAATCACAGGAGCAGCAGAGTTAGGCACGTCGGCCGCGTTGGGCGTAGAAGCCGTAGCGCGGTTGGATAGCTCGCTGTACACCCCGTTTTTCTTCGAACGCATTTCGAAAACGAAAGTGGTACCAGCGTTCAACCCGTTAACATCGATTGTCCGAGCCGAAGCCGCAGGCGTGATGTTGGTCAGCAGGGGTAAGATGCTGTTATTGTTGGCGTTGTCGACCACCCCACCAAACACCTCGAAGGTGTCGGGGTCGGTTGTTAGCGTCCATGACAATCGAATAGTGTCAGAATCGACATTCGCGGCCGAAAGCACGGGCGCAACCAATGGCGCCACTTCGAGTGGCACCAGCCAAGCGGTCGGCACTACGTCATTCACGTTGCCATTTGTATAGCCCAAACGCGCATAGGAGTCAGCGTTGGTCTGGAGATATTCGATCAGAATCGGCACCTGCACGTCGGCCGTCATGGCGCGGCTGAAACCAACGCTTCTTAGCGTCGTAAGCGCCCAGGAATCAACGACCAATGCCCCACCAAAATAGATTCTAAATTTGGCGTTAGCGTCGAAATTAAACTGAAAATTCCCCGAAACAGGTGTCTTAATGAAGCCGCTCCAACGCGCAATGTACGCCCCTGGCGTTACATCCTCCGAAGGAGCATCCGCGGTGAGGTCGAAATCGATCACCGTATCCACGCGCCCTTCAGCGGCGGTACCGAGCGCGTTGATATCCTCGGTGTCGTAATAGTTCGCCCAAAGTCCCGAAGTTGGTGCGGTATTGGTTAGTGTGGTAGCGCTGTCTGTGTCCCACGCGCTATTGTCTGTACTGTTGGAGGCTCTAACGCGGTAATAATAGGTTACGCCAGGCGATAAGCCTACTTTATCTTGATAGCTCGTTACGTTGGCTTCCACGGTTGCGATTTTCACCGCGTCGGTAAATCCTGCGTTGGTACTGCGTTGGATTTCCTGTACAGATTCGTTGGTGGCATTATCTACCCATGCAAGATTAATCTGCGTAGTAGAAACTGCTGTGGCCGTCAGTCCAGTTGGTGCATTAGGAGCTGTAATTGTAGCCGCCGCAGGTTCGACGGTTAAGAATAATATCCGCTGTTCG
The DNA here is from genome assembly GCF_003325355.1 of Runella rosea. Taxonomy (GTDB): domain Bacteria; phylum Bacteroidota; class Bacteroidia; order Cytophagales; family Spirosomataceae; genus Runella; species Runella rosea. The sequence goes on from NZ_CP030850.1 coordinate 41,251, forward strand.
CGGCGCTCCATGCCCGCAATCGTCCAGATGAAATCCAATGAAATCATCACCACCCCAGCACTAGTGGGGGTGCCTGAAAGCGTAAGGTTTGCCCCCGAACCACCGACAATGGCTCCCGCAAACCCCATCCAACGTCCCGATGCTGTTGCTGCGATTCGCTTATTTTCAGCACCACGTGGGAAAATTAGCGAAATATCCTCAATCACGGTGCTGTAAGCAACACCCTCTTTTGCATTAACGAGCGCTACCGTAGTGGTATAAGCATCGGTTAGGTCAGCCGCTACGGGCACACCTTCTGGTCCCAAAACTATAGCATCGCCTGGTAAGGCATTGTGAAACAGCGAAACGTCCAATTTGTTGAGCAACGTAATTGCCAACCCTTTCACGTCCGTGATTTCAGGAAGCCATTCAGCCAGTTTATACTGCGCCACAATCGCCTCAATTTCCGCCTTGATGAAGTATCGGTCGTCATGGATGTGGTTTTTGAGGGCGTAGAGCTCCAGCCGATTATTAAGCTGCTCAATCGTCGCAAAAACATCCGAATCAATCCGCCACTTTGTCATTTCTTCTCCCTGCGCGGGGATGGTGGCGTGCGCCATAGTAGTTTCCCCGTCAGCGAAGCTGTATGCCTGAAAATGCACAATGCCATTATAGTACGATATTCTCAAGAAGCCTTTTCCTGTGAGGTTGGCGGGGCCATCGGCGATTTCTGCCCAGTCTTCGATGTAATAGACGTACGATCCATTTATGGAAGCTACGTGCTGGCCTTCGTCTAATTTAGGGATACCAGAGAGCACGTTATAGGCAGGCAACAAGCCCATCAAAATATCATCCTTGCGAATAACAAACTGCTGAAAATCAAACAGCTTTCCATTGCGAAAACGCCCCTTCAGTCCAAGTTGATTACCTGCCTCGTCGAACTCATTTATTTCTGCCGAGCTAGGGTAATACCAGCCGCCGGGGTTTGTCTCTTCGTCGATTTCCCAAGTACCATTCACCTTGCGGAGAACGGCCGCAAATCCATCATCGTCAGTGAATTCGAGCCGAATATCTACGCCATTGGTGAAGCTTTCAAGCTGTCCATGCGAAATACAATCCCCAGGAGGATACTCAAAACCCGCCCACGAATCAGCATCCAACCGCCAACTTCCGTTTTTGGTGATGGCCAGAAAGTCAATCGGGTCGGTGATAACTTCGCGCTTGAGGTAAGCGTCAAGTTCCGACTCCACATCCTCAATCAAATCGCGCTCAACCTGACGCTTTCTATCCTCTGAAATTGCGGTGTATCTTTTTGCCATTAGCTTATAAGGATGTAAGTGTCAATATCAATTAAGAGCTCCGTAGTTGAGAGAGCATAACCGATGGGCTGCCAAACAAGACCCACCTCATCGGGCCCCTCCGTAGAAATACCACCCGGTTCAGTCCAAGAAAGAAAGTATTGTTCTCCTGGCACCAAATCAATGTAAGTTTTGATGCTATCAAAGCGAGGTTCGACCGCCTGTCCAACCTTGACAGTTTTGTCGATGTAGCCATGGGCAACATGGTCTACGTCGGTGCCAATGGCGGGACGCATTTTAGAGACACCGCCATCGTCGTAGATATTTACCAGCATACCTGCCCAGATGTGCTCTGACGCAACCACCTGCGCTGCGCTGGTAATCTGTATTTTGAAAACATCATCCACGTATGCCGCAATGGAGTCTGTGTAGCGCACGGTAATCGGGTAAGAACCCGTTGCGCCAGTTGGAGCGGTGCCAGAAATAATACGCGTACCCGAATTGTAAGAAAGCCAACCCGGTAGGCCAATAACGGTTACGCTATCAATTGTACCATTGGGCGAGGTGGCATTGTTGGGGGAAAGTAGAATTTCAATCGCCTCCCCATAAGCAAAGGCAATATCGGCAATGGGCGAAGCAACAATCGGGAGAGAGCCACCACCACCACCTCCACCACCCGTTCCGGTCAGCGTTTCAAATTCGGCCAACAATTCAGTGCGCAAATCGGCCAATAGTTCATCTACTTGTGTGATTGAATAGAAGTCGGAAAGTAGAATTTCGAACGATTCATCACTTTCGGTCAAAAAACGAATCAGCGGCACGCCGTCAACATCCGTGTCGGTTTCACCGCGCACGATGATAGCGTCATCGGCATTTGCGTTGAATATGCTTCGAAAATCAGCAAATGTGTGAGAAGCAAGAACCTTGGTGACAACCAGCGACATAGTGAGTAATTGAAAAAACAGATGTTTTCAATGCTCGGACAAAAAAGAAGGGGTTTGGTAACCCGCTTGGTCAGAGCAGGTCGCTGGTTGCTGGTGAACAAAGATAGAAAAGTTATTAATTTTAAATACAACAATTGATGTATTTTCTATCCGAACGCGCTCATTAAACAGTTTTCGGCCGCAAGCGGTACGGGATTGGATTCAAACTGTTCAAACGTCCATCCTTCATAATCGTCACAGTTTTCCTGTTGTTGGTTTACCAGCGAGGCGTAAGTTCTCAGGAGTTTTACTGACGACTTTCCCGTTTTTTTCTGCCTGCGAATCTCCCATGGATAGCCGCTTATGTCATTCCCTTCAAGATCGGGAATGGTTATAAATCCGTAATCGGTTTCGTCATTATTCCATCCTCTGACAGCATTACGGATGGCGTTAAATTCAGCCTCGGTGAGCCTACATTCAAATGTGATCCATTTAGGTACATAGATACGTTTAGCGCGGTTGGCATTTTCGATGCTAATGTCAGCTTTTTCAGTTAACAGAAGTCGGTCAGGGTTTGATGCTGGGAATGCATCGGTGGTTTTGAGCTGCGTAACCAAATCACCATTAAGCTTGGTAAAGGTATTTTTATACACTTCGGCCACACTTTTGTAAGCCGAACTAGAGTTTAACCATGCTGCGTGGTTGAGTAGGTTCTGTTTTGGGGTTCGACGCAAATTGTAGGATGTTTCGGGTTCCAATAGGTTTTGAACCGTACTAAAATTCTCGTTCTTTTCAGCATACCCCGCAAAGTCATAGGGTTGAATCGTGGCGCTGGCCACCACTTCACCGGTGGCAAATCGGTCTAGTACAATCACCGTCTGCACTCCAAAGTTGGTAATCTTAACAATGGTAAATACGTCATTGTGGTGAGTTGTGCCCGAAATGCTAAGTTTTACGCCGACTTCACAAAATGAGGGCTTGACAGGCAAAAGCAAAAGCGGTCGACCCGCAAATAATAAAGGATTTTTGGTAAATGTTGCCGTGCCCACATAAGACGGGATAGCAGGATTGACGCTGATAATAAACAAATCATCGTCGTAACGCGTGGAGTCTTTGGGCGTGGATTCAAATTGCTCTCGGCGGGTGGCCTCGATGGCGTAGCCCGAAGCAATCAGGTTTGAAGTTGCTTGGTACCGCCCATTTTCTGTTTGGATGGGTGTAGAGTATTCATGATAGGCGTTGAATTCGTCAAGGTAGTTTAGGCCCTCATCCAGATATTTACCGTAACCAATTTGGATATTGGAAAATATAAGCTCTTTGGCCGTATCAATAACCAAGTTTGACACCTCATCAATTTTAAGAATCTCCCCACCTTTATAGAAATACTCCGCCTTTTCCATGCGTATGATGGGCACTCCGCTCTGGATTGTATACTCGTATCCTACGTGAAAAATGGCGTTAATATCTTCGACGATTTCTTTAAAAGAGCGTTGAATCCCTTTGTCGAACCGCCGTATTTGAAAGCCATTCGTTTTGAGATAGTTGGCGCCATCGCCATCCGAAGGGTACAACTCAGAAGATTTTCCAAAAAAGGAAGAACGGAAACAGTTGTTTTGTCCAGTAATTAAACGAATGGATTGTTGAATGGCATCATAAGCCAAAAGGCCTTTGGTGGGAGACTGTACATTTCTGGAAACTCCATCAATCTGCATCGAAAAATTACTACTGACCGCTTTCAGCGATGTAGAACCAAGCTCATTGGCCCCGCTATAAGTGTATTTTATTTCAATGAATAAGTATACATTATCGCCTTGCCGAATCTCAAGCGCATTTGTCGCCGTGCCATCAACGGTAAATCTGACATAAAGAGGCCCGTAATAAAACCCATCAGGTTCGTTGTACTTTCCATCCCCGATACGGTAACGGGCCAAAATGGCCGTTTCTCTTTCGTGCACCAAATAAGGCTGTGCCGTGAAATTGGTAATGGCGGCACGGTTCAAGGAAAATTGGCGCTGTTTTAAATTTAAGTCGCAGGTAACATTCAGTGCAACGGTTACGGTGTATTTGCCATCCGAGAAGGCTTTCCAAAAAGGATTTTTATCGGCTACGGGGTCAGAGAAGGCAATGCCGAACGGGTTGTTGAAGGTGGTTTTTAGGTCGTTTTTGGTGGGACTTGACAGGTTGGGCATTACATAAACATCGCTATCGCCCATCGTTAGTGACTCTGCTGTATCAGTAGCCGATGTAACCTGATATATCTCCCGAAATGCTTTGGAGTGCAGAATGGTAGTTTTGACAACAGCGGGAGTAACCGATGTGCCATCCAGCGCCACCGAATCCAATAAGTTCACTTTTGTATCTGCTTTGGCCTGAATGCGGTTTTGTAGGGTATCGGCTTCCACGTCACATGTGACCACGCCCGCCGACTCACGAAAGGTGTTCATGTTAAGCTTGCCTACGTGTTCAATGATTCGGGTTTCTTCATCAATAATGGCCCCGATTTGTAGAAGTACTTTGGCATCTGAACCCTGTTCTTCGTCGATGGATTTAAGGATGGCTTTACCGGCTGGGCAGTCAGAAGCCAGTTTGAAATTATCCAGTGCTTCATAGTTGAAGCCATGCCATTGCGGATTGCGGCTGATGACCATTGAAACATCATCCCATGTGGTAGGCTCTTCAATATCGGTCGTGAGACTTGCGCCGCCCAGGCTGTACACCAGTTGGAAGAAAGTGGGGTACATATCCCGAAACCCATCAATGGTATGGGGCTGACCTAAGTAGTCGAATATGGTAGATTGCATAAAACCAAAGCGTTAGAAGGTGCTTTGGTCGCTTGGTTGCTGGTAGGGCAAAGATATAAAAAAAGACTTTGTATATGGCCTTGGCTAAATTGAACTCATTCGCATAAGATCAAAATACATTTGTCTTGTTGGCTCTGATTTATCACTTTCTGTTAAATATGAAAAACCCATTTTTTCATAGAAGCCCGTTGATTGAGCATAGGCATCAACTGTGATAAATCTACATCCAGTCTTATTATTATGGAAAAAGGAATACTTGATGTAATCAATTATAAAGGTGCCTATTCCTGCTTTTTTTACACCCTCGCATACGGCAAGCCTACCTATTTTTACACATGGATAAGTTTTATAATGCTTTCTATATGGAATTTTACGTTGAATTTTATTTCTTACTTCTTTAAAATCTTCAGAAGTAAGTTTGTCATTTAAGACACAAAAATAACCCAAAACAGCGTCATTATCTTCATCTTCAACGATATAGGTGACGGCCAGTAATTCATTTTGATAGAGTAAGGAGTCCTGATAAAAAAATTCGTTTAAGTCTTTGTCATCACAATCAAAGATTTTGTCTTTGAGGGGATAACTATTACTTAAACGAATTAGGCGAAACTGGCCTGACATGGAATATATATTATCGAATGCTAATCTACCAATTTGAATTTATTGAAGTTCTCCCGCATTCTTTCCATTTCAGTCCGGGACAATTTTGTCTTTTCTGACTCAGCAATGTTTTTGGCAAAGCGAGCCGCGTCTCTACCTGTTAAAACAGGTGTTTCCTTTATTGGTCGTGCCATAATTTAGAATGGTTTAAGTTTTAGCCTGACCCTTAAATCAATTATTGATCTTAAGCAGACTATTAATTGGTTATTGTATAAAAACTGTGCTAGTGTCGTTTTATGCTGCAAAATTACTAAGTAAAAATTAAAAGTACAAATGCAACACATTTGCAATCAGTTGATTAACAGTAAATTACAACAATTGATGTATTTAACTTGACACAGCTATGTACAGCTATGTGCAGCATTTTGCGGCGTTTTAGAGCAAGTAAAGCTGATATAGTGGTCGACCGTAGCTGATGGTGTTATGTTTCGTCACAGAACAAATTAGACAGTCCTATAGTGATTTAAAAGGTACCGGTAGAAGTATAGATGCAAATCCATGTGCAATTCTTATTATCGCAGGGTAAACACCCATTTTAGCAGAAAAAATTTTTCTAAATTTTTCTAAAATTTTCATATTTAATACGTAAAACTTCGGTAAAAGCATGAAAAATGCCGCTGACATTACGGCATTTTTCGCCATTAAAACCCATGCCTCACCTTCCGATAAGTCACCACACTGTTCAGTCTACGCTGGCGCTCCCATACACCATCCTCATCAAAATGTGTCTCGTTGACAGGTAAATTACTGACTGCACTGGCCACCGTCTGCCCGATGCGGTCGGCATTGAGATTAAGCTGCTGAGCAATGGCGTAATTCATATTCATCTGGGCTTTTTGCTGAGACAATTGCAGGTTTTTGGCCATGAGTGAGGGTATTTCCGAACGGGTGATGACAGTGTTAAGCTCCTGTGATTTGTATTGGTCGGCCAACATCCGCGACGTTTCGGCAGCGGTGTAAATTTTATCCCCGCGTTTCAAAGGTACAACCGATGGTTTTTCGTGTAGGAAATACTTACCCTGAGACTCGTGAAGCTCAGCTCCTTCCTCGGCCACCAATGCTGGACCTTCGGGAGCGTAGCGCGTTCCTTTTTTGAAGGCGGGTATTTGTTTAGCAAGAACGTTTGCTAACTGAAGGGCGCCAGTTGCACCAGCAACCACAGAAAGCGCAATACCAGCAGGACCTCCGGGATTGGCCAACATGGAAATGATGGCAGATGCGGTATTGACTCCGATTTGAAAAGCGGCCATTGCTTTTTCCGCTACAGCCTGACGGCGTCTGATTTCGGCGGTTTGGCGGGCAAATCTTTCGGTGATAGCTGCTTTCGCTTCCTCATTTTCGCCCGCTAATGTCAATTCGTATTCCTGTTGCTTTTCTAGTTGAATCAGCTTCTTTTCCTGAATAGAGGCGTACAAGTCAAACCCCGCCTGCGACAACTCCAATGCAGCCTGTGCAATTGAAATTTGGATGCGTTTTCTTTCTTCCGCCTCCCGTTTAAACTGATCAATTTTAAAATCAATCTCCTCTTTGGCTCGTTTTTTTCGATCTTCATTACCTTCCCGTTCCGCCTCTTGTTGTTCAATTAAAAGTTTTTTCAATTCATCCTGTTCCTCCTTCTTCATGCGCCGCAAATCGGTCGAAAATCGCTTTTCCAACTCCAATCGTGTAGTGTAACGGGTACGAATTTCCTCCAACAGGTCGTTTTTCTTTTCCGCTTTTGGCTTATTAATTTTTTCAGTAGGTACTTTGCCAGGTGAAATATCACTCGTATCGGTATCAAAAACATTTTGCGAGCCCCACGCCTGTAAACCCTGCTTAAAAAACACGTTATCCAATGCCTCTTTTGTCTTTTTAATTGACGAGGGAATATCATACCCCAACTGCTTGGACATTCGCTCCAAAACTTCATATAGTTGATACCATTTGCGCACTTCTTTCTCAGGAAGGTCAATTACCCGCCCCTCTTTTGCATCTTTTAATGCATCATCCATTAACACTTTGGAAAGCTTTTCGGATTCCTCAACGAATTTTTCAAGCTGAGTGAGCTGCTTTTTATCGGCCTTATCCTTCCCCTTTTCGGCCTTAGCCCGTTCATCGGCCAGCGCCTTTTCTTTCTTGAGCAGTTGATCATTAAGAATGATAATCGTATTCAGGCGTTTGTACTCCTCATTGGCAAAGTCTAAAAGCTCCTTTTTCTTTTTGGGGTCATATTTGCCATCAAAAAGCTCGTACTCTTGTTTGGCTTGCTGAGCGGTTAAACGCTGCATATTAATTTGCTGCGCGCGTCCAGCGGCATCTTTACCCTCAAATGGCCCGTAATAGTCAAGTCCCTGCGCTTGCTGGCTTCGTTGCTGAGCGGCATTTGCTATCTGATTAAAAGAGCCCAGATTGCCGGTTCCCACAGCAGCGCCAAAAAGGGCCATTGTTCGTAAAAAACCCTGTTCTTTGGCCAGTGCCCGCCAGGCTGAAATGGTATCGGCAATTCCTTTGATAATGCCGCCAAAAAAAGAACTTACCTGTCCATCCCTTGCAAACTCATCAATCAAAAGCGAGGTTTCGTTTTTCAGACGGGTCATTTGCCCGGTCATTGTTTCTAAGTTCTTAGCCGCCTTGTCTCCGTAGGTTTTTTCAATTTGCGCGGCCACTTTTGGCAAAACATCCTCAGCATACACCTTACCATCCTTCATCATCTTGTCAAGCTCGGCAGTGGTAATACCCATGGATTCAGCAAGCAATCTGAACGCCCCGGGAAGACGATCCCCGACCTGGCCTCTCCACTCTTCGGCCTGTATTTTGCCCTTCGACATGGCCTGCTCGATTGCTTTTAGGGTCCCTTCCACATCTTCATTGGTCAGCGAGAGAGATGCGCCCATTTTAACAATGCCCGAAAATATATCCCGTACTTTTTGGCCCTGCATGGTAGTGCCACGCGCAGCGGCCTCCAATTTGGTGAAGGTTGGGTACAGCGTTCCGATGGCAGTACCTGTATCGTTGGCCAGTTTTTCAAGAAAAATAAGATTGGAATTGAAGCGCTTGGTAGAACCAGAAGCCACCTCCAATGCGTTACGATACCGCTGAAAATCGTTGATGACTTCAAAAGTTTTAGTTACGGCTGTCAGGGCGCTGTCTACTCCAAACAGCGTTCCTGTCAACATCAAGAAGTTACCACGCAAGCCATTTAATGCACTGGTGTAATTTCCAACATTTCGGTTGTGAATGCCCATTGAGGCATCCATCCGCTTTAAAGCCGCATCGTTCTGCTGAATTTGGTACAGCAGTGCCACCGCCTCTTTGTTATTTTTGTTGATTTTACCAGTGTTGAGGTCAAAGGCGTTGTCCAGATTTCGCAGGCGGTTGCGAAATTCATTTGTTTCTTTGGAAAGGCGGGCGTAGGAGTTTACAATACTACCCAAAGTTTGATTGGCCGCTTTCAATGTGGCATTTTGGGCGTCAATAGCCTGCTTTGCCAAATTGACCTTTTGGGCAATCTGTTGCTGTTGGGATTTAAAGTCGGCCGCTTTGGGGTCGAGTTTGTCGTATTCCTGACGCAAAAGCTTTAGAGAGCCTTTTAAATTGTCAATGGAAATACCGTTGGCGTTTTGGGCGTCAGTAAGTGTGGCAATGATAGATTTTAGCTCCTCATGCCGTTTGATGGAGTTTGATAACTTTTCTGATTGTTGTTCAAACTTTTGATTGGAGCCAGATTGGGCGAGATTAAGAGATTTTATTTCCCGAATTAGGTCGGTTATCTCTTTGGCGTAAGAGGAAATCGCCGTTTTAACAATATTGCTACCATTGGCGGTATTGGTGACAAATTTCTGGTATTCGGCATCAATAGAGCCAATTTTCTTTTCGAGGCCCTCGAAATCGAAGAGTTTTTGATAGGAAATCATTTGCCAAAGCGTTAGAGGTTGCTTTGGTCGCTTGGGGTGTAGTGGTCAGGACAAAGATATAAAAAAAAGGGGCTCATTTAAAGTGAATCCCATTGGTATAAACCGCATCGGATGTTCAGTCGCCCGAATTTTTGGTTTTATTTATTTCATCCAAGTAGAAATCTACCTGTTTTTGATATTCTTCCTCGGTTATTGCGCCCGATCTCAATTGGAATTTTAATATATCAATTTGACCTTCGCTAGCCAATACAATTGTCTTTTCAATTGAACTGATAAGTTCCTGCCTTTTTTTCTCAAGATCACTGCTCATTTGCTGTAAAATTTAATTGTGTGTTTTCGGTTACGCATCCAACCATTTATTTACTTCATTGTCAAACTCTTTATCGGAAAGGTATCCGGAATCGTGCAGTCGATTTAACTCATCAATCCACTCCTTTCGGTTTATCGCAATCTCCCTCTCTGCTTTTAAAATAAGATCGCGACGCTCTGACTCAAACAAAGCCACATGTCGATTGTCTTTGGAGACGATTTTCAACTCATCCTTATAAACCAACTCAGTTTTTGTCTTCAAATGACGAAGGGCCTCGTCGTATTCCTTACGGGTGATGCGGTCATCCGGTCGCATGAAATTGAGCGAATAAATCAGCAGTACGGTGACGAATAAAGCTAAAAGCATAATTGTATTTTTTAAGCTTAAGTCATGGTAAAAAGTTAGGGCGGTCATCCAGCAAGCGACCGCCCTAATCAATTTCATTGACCTCAAACTAAGTCGTAAATTTATGGATAATTTGTCAATTATCCATTGGGTGTTTTTGGTTAAAGGTATCGAGCCAATCGTCCACTATTGAGTCATATCGAATTTCGTCCGGCATATCAAAAGATTGCATATTTTCGTCTTTTTCTGCAAGTTCGCCCAGCCATTTCAACGCGTCACTATCGTTGTTAAATAGTACTCTTATAGACTCAATTAGCTCTCTGCTTTTGCTTTTTATAATATCTGCATTTTCCGATATCTTTGATATTGAAGAAAGTTCTTCAATTAATCTTTCGCTATTGGCAATTTTTTTTTGTGTCAATACTCTTACGTTTTCAGAGTCATAACAAAGGGGCGAATCTTCTTTCATTGAAAGAGCAACTTTATACGCATCTTCATAAGATCTATATTCGTGAACATGAATATCTAAAGCTGTTTTTGACCCGCAACAAAAACCACTGGACTTATCAATTATTCCGCCAATAAAAAAAGCATTTTCGGAAATAAAAATTTCATTCATCCTCATTGTTTTAATTGCAATTAAAAACACCCTCCCCTCTAGTCCTTTTGTGATTTGCAAAAAAATCGTAAGAAGCCTTTCTTTGCTACCAAAGGTATATAAATCAGGTTCGACACTATCCAGCCTAAAATGTGTCAAATAATTTGCTTTGTCTACGTTTTTGAGGCCCATCGTATTTGTGTTTAAGTGCTTTATTTATTTTAACAAAAATACCAAAAAATTAGCAATAATTCAGCTCAGCTTCAGAATTATCAACGAGCCCAATTCGGTTGATATTCAGCGAAAGTGTCGGGTCGTATTCCAGCCTACCAATAGCGGCCAAATTGGGTACATGCTCAATGCCATTGATATAGATTTTACTGTGCTGTTTGAGGGCTTCAATGGCCTCATTGGTGTCTTTGTCAGCCGGTGCAAAGGTCAATGTTCGCGTCTTTTTGGAGTTAATGGAGTAGGCTCGTTCTTTACCAGTGGTTTCAGCCCTGTATACTTCCCCGTCAAAAACAGTTTCTTCAGCATTGTCCAAAATGGGTAAACGAAACTGCTGATAAAAACTCGGCAAAAAAGCGTAATAAACGCCGAATAAATGACTTTTTAGGTCATTTCGAAACTTCACTACCACCGTATTAAGCCTCAAATAATCGGCGTCACTGATCACCTGTACAGTATTGGAGTAGTAACTGCCGATGCGCAGTTGATAACAACCATCCGCAACCGATGGGCCAATAAAACTACCGTAGTTATGAAACTTTATTCCATCCTGAATGGTGAGCACACTTGCTGTACCGACATTGGTTACAAAAACACCCGCCAACGTGTACAGTTTTACATCCACAGGACTCGCACCGCCAATGGCCACAAAGTTGGGTGTATTGATGTAGAAATACGATGTTTCCCCCGTCACCAAAATAGGCATAGGATTATCGGCCTCATCGTCTTGTAAAGGGTGGGGGATGGGTACCAATGGCTCCGCATCGGCATTAAACCAGCGTAAGAAATTATGTCGGTTGAGTTTCATCGGGCGTTTTTTCGTTTCTGTTTTGATAGAATTCCATCTTGGTCAACAGTTCAAAGGCGGTAAGCTCTCGGGCATTTTTGCAGCCATTTTCTTCCAATATGGTCAGGGTATTTTGAAAGGCTTTCAAGTGTTGCACCAATACGTTTTTAGGGTGCTCTGGCGTGAAGATTGGAGGTTTGTCGGCACGTAGAAGACTTATGAACGCCGCCCTTTTTTCGGCCTGCGCTTTTTGGTTTTCGGGGTCAATGACACATTCACCCGCCGCAACAACGTATTTACGTCTTCGTTCCATTCGGGAGACGGATTGTCTATCCATTCGCTTTCCGTGCTCAGGAAAGAAGTGCTTGAGCTCTGATTCGAGTTTTTTTTTACGTCTTCTAAACTTTCGTTCAGAATAGCGGCCGTCAGCCCGTCAGCCGAACATCGTTCCACAATTTCCATCAGATAATCATGGTCGTAACTTTTCAACGGCTCACTGTCAATGGTGGCAATCAGGCAGGCCCACGCACAATGCAATGGATTGAAATTCATGGCCATGTTCTGAAGCGTGTAGTCGGCATTTTCTAACTCAATAACAGCTCCCGCCAAATCGTCCGACCGCAAACGAAGAATAGCTCCTGAGTAGTGGCGTCGCACATCTTCAATGGTTGAGCCAGTCCCTGATTGATTGATAAGGTAATAATTAAACCAGTTATCGGCCACGGCGGGCATTGACATAGAATCCCACAGGTCCAGCGTCAGGGTGTTGAGCTTAATTTTTTTCATTTGTCAGAATGATTCGGGGTAGAATATAAGAAACAATCACGGCGCAGATAAGCCCCGCAGCGGCAAGCGAAAAGGCGTAGCTAAAACTTAGTGAGGGTTTGGTTTCGTACCAAAGACAAATCAGGCTAAGCCAAAACGAAAGGCAGAAATAACAGGCTGGCTTTTTGAGATAACCTTCCAGCTTGGCAATCACCTTCCATTTGTAAGCCAAAAACAGTACACCCGTACAAAACAGGGCAACGACAAAAACGAGTGTGGCTAAGTTGAGCATGGAGAGTAATATTTGGCGGTAAAAGTTAATTTCATGGCGGCATAAGGGTATTTCAGATAGCGCACGTCGACCTTTGAAACATCATAGCCGCGAAATACTTCCATTGGCTCATCGGTGTATTCGTCAAAGGACTTTAGGCAAGAAAGGCGACGTAGCTTTTCCATCAGATCGGCCTTTAGATTCTCTGTGTATGGGTAGTCCGACTTATACATAAAATTGAGAGCGCCCAGATTGGCCCATACAATTATGGACAATGGCCGATTTGCCTCCGTACGAGCATTGCGACGCCCAACATCGCCCTCGGGATACTTTTCAGGGCCTTCGATTTTGATAAATGCCTGTGAGACTACAAAGTCATTTTCCAAAACACCAAAATATTCCCCTTCACCAGTATAGGCAAATGGAAGCGTTCTGGGTTTGTCACCAAGGCCAGTAACTTGTGACCAGGCACGTCCATAGACATGCTCAATCCAAACCACATCACCCAACAGGTCGGTGATTTTCTGAATCACACCGTCAATTCCTACGGCATTGGGAATTTGGGTGATGCTAACGGGGCTCTTTGGGTGCATAAGTGTCAATTTTTTGCTCAAATTGTTTTACCAACGTTTCTTCGATAATTTCCGAGGCTTCATTAATATTTCTATCGGTAAGCCCTAGAATCTCCTCTCCGTATTTACCAACCAGTGCGGGCGTTTTGGGGTCGGTGGCATCCATTTCAAAGGCGTTTTGATGGGTTTTCACAAAAATACTTCTGTGAAAATCCCCTTCGTCTTTTAGTGTAACGCGGTCGGATGGTTGATTCTTAGCCTGCTTGACGGCTACGGTGAACGGCACGTACGGCGGCGTAATGCGCTGACCGTTCGCGCTTAGCCCGGCATTGAGTTGGTCGGTGTTGAGGTCTTCGATTTCTGCTTTGTGGGCTTCGACCGAGGCTTTGACCATGGCCGCAATGTCGAGGGAGGTTAGTCCGTCCAGAAGTCCGATAAACGCTTTTGCTACCATTTTGCATAGATTTAGATGGCTCCGGTTCTGACCGCATACCCAGCATCATTACACGGCAAACAAACACCCGAAAGTCCAGAAAAATCAAAGCTCAGGGCATCCACAACCTTTTCTAGTTGCTTGTGCGGGTTCCCGTATTTATTGGACTCCGACGAAAGCTCAGTAAAGGCGAGATTGGACGCATCCCCCGCGGTGGTATTGTTGCGAAGCGTGAACATGATTTCTTGCAATAGATTCACCTTCAACGTTTCAGCGATGGCCGAAGCAAAGTTTCCCTTTTGCCGAATTGCCAAATCGGTAACGTCACAATGAATACCAAAAATCAAGTTTAAGCCCCAATTGGTGTAGTTACAAAACTCCATATCGGCTTCCATCCATGTCTGAGTTTTGTCTTCCTCCAATAGTCCAACCGTCACGGCAATTGGGCGCACCGAAATGTAAGGCGACCAGAATGAGCGATTGGTGGCGTTCGGGTGGCCACAGCCCGCGCAGTCGCTACCCAGAAAGTCCCAAATGGCGCTGTATGCAGTCCCAACCAAGTCGGATTCATAATACCCAATTGTATAATAAGCATCTGGTGAAAATACCAGATTTGGGTTTTTGGCCTCAATCTTAAAATCAAAGTATTGAAAGCGCTTAGTGTTGGAATAGGCGGCCGTAACAGTACCCAAAGCGGCATTTTGTGAACTATGGTAGAGATAAAGCGTTAGGGACTGGCTGGCCGACAGTTGAACCCCAACCTTTTGTAGAATCATCAATACATCTTCATAAGTACCTTTGATTTGAAACCCTACAAATCGGCCCTGTTTCGCAATTGTCGTGGCGCCTTCTCCGTAAAAAAGCTGCTTTTCGGTAAGCAGTGATTTGTATGCACCAGCATTCTTCTTGTTGGTCAATAGCGTATTGAACACGCTTGATACGGAATCGGCATACTTTCGGCGCAGGAATTCAGCTAAAAGGCTGGTTGGCTCCCACCACTCCGAATCTTCCTCCTCTACGGATTTGCCAATATTGGCATCTTGAAGTGACTTGTAATACTTGTACACTTTGGCAACAACTTGACCTTTTTTGTAGGTGGCTGCATCGCTGTATTCTGGCGTTTTAGTAAATGGGTTTGCCTCCATGACAGCCTCAATGTTGCGAAGCGTCAAAAGTGGGTGCATTCCGTCGATATACAACCCGCTCGTACTTGTCAACAGGTCGGCCGTAAGCGCAGCGTCGTTATCATCAAACGAAGGTCGGAACCCTACCAGGCCCACCATTTCGGATTGAATGTCTTTGATTCTAATCATTGAATTGATTGGGTTTTAACAAAATTCCCCCGCCACAACGCGGACGGGGGAATGTGAACTAACTGTTCGTTCTACAAATGGCAAATCAAAAAACTTACGCCGTTGCCGAGGCCTTCACAACCACCGAACGGTTGGTTGTTGAGCTGTACGCTTTAACGGCGGCAAAGTCGGCAGCAAAATCCCATTGACGGACATACACACGCTCAAAGCCTGCACCATAGGTGCCTGAGAGGTCTTTGTATTTGCCCGTAAACAGTACGCCCCATTTCATACCGAATGGGTCCACCCACGTAAACATGAAGCGACCCTCTTCGTAAGAACCCTCACCAGTTACGCCACCAGACTTCGAACGGGCATCGTGTTCGACGTAGTTCAAAAGCCCCAGTGTTCCTTTCGGAGCTAAGTAGTGAAGTTCTACATCTGAACCAGAAGGAGCAATACCTGTATCAAAGGATATGTCAAAGCCCGCACCGAGCATTGAAAGGTTTTGTCCCTGATATTGGCCCATGGTTTTGCGGTACAACTCTTGAGCGTACGCTCCAACGTTTGCAAAATCATGGTAAGGACCAGTCAATTGCATCTCACGCAAATAAGCGGGCATCTTGATATAAAAATCGTTGATGGCAGCGGTTACTTTATTGGTTGAGCCATTGATGGTCAAACCCAAAATAGATGTTGCTGGCAACGCCTGGTTGATTGACGCCTCCAAAAATGCAACCAAATACGCCGAAAGACTGTCGCTGTCGGTACCGTACACGGCACGCAGGTTGTTTTCCAAATCAAAAGCCAATTGCTGAGCGGCATCAAACCAGTTGGATGCGTTATAAGCACCTACTGACACAATCGAAAATGTACGCGTAAACCAGTTTAAACCCACAACCGCCGATTGCGACTGAGTAGGCGTAACATCCAGCGCACGTACTGTGCCGATTTCGGGGTCAAAGCGCTTTAAAACAGCGACTTCAACGGGGCGTTTCGGGTCACGCATTTTCACGAGCTCGCTTGCGCGAACTACGCGGTTGGTACCCTCCATGAATCCTTGTACGATTCCCATTTCTGGCTTACGGAGTTCATCCTGTTTGAATGTATCCGTAGCAATGGAGGTACCCTTTTGAAATATGGTTGCATCTAAAAGAGCCATTGTACTAAAAAGTTGACGGTTAGAAAATTGATTTCGTTTCCGTCGCTTGTGGTTGGTCGGTTGGTCGCCTGACTGGCCTTTGATGCACTGTTTTGATTACGCTAAAGTGGGGTTCACTTTCTCGTATTCAGCAAATTCTTTGTTAAATTCTTCGCTGCCCTGCGCTATTCCTTGTTCAGCTAATGCCTTCTGGAATTCAGCAAACGGCACGCCGTACTTTCCACCAGAACCGCCAGTAGGATTACTACCTGTTCCGCCCTGTTGGTGAGAATTGGGAGCCAAAAGCGGCCCGTAAAACTGCTTGGTGATTGCATCTACACCGAGCGGTTTGCCAGCGGCATCGGCCAGCGCTTTGCCATCTTCCCCGTAAAAAGCCAACGAACCGTCTGAGGTTTCTTCGGCTTTCATACCCAAAAGAGAAGCCCGAACTAGATTTCTTTGCGCCTGTCGGTAGGCTTCAATTTCTTCGTTGGTCTTCAAATGGGCGGGAACAGCAATGTTCAAAGAATTGATATGAGCGTCTATCGTGGCCTTTTTTGTGCGCTCAAAAAGGGCCTTTTCCTTATTAGCGATAGAATCAAGTAACTCTTTGTTTTTGTCCTCCAAAGCCTTGATGCGCGAATCATTAAGGTCTTTGTCGGTTTGATTTTGGTCGGTCGGCATGGTGATACGTTTTTTTATTTCTTCGGGAAAAAAGTCAAGTTCTTTTATGCCATCGGGCTTTTGAACTCCAAGAACATCAGAAAGGGCTTTGCTCCAATCGGTGTGATTTCGTTTGGTAGCTTCGCCATCTCCTTCTTTTTTGGCATCGGCAATGGCTTTGTCAAAATCAGCCTGTGGCTTAATGACAAACCCTTTGCTGGTTAGATGCGTTTGGATTTCAGCCACTCGGGCGTCAAAAAGCTGATTGGCTAAATCGGGGTTGGCCGCAAGTAGTGTGAGTAATTCTGCTAAGGTCATTTTGCTTGGGTGTTAAAATGGGTAAAAATTATTCAGGCTTGTGCAAAACCTTGGTTTCGATATTGCCAAGCTTTTTCAATGAAGCCATGTAAGACTCAAATTCATCGGCATGTACAACTACCACAGCCCCAGTCATTTTTTCAGCAACACGGGTAGTTTGACCTGTTTTCAGGTACTTCTCAATGACGTACACATTTGCAAGGTCTTTACCCTTCACGGTCACACTTTCAGATTTGTCCATTGAGTGCTCAAAGGTTTTATCTTCTGGTACCGTCTCCGTTGGGGGAGGCGTTGAGGCCGCTGCGTTGGTCAGGTCAACCACGGGCGTTTCAGGCAACTTGTCTAACGGCTTGGGATCCGATGGGTTTGTTTTGGCCGTCTCCGTTGGGGGAGGCGTTGAGGCCGCTGCGTTGGTTTGCATAGCGAATTAATTGTGTTTGAATTGAAGAAAGCTTTTTTGAGAGGGTTGCTTTGGCACCAAACTCCTCAATGGTGGTATTGTTATCTAGCTCGAATTGCTCAATGAGCTGAGGCAAATCGGCCTTGATTTTGTATTCAACAGACGTGGGGTCGAGCAGCGATAGCGACAAATTGCGGTAAGGCTCCAACAATCGCATGATGGCCAGACGCTTTTCCTGTGTGTCGTTGTTGCGAACAATGAGGGCTTCAATTTTCTTCAGCTGCTCATCTAGTAGGTACACCGGCAAGCCAGTTGCTTTCATGCGGTCAAATTCATCCAGCATATCCGTCAACGTTTCCAAATGGTACTGGTTGCCATTTTTGAAAACATAGCTAACAAATGCATTCCCATAACGAAGTTTGGCCGCTGTGGAAATGATAAAGGTTCTCACTGCCTGCATATTTTCGGCCCAATAATTCAACTTGGATTTGCGGGCCTCAAACTCGTCGCGTATCTGGTCTTCGTTGACGGCATCTTTGCGGGTATCCTGCTTTTTCTTGCCAGTCAACATTTCATACAAGCGCTTTTCTAACTCGTCATTCTTCTTGGTATAATATTCCAAAGGAGCGGTTGACGCTTCGATAAAAGAGGCCACCTTCGTAATACCTTCTTTCATCATGGCAGGCTTGATAAAGTAGGTTGTGCCAGGTCCACGGTGTTTTTTGGATTCGCATTCTGGACAGGGTTTATACTCATTGCTTGTGCCAATACGGAAAAAACCGCCATTACAGCGGTGACCTTCGCTTGATACATAATTGCAAGATTCCTCGGGCACCTGCATGGAAGGAAAAGCGGCGTACAGGTCAACATCGTGCTCGAAAGCCCGCTGCATGGCGTAGCGGTCAAGACGTGAAACCAGCGGAATGACGGGCCCCAATGTGCGAAGCCCATTTGAATCGGAAAGTACATCATTCCAAATCAAACAGGCAGGGCAAAACCCTAGAAAGTGCGGCACTTCGGATTTGAATTCAAAAGTGTCTTTATCGAAAATGCGATAAAAAGCGTCGTCAATGGCCACGAAACCCGAATCGGTTTTGTAAATAATCAGGTCGACGTTTCCAGTGGTGTCTTTCTGGGCATCGTGCACTTGGTCGGCCTCCACAAATGTCACGAACGGCTCTGGGAAAAGCGTTGTTTGTTCGGCTGGCAAATCCAGTACTGCAAAAGTGGTCGGCTGCTCTAACGCAAGGTTGAATACGCGGTCAGAGTCGATACTGCCCAATTTGCTTTTGTGTAAAAATTCCCGAAAGTCTTGGGCCAGTTCGGGAGTAGCAAACTGAAATTCTTCGTAGCGATCATTAGCCGTAAAGACGCGGTTGAGTTCATCAGCCGCGTCTTGTATGATGTTGGTCGAAACCAACGGTATGTCAAAGACCTTCCAAAAAGTATCCTGTTTTTTAGGAACCGTGATAATGGAATGCACCTTGTCACGAAACCGAAAGAAGTGAGAACCCAAATCACCGATACGCGTAGCGTTACGGGCGTGGAATCTACACCAGGCATTGTCAGCAGCGGCAACTTTAAGAATCGCTTGATTCTTTGGCTGCTTTATTCTTTCCCGTATCGCGTCTTGTGAGTATGCCACTTTCGTTGAATTCGTAGTTTTTATCCTCTTTGCTTAGTTCCCAACATTTGCTGTTTGAATTATTCTGAATCTCAAAAATCTTCAAAGCGTGTTGGTAGTCGGTTTCGAGCGGTATGCCCTCCACCGACACGAGTTTCACCTTAATCATTATTGAAGCAAATCAAACGGTGAGAAAGCAATATCCACAAGTTCGGTGCCGACTGACCATCCGTAAGGAAGCATAAAAGAGCCAGTTGCATAATCCCAATCATCTTCAATTGATTTGATAGGGTCAGAGATTTGCGCAGAATAGATAGGAATCCCAAAATAGTTTGTAGAGCTCTTTTTGGCCCGAACCATGTTGTTTTCATACATGGGCATGAAAGCCAACTTGGTCGGCTGCCCAAAGCGGTTGGAAAGCGCAAACATTTTGCGGATTTCAGCAATGTCAGCAGCGGTAATACTGTCTAAACGAAAAGGAACAGACACGGGCGCGCCATTAGCCAAACGCCCCATACGACGCGCAGATTGAGTGTCAACCACACGAGCTTCTGTTGCGGGGATGGCGAAGTTTTCAAGTTCTGGTGTAATGACAATGCGAGAGGTAGTGGTCAAAGCCAGACGGGCAGTCCAAACGGATTGCAAAGCAATGTCGGTTTCGGCCGTGGCGGAGGTGGTAAAATCGGCAGTACCCAAAATCTGCATAAATGCCAGCTTTACTTCTTTGCCGGGATGCTTACAAATGTTTTGAGTTAAAGAGGCAACCGTGGCAATGGTTGGGCTACAGTTATAAATGAGTGACGACATTGTATAAGTTTTTTAAAGTGGAGATTTGCACTTACAAAAGGATTGGTCGTCACTAGCGAAGGATTGGCCATGCTTGGGGAAAGATTGCAGTATTGGAAGTGTCGTCAGTAACACAACCCATACTGCTTACACCAGCAAGCGACCGTTGCAATATTACAACAATTGATGTATTTTAACAAAAAAGCAAAAGTTTTTTTTGCGAAGGCTACCTATTTGAACTTGACCGAACGGTAAAGCCTTGCAATCTGTAATGTGAGTAGCTGCCATATCGCCCTCCGTCCATGGCGTGATCGTCGAATTTTACAGGCTCATCCAGTTTCAAACCCGTAAGCTTTACGACCTTCCATTGGTACTTTTTAATCTCCTTTAGGGTGTTGACCGAATCGGCGTGAATAAACAGCGGCCGCGACTGTACAAAGTCAATCCCGTCCTTGACCGACTTATCAGCGGCCATGGCGTTAAAACCCGCATTGTTCAAGTCGTTGATTTTCTCAGGCGCTGCGCTGTCGCAGTAAATAGGAATGTTGCGGTTTTGGATGATGTTACCCAGACGGTCAATAAGCTGGGGCGTATTAAGCCCCGGCTCATAAAGTTCTTCTTTCCAGAAATTGCCATTATCACGAACCCCGCAGTGCATCAGACAGGAAGGAGAGTTAAAGCCAAAGTCCAACCCGTAGGATTCTTCATCGAACCACGCAGGCCACCCCGTATCCATCACTTTGTAATGGACGTAAATACGGATGCGGTTAGTACCGCGCTGTCCCAAACCAAACACACTAAAATAATCGGGGTCGGTATCGCGCAATAGTTCGATTTCAGCTACTTGAGCGTGGGGTAGGTGTGGGTTGTCTTTGTAGGTGGTGACGATGTGAGCGCAGTCGTTGCGTGGTAACACCTCATCGTAGATGTACGAATCAGGCATTGACGGGTTATAGTCAATGATGATTTTTGAGGTGGTACGTAAGATAAGCTGTCGCCATACCTCTAATGAAATCTCGTTAGCCTCGTTGATGAATACCAAATCGCGCTTACGTCCCCGTACTTTCTGCTCGTCGTCGATGCTGAAGAATTCGACGTCGTTCCCTTTGTAGTGATATTCGTTATAGGTTTTATTGTGGTCTTTGGCGGTATAAAGGTCAATCTCTTTCATTTCAGTGAAAAAGTCCTTCATCACCGACCCGCGCAGTGCAGGGAATGTTTCGCGTGCCATCGAAATGGTTTGACCACTGTAACGTTCAATGGAGCGAATAATAAAATGAATCGCGCCATAAGTTTTCCCAGAACGGGTTCCTCCTTGAAGCGCCAGAACACGGTAGTTTTTAATTTCCTTTTCTAAAAAGCGAAGATTGGGGTTGAACTTCGATGATTTCCCCACGTATTTACTCGTCAGGTCCATCGTCGTCTAAGTTATCAGAAGTGAGCCAAGGCGGTTTGGGTTTGTCGGGGGTGTCGGGCTTTAAATCAGGCTGCTTATTTTTCCAGTACTTAGGCTGACGATTGTTAAGCCAGTAGATGATAGAAACAGGGTCGGGGGCTATGTACTTGACCACTTTTTTAACGCAAACCATTTCCTCTTTCTCAACTTCTCCCTGTCCCGCCTTTACCTTTTTTAGCTCGTAATGCCTTTCCGTGAAATCAAAGCCCTTGGCACGTTTGTAAAGAGATTGGACAATTTTGGCGTCAGCAATAGCCTTTCCCTTTTTTAGGGACTCGCAAAATTCGGGGTATTTGATTTTCCACCGGTTAATCGTGGCCTCGTCAACTCCGAACTCAAGCGCCAAAAAAGCATCGTCCGCCCCTAACAGGCAAAAGCTGTACGCTAAATCAGCAAATTTTTCATTGTATTTCGTGGGTCGGCCTGCCATGCCCAAAAATACAACAATTGATGTAATTATTGCAAATAGCAGAGTGGTAATAAAAAAGGGGCGGGGTGATTGTTTTTAGATACCAACGCGAACCCCGCCCAATTTTAAACAAGCTCCGCTTCCTTTGGCGCGTGAATGACTTCCATTCCAAATCCAACAGATTTTTTTGCTAGGTGCTGGTTGTTTTGCATCCAGTTTTGAACAAACCACAATTGGCCACAACCGCCACCAATATCGTCTTGTCCTGCTGGGTCAAACATTCTGGTTGAAAATCCATGAGCCGCCAATTTTTGCATGAAACTTGAAGCTAGTTCACGCTGTCTAACATTTGCCGCCGCAATGCTTTCGTCACGCTCGCAAACGACTGAAATTGTAGCCTCAAACACATCAGGGTTGAATAATGCTGCTATGTTGTCGGCGTCCTGTTGCGAACTGTTATGTTCGTGGGCGCAATAATTGAAAAATGGCTTGCGTCCTGTAAGAATCAAAAATGCCTCACCAATCTGGGAAATAGTAGTCAATTTTAACTTTCCTTTGAAGGGAATAAGCTTGTCTCTGCTTTCGTCGGTGCTTTCGTGAACAGAGAACTGCAAGCCAACGGTAGGGATTCTTTGGGCCATTTGTATAACTGGTTCATAGTTTATTTGAGGCCCAATTGAAGATATAAGCAGTTTTGCCTGTGGGTATTTTGAGTACAAGATTTCAAAAGCTTTTTCCAGTTCCTTGAAATTAAGAAGCGGCTCACCCATTGACATTACCATTATTTGAAACTTCTGAATTTTGGAAGCGTCAATGTTTTGGCTTTGTAGGCAGTGGTCAACTTGAAACACAATTTCCTCGGCTTTTAGGGAGCGAACAAAATAATCACCTGCCCCGCAAAAACGGCAACCAACAGGACAGCCTGACTGGGTAGAGCAACAAATCACCGTTCTATCTTCGTAGGTCGGATATTTGTACAAAACGGCCTCGGCGACCGCATTATCTTTTTCAAAGACGAACTTCATTACGTTTTCGTCTGAACTCTGAATGTTTTTGATTTCTGTGAACATTTTGCTAGAGATTAAATTGGATTGCTGAAAATTGATTGGTTTAAAGTTGTATTTCTCCACCTAAATTGACCGAAGCTCGGCGCAAATCAGGGGCATCAGAAGGGAAGTCAATGACGTTGAACATTTGGTACAACCGGGACAAAAGGCGGTCGCCGTAAGCAGCGGCAAACTTTTCGTCGTCAAGGTTGGTGGTGATGTGGAAGTAATGATAATTCCCCTTTTGCGACCGCTCGATTTCGTCTAAAATATTGGCGATGTACGATTTTTTGTACTTGCCCATGTCTTCACTACCTACGTCGTCAATACACCATCCAATGTAATTTTGTGAGGTAAGGTGTTTAAAATTGGCCGACGCCTGACGAAGATTTGCGTAGATATTGGGCGAGGTGCCATTGTCGCAAAGCGTGCGGATCTGCTCGGTCGAAATAAACTGAAAATTGGCAACGGGATTGATGCATTGCCCTTCTAAAGCAAAATTGGGTGAATAGGAAAGAATACGCATCGGAACGCTTTTGCCGCAACCCACTGGACCTCGAAGGCACAACCCTTTGTCGGGATGAATACCAGATTGCAGCATTCTGGAATCTCCAGAAAAGTACAGGCAAAGCAGATTGAACGTACTGGCGTTTGTGTCTGGACTGAAAGGTTTTGACCAGCGCTCGACCGCCGATAGTTCATTACCTACTTTGGTGGCAAGGTCTTTGAGCTGGCGGGCCGAAAGAGTGATTTTTGAGGATGGGGCGGAAATGGCGGACATGTACTGCTCTTTCTTTCGCTCCGTCAAACGTGCGTCAACAACCTTCCCCATGGCGTTGATAAGCTCTTTGTTGGTAATTCCGAGCTCTGTAATCTGGTCATAGTTCGATAGGGCCCATTTGACCAGGCTTGACAGTGGGTGGACTGGGTCTGGTTGGTTGGCTGATGGGAGCAACGCCGTAGCCACTTGGTCGAATGATGTTGGATTTGCCATTTTCCTGAATGATTTCGTTGTTGAATGATTTGTTGTTGAGATACGTTTCGGGGTTTTTTCGGTACTTCTTGTCTGGGGTGGCCAGCACGTAGGCGGCGGTATGTTGCATGGCTTTTGCTCTTTCTTCGTCCGTCAGCCTTTCCCATTTCTTTTCAAGCTTCACACTTCGGTCAACTTTTTTCTGGTAAGCATTCCACCAATCGTCGAATGGGATGTTGATGGGCTTTTTTCGTTTCGGCAAACATTTGAGCCGTTTCCCCCGACGAACCAGCAGCCGATGTAGCTCCGCCCGTCTTTTGGCCCTCAAAACCATTTCTTCTTTTTGGTTTTCTTTTTTATCAGGGGGTAGGGGGTTAATTTTTTCTTTTATTTTTTCTTCTTTGAGAGTCTCAAAATAAATATTAATATTATTACTACTCCCCCCGTGTGTGTATGCGTGAGGCTCATCGTCGGTTATCGTAGCACTTTGTTCTACGTCGTAGTACTTAGTTCTACGATTCTCGCTTTGCTCCCCATTTTCCGTAGAACTTTGTTCTAAAATCTTTTCAATCGTAGTACTTAGTTCTACGGATTCATTGTTTGGCGTAGTACTTAGTTCTACGTTTTCAGATTTCGTAGTACTTAGTTCTACGATTGTACTTTTAGAGACGGACAGTTTACCTCCCGATTTTACCAAATGGCCCTGCTCAACAAGCCGGTTGGAGGCTTTGTCAATTCCCTTTTTAGACAATCCAAGTGCTTCGGCCAGCTGAGAAAGAGACAAAGGGGTTAAGCTGACATGAATCAACTCCATCAGTTCAAACTCGGAGGCTGAAACATTCAGTTTTTTACGTATCGCAAGCCTTTGGCTGATATTCATTTTCGTGGTTAGGCAATTAATGTAACTTGGTTGCATGGCCTTAATGAGCTATCCGAAGAATGAAGACTCATAGTTTTAAAATTGTGCCCCTGACTTCGTATCAGGGGCGGGTTTAGCAGGGTAGTTAAGCGTGTGGCATTGACCTATTTCTTCTTATTCTTGGGTGTTTCGTCGAGTGGTCCAAAAGGAGAGTCGTCTTGATCTTCTTTATCTTTCTCGGCTGCCGATAGTTCTTCGTCAATGGTTAACTGAAGTTCTTCCGTAGACATGGGGCGGGAGTCAACCATAAGGTCGGTGTATGGATTATACCACTCGAAAGTTTTGTTAATGAGATTTTTGCGCTTGGGAAAGTACTCACGGACTTCTTTAGTGGTGAGCTTAACCGTTTCAATCAATTCCCAATTTTCAGGATGGAAATAATTCCAACAGAGTGTACTTGCGTCAATCATCTTTTTAGCCTCAACGGGCTCAAATTTGTAGCGGTCATTCGGGAAGTTGCCAGTAATGTTTATTTCGGCATCCTTGGCCTCAATACGGCTTTTCCAAGTAGATACGGCGCTTTTTTTATCAAGCTCCATCTGGTTTTTCTCTCTCAGCTGCTTGTTGAGCTGTTCGCCCAGTTCAAGTAGTTCCTTCTCGGTAAAGATGTGCTTATACTGCACGCGCTCTGTTTTTTCGGGAAACACAAAAGGGACGGTCTGCGGTGTTTGGTTTGACATGTGTTTTTGGTTGTTTAAAATGTGACTATTCTGACTCTAAATCTTCAATTTCAATGATGGTCTGTACTTGATGATTCTCCTTAACTCTGACCTGCGAAAAGGTAGGCGTACCAATGACCTTCATTTTGTCGTCTGTGATAATGCCAGCGGCCACTAGGGCGTCCAACGGGATTTTAGAAGTGCTGGAAAGGTTTTCGGCATCCTGAATGGCCATCCCTCGGTGATAATGCGTAAAATGGATTTTTACGCGTCCTGTGTGAATATTATGGGGTTGAGTCAAAAAAAGCCTCGTCCATTTTTTTTTCAAATCCCCTCGCCTTGACCAATGCATTCTCAATAATCCTCTTTTGCCGTTGTTGCTTGGGACTTTCTCTGGAATTGTTACGATGGTTTT
Organism: Runella rosea; assembly: GCF_003325355.1. Taxonomy (GTDB): domain Bacteria; phylum Bacteroidota; class Bacteroidia; order Cytophagales; family Spirosomataceae; genus Runella; species Runella rosea. The sequence continues at coordinate 67,215 of NZ_CP030850.1, forward strand.
CATGCGAGCATGACGGCTTTTTGAATATTCTTGCAAGGAATACTCAGCGTTTTCACCTCCTTGGGCTTGTAGGTAAACCACATCTTAGGCACCATGCCCAATTTTGGGTCAAGTTCCATGGGGCGCGTGCCATCAGCGTTGACTTGTGGACGGGCGGTGGCAACCATGGAAACGGTGTGCGGCGCGGGATGCGCAAACGTGGCAAAGCTGCCACTTGGCGAATAACTTAAAAATGTGAGTTGCTGTGTAACACTGGCGTTGCCTAGCAAATACTGCACCTCAAAGTTTTTATTGGCAATTAAAAAAGCGTTCATATCATTCAATAATTAACAGTTCGTAATTAGATTTCTTGATCTCAATCTTTCGCGTAGTTCGATTTTGAATCAACCCACCCTCGCAGTTAGTAATTAGCTTTCCACCCCACGTTTCAACCGTGGCCTGAGAACTGTCACACGTTTTGACCGTGGCCTGAGAACTGTCACACGTTTTGACCGTGGCCTGAGAACTGCCCCACGTTTCAACCGTGGCCTGAGAACTGTCACACGTTTTGACCGTGGCCTGAGAACTGTTACACGTTTTGACCGTGGCCTGAGAACTGCCCCACGTTTCAACCGTGGCCTGAGAACTGTCACACGTTTTGACCGTGGCCTGAGAACTGCCCCACGTTTCAACCGTGGCCTGAGAACTGTCACACGTTTTGACCGTGGCCTGAGAACTGTCACACGTTTTGACCGTGGCCTGAGAACTGTCACACGTTTTGACCGTGGCCTGAGAACTGTCACACGTTTTGACCGTGGCCTGAGAACTGTTACACGTTTTGACCGTGGCCTGAGAACTGTCACACGTTTTGACCGTGGCCTGAGAACTGTTACACGTTTCAACCGTGGCCTGAGAACTGCCCCACGTTTCAACCGTGGCCTGAGAACTGTCACACGTTTTGACCGTGGCCTGAGAACTGTTACACGTTTTGACCGTGGCCTGAGAACTGCCCAACAGCACAAGGAAGGCGTTTTCTGAGAAACCTAGTTGCCTTTCTCCGCGAATGAAAATATTATTTTCGGCCAAAATCGTTTCGCCAAACCATAGTTCCAATCTTTCGGCATCGGTGGCATTGTTTCTAATTAACCACGCGATATTTTCTTTTACCACCGTCAATAATTCAGTGTGCGTTTCTGTCTTTGCGGCTCTTTTATACTGTTCTGCGCAGGCGTCGGCCTGTTTTGCGGACAGCAGAAGTGCCGCTTTTGCTTCTTGAAATTCCATTTGTGTTGCTAGTTTTCAATGTCCATCGGTTTGATTTCACGTTTTGACCATTCGGGTAGGGCCAGTTGAATAATGCCCATGTCGCCAAATTCTGCCTTTGCGTCGAAGCCTGGGAAAGATTTAGCCTCCAAGCATTTTTGGGCGTCGGCCATGGCGCAGCGGTAACGGTACCTCCCGTTTTGAAGGTCTTCGGGATGGTACATAAACACCGCTGGCAAAAATGGTTCTACGGTCTGGAGCATCACGCAAATCACGGCATTGAACTTCCTGCCCGTCACCTGTGAAGCCACTTCCAAGTACATCCCTTCGGCCATTTGGTATTGAAATTTTGCGGCATCGTAGGCGAATTTGTCCACATCTTCGGCGCTGGTAGTCTTAAAGGAAATGATGGCGTTACATCCAATGTTTTCCTCCAATTGCAGACCATCGGGGCGAATTTTAACGGGCAAACCTGTTACAGGGTCGTTACCGTAGAAACTTACCTCGTTGGCTGAACCTTTCATCAAAGCAGGTAGAATACCGCCGCCGTAAGTGAAATAATGCCTGCGTACAAGCTCTATTTTCTTTTTGTCCACTTCGCCCACACAGATTTTGCCCGCACGATTTGAAAGCTCCTCACGGTAGCGGCGCATTCCGTCAATTTTGGCAAGACTAAGCCCCGCACGTTTGACGGCAGCACGGGCATTGGAAAGCAAATGGCGTTTACCCGATTTCTTCATTACCCCTCTAAGGGTTTTCTCCCAAAACTCCACCGATTTTTTAACCCCTTCCGTAGAAGATAGGCTATAATTTGGCTCTACAATCAGCGCATCAAACAACTCGGGCTCCAAAAATGCCATGTGGCAAAAAGTCCCGAATTCGAAGGCTTTTTTAGACTGGATTGGAATTTTCTCGTGCAGATAACACCAATAATGCAATGGTGTCTTTAAGATTTGCTTCAAGGCGCTGGCACTGTTGGCGGGGCGTTTGAGGTAACTTTCCATCGGGTCCTGAATCACCGTACCATTCAGAGAAAGTTGGGGTAGAAGCTCTTTGACCTCAATGGTCTTTTTTCGGTTCAAAAGGTGGCTTACCACATCTTGAATCGTGGCATAATCAGCGGGGTCATAAGAGAGCGGGTTGATTTCCCGCTCTCCGATTGTGGCTGATTCCATGGCCGCTAAAATATCGTTGAATTCAGCGCTCATTAGATTTTGATGATGATAGGTTTAACGGACCAGTTGTCGGACTTGAATGCATTGTTCTTGTTCTGGATTTTACCTTTGTAGGTAATCAGAAGCGGCATTCCAGCCGGTACATTTTCCAGAGCAGCTACTAGGCGTTTTGACCCGTTACGGATTTGCTTAATGCCCGATTTGTCTTTTTCCAGAAAAAAGGCGCAGGGCAGGTGTAGAATCAGATTAGGGTCGTTAATATCCTGCACCTGTGTATTGTCAATTTTAACAAACAGCAGTCGTTTTGCTTCTCCTGCATTCAATGGCGACCAATATTCAGACGAAAGGTCAAGCAGCATGACATTACCCGCATCCAAATCGGGCATTTCTGTCATTTCGGTCAAATCCACGGTAGGCACATTTAGGGCGGCGGGCTTGGAAACTTCCAAGTCGGTGAATTCCAAAGTTTCGGCGGTTACAATTTCGGTCGATTGCATGGTACTGTGTGTTTATGGTTAAAAATTAAATGATGGTTATTTCTTCGGATTCTTTGGCGTAGTGCCCCGCTTCAAGGGCTTTTAATTCAAGCCATTTAGCGTGGACTTTATCAAAGTGCGCCTTTAGCTCCTCTTCGGTTTCGGGTGCCGTGTACATCAACTCTTGGACGCATCGGTTATAGCTGTGATAGGCGCTTAGGTAATGATGCAAGGATTGTTGGCTAGTCATCATGGCTTAGAAAAGGTTATCAAAAGCGCCCATTTTGAACAGGACAAATACGCAGTAAAGCAGCTTGGCCATGATGGCTAAAAAGAACACCATGATAAAGGGTGTAAAGGTGTCTTTGGGTTGTTTGGGTGTGCGTCTCATCGCGTCAGAAAGGCTATGAGTTGAGAACCACAGTACAATACAGCGCCAACGATGGCCGCTGAGCCCAAGGCGCATAAAATACCAGTGAGGAACACGCCCCACACGTCATCGTCGTTCATTAGTGGTTTTTGCATGGTTTTAAAGGCTAAATCGTGAAAAGTGATAAGTAAAACAGTGTTGAGCCAGCCAGTAAAATCAGGGCGTGGGCGATGTATGTCAAGGTCTTTTTCATGAGAAAAGCGGTTTTGGAAGTTAGAAAGGAAAATTCGGAGCAAAGAGGCTTCGCCCCGAATCTGACTCACATCAACATTATGAAAATCGCAGCGGCGAACCGCCTCTGTCTTTTAGTAGGGGAAGGAAAATGGGAGCGGAGCATTTACCGCCCCATTCTGGACTCCTAAACCCTATTAATGCTTGGCGTCAGCAAGGTCAAACAGGTATTCCCCGCTGAGGTAGTAGTCTTCTTGCCGCTCAGACTCGTAGCTCCTTAGTTGAATTTTGTCCAGTACAATAGCCCACGCATCTTTTACAGATATGTCGTAGAACGCCGCCACCTCAACGGCTTTTTCGTAGCGAGCGCGGCGCATATCGGCACGCATCTTTTGGGCTTCGGTCTGCACAGAAAGAATGTTTTCAGTCCGACAGCAGCGAATCGCCTGTATTTTCAAATCAAAAAAGCAAACAATACCCGTTTTGGGCTTTTGGCCAGTACCCTTGGTGTCACCAGACGATAAGGCTCTGACGCGGCGACGGGTAATGGTCCCATCTTCCACTTTAAGGAATTCAACGATGCAGATTTTGCCCATGCGAAGATTGCGGCGCAATTTCGAGGCAAGCGATAATGATTTTTTTGAGGTCTTTTTCATGGTTTAAGAGGTAAGCGTTATTGGTTATCTTTCGAGGTACTTATTGATTTCACTTTCACGGATTCCGTAGGATTTGCCATCCGTCGACACCGTTTTGATTTTTTGCTCTGCAATGCGGCGGTAAATGGTCTTTGTCGATTTGCCGAGTCGTTTGGCGGTTTCTTCCACCGTCAGGATTGGGTCAAGCTGGGCGGGCCTTCTGCCATTGGTTTCGAGGCTTTTGATTCTTGCCTCTAACGCCTCTACTTTTTCCACAATGGCCATCAATGACGCGTATTGTTGCGGTGTAAGCAGGACGGCGGTGGTAGGGGTGTTGGTGGCGGCTCCCATGGCGTTAGGCTTTTTGGAGTTCTCTTTTGGTTGCGGTCAAAACTTTCTTTTGAGCGGATAGAATCGCCTTCAATGTTTTGGCCGATGGATTAACCTCGCCGTTCAATATCCGGTAGTAAGTAGCCCGATTTACCCCCGCTTCCTTAATGGCCGTAGTTACCAGTTGGTAGCCCATTAGCTCTTCGTGCCGTTCACTCAATTTATTTTGTTCTGCCTGTTGCATATTGTTATATTTGCTAGTGCTTGTTTATTGAGTACAAATATAGGTAAAAGGTCATAAAAATTCCAAGCGATAGGACATATTTTTTTAGTAAAAGGTACTATTTTTTTAATCCAGCCATTCTACAAAAATGAAAACCATTGATTTACAGATGAATACAGTAGGAGAGAGATTGAAATATTTACGCGAAACGCTTGGGTTTAATCAGGTGGAGTTTGCGGAACGCGTTGAAATGGAGCAGTCTTATCTTTCAAAGCTGGAAAAAGGACATAAAGGACTAGGTAAAAGATTATTAAAAATTATGTCCTCTACATTTGAGTTCAATGAAAATTGGCTTCTAACTGGGGAGGGGGAGATGTTCCCCGAAAAAAAAGAACGATCTGATGTTCAAGAAAATGGGGCTGCTTACCAGTCTCCCATGTTGAGAGGGCCCAGAGGGGTTACCTCCTATATCCCTGAGCATTTGATTAAAGTGCCTTTGATTGGCGTAAATGCCCGTGCGGGATTTGTAGAGAATTTGGATAACTATACCGAATACATATCCGATTACGAGTATGTAGTGCCAGATTACGGAGTAAAATATGATAAGGCTATTGCCATTTCAGTTGACGGGGACAGTATGGAGCCGGGTATGCAAAGGGGAGATAGGGTATTGGCTTTTTTTCAAGAAATATCGGAATGGGAATATCTGAACCCCGGTATTTACGCTGTGGTGTACAGAAATTCATTTGTCATTAAAAGGATAATGAAAAACACTTTGCAGGCCACGGGCCAACTGGAATTGATTTCAGATAACGCCATTCATGGGCCCATCACGGTAAAGATTGAAGATATAAAGGCGATTTGGAAGGTGACAGAATTGATTAGAAGAAGATTATATTAAAGCGAATACTCAACGATAAAAATAAAAAATGTCTACTCAACCTCGTTCCAGTACATTTGGAATTATAGCGCTTGTAATTTCAATCCTCCTGTTTTTTACACCTAGATTATTATTGAGCCTTGGTTTAATGGCATTGGCCGTCTTTGCGCTAATTGGCCTTATAAGGGATGGCTCCAAGATGTTTAGTATACTGTCTATCATTATTGGGGGATTTCTCTTTTTTCTGATTGCAAAAGAGTCGGTTGACGAGGTGTCGGATTATAGTGTAGAATATAGAGTTGACTGTCGTGAATGTGATATTAGCTATACAAACTCAACAGGTGGTACAGATAAAGCAGGCGGCTATGTTGGATGGAGTCGACGCATAACAGCTAAAGGGGGCGACTTTTTGTATATCAATGCACAGAATGGGAGTGAAGGTGGTAGCGTAAAGGCTAGCATATATGTCAATAATATTCTAGTAAAATCAGAGACATCTTCAGGAGAATTTTCGATTGCAAGCGCTAGCTGTCGCCCCGTTGATGTAAACACTAAATAAAAGCCTAGATAAATTGTATTAAAGCAAGACTTGACCTCTATCATTCCAAGGGACTTCCCGAGAAACGTATAATTATTCCATGAAATGTATATTTATCATACTTGCGTTTGTAAGCATTCGGACGTGCGGGCAAATTAACTCCCTAAACACTGTAAATGGTGCCATCACAATTACTCCGCAGGGGTTCAAGGGTAGCACAAATAGCGCATCATTGAATACCACTTACGTAAGCCTTGGAAATAATGCCCTAAAATCCAATACAACTGGCGCGGGCAATGTAGCAATTGGCGCTGACGTATTAAGAGAGAATCTTGACGGCACTGGCAACACCGCTATTGGATGGGAATCGTTGCGTTATAATAAAAATGGATACTTTAATACGGCAATAGGATACGAAGCCCTATGGTTAAATACAGACGGAAGTGACAATACGGCATCGGGGGCGGGTTCATTAAAATACAACAAAACAGGAAGAGGGAGTACAGCAACAGGGGTAGAGGCGCTTTACTATAATACAACGGGAAGTTATAATGCCGCTCATGGAAACGGAGCTTTACGTTCAAATTTGACTGGCAACTATAATAGCGCTACAGGATTTTGGGCATTATTTTCAAACTCGTCTGGCCACAACAATTCTGCTCACGGGAATGCCGCCTTGGTAAACAATATCAGTGGCAGCAATAACACCGCTACTGGCGTATCTTCACTTACTATTAACTCAACTGGCAGCTACAATACAGCAAGTGGCTATTTTTCGGGCCAAGGCAATGTTTCTGGTAGCTACAATACGTTTTTAGGCTACAACACTGTCATATCACTTGGCGACCTAACCAACGCCACCGCCATCGGTGCAAACGCCCAAGTCAACGCATCCAACAAAGTCCGCATAGGAGACGTAAATGTCACAGTCATCGAAGGTGCCGTCCCTTGGTCAACTCCTTCCGACCGCAGTTTGAAGCAAAACATCAAATACACTTCCCGTTTGGGGCTAAACTTTATTACCAAGCTAAAACCAGCCTCCTACTACTACACTGCTGACAAGAGCAAATTACGTCATGATGGATTCATTGCGCAGGATGTAGAGAAAGTAATGAGGGACCTAGGTGTAGAGTTTAGCGGTCTGCAAAGATCGCCTGATGGCACGTATTCTTTGGCGTATTCCGATTTTGTCATGCCTCTGGTGAATGCCGTGAAGGAGCAGCAAAAACAGATTGAAGATTTAAAGAAAGAAGTGGCTGCGCTCAAAGAGTTAAAAAAGCAGGTGGAGGCGCTGGTGAAGGCGGGGGCTTTAAAATAATAATGCTTTATCCAAACAAAATACAGATGATTAAAAAAACACTATTAATTATAATCTTATTAGCTCCAGTAAGCTTACTAGCCCAATCTTTAGGCAAGGAGAGGGTTCAAAGGGTCAAAGAATCGATTGTTGCTTTATTAATTAATACGTCGGATGACGTGAGCAACAAGGTATACAGAGGGGCTGGAACAGCCTTTTTTGTAAATGATGATGGGTATTTAGCAACATGCTATCACGTAATTGAAAATGCAATAGTTTATAATAATGCTGGTCTTAAAATTGGTGTGAGAGATATTGCGATAAGAACAATAAGTGGGGAAGTTATTCCCGCTGAAATAGAGTTGTCTTTTTTAAATGAAAATAGGATAGAAGGTCTTCTTTACGATTGTGTGTTGATAAAAGCCAAAACATTGCCAAAATCAAAATTCTCATATTTACCATTAGGAAATTTTGGTGACATAGAAGAGGGTGATGCGATTTATACATGTGGATACCCGCTTGGCCTGCCAACGCACATAGTTTCTACTGGAATATTATCAACAAAATTCGAAGAGCTCAGAAAGGCGACATCTTCAAGTAAACCTAAAACAGAGGTGGCTCAAAAAGTTAGAAATCTTGCGTGGTTGGACCTAACAATGAATAGGGGTAATTCTGGCGGACCAATAATAAAATTAGGCTCTAAACCCGAAGATGATTATGTGATTGGAATAGCAACTTTTATTCTCAATCCTTATGCAAACGAAGCTGATAATATTGCCAATTTTATTCGTCTACAAAACCCTAATTCTGACCTTATGATCAATGGGGTAAAATCGGGAAAGACCACAATGCTTCTAGCTGAAGCGGTAGCCAATAATTCAATTGGAATAAGCGGAGTCGTCTCTATAAATCACCTAAAAGCAATACTAAAGTGGAAGTAGCTATTGATTTCGCGAAGCATTTACGGGGTATAGGGAGTCGTTACCCGAAACATTTACTTTATAAAATCTTAAAGAGCTATCAATAGGTGTGTTAGGAGACTGGGCAGATTTAACTACCCTTGGTTGCTCATATGGGCGTTTAGAGCAACCAAGCAAAAGAAGCACTCCTATGAAAAACAATCCCAGACGCATAACAAATAAATTGTTTAAAACAAAGTTGTAGATTTTTTTTCGGGATTAGGTTAAATATTTCATTTTTTCGCAAAAGGCCCCAAAAAGCTACACGAGCAACGCTTGTCCTGAACGAAGGCAAACTAAATCTGGGTTTGGCAAAAGCAGGCTTTATTGCCACAATAACAATCGTGTGCCCGAAGAAGAAAAGAATGGAAAAGATATATTTCTTCAAAAAGCCTTGGCACACCATTGGCAACTTCTAATTGGTTTAAATATTGATTTAATAATGAGTCAAACATTATCAACAGTGCACTCCAAAGGCGAAAAGGTCAAGGCCATCCGAAAGGCACTCGGATTGACTCAGGTAGAGTTTGCCAAAAAACTTGAGACCAATCAGAATATTATTCCAGCATTGGAGAAAGGTAAGCGCAATTTGGGGCAGCGGGTCATTAATGATATACTGGCCACCTTTGCTGTCAGCAAAGATTGGTGGGAAAACGGGACAGGCGAAATGTTTTTGTCTGACAAACACCAAAAGTTAATTGTGGTGATTGACCCAATGGAAATTTCGGTGGATGAGCTCAGGAATATAAAGGGTGTGAAACTGGTAAATGTTTCCAGTTAGCCCACCATTACACTCACTTTTGGGGCATTTACAGCACTCACCCCACCCAATACCAGACCTCGCTAATTCAGTATTACCGTAACTATTTATAAATCAATTAAATACACGCTAAGAAAGTGTCTCCTCTTCGTCACGTATTCAAAGGGTTGTAAGTCATTGGCTTACAACCCTTTTTTGTTTATTTTAAAATGGGATTTTATTGGTAGAAAACGTCAATCTTTTCAAATACAGCTGTTTATTTCAGAGTTCTAACGGCTGTTTGGTCCAAACATCTATTGATTTCCTCGCTAAATTCACTGTCGGTCAATTCGCCTTTTTCGTGGCGAAGCGAAAGGCTTCTAAGCCAACCTTCGCGGGTCTTTTCAATCTCCTCATGGGCGGGCTTTAGAAAGTAGACAGCTAAGTCATCCGTCATAAATGCAGACGTTCCATTCGTGTCAACGGTTCTAAAATGGCGTTTGCGCTCAATATATACTTCTGCTTCTTGATGGGATTCGGTTTCGGAATGGACTTCAAAGCGGTGAGGGCCTGGCCATTCTCCAAAAATCAAACATATTGCTAAGGCGGTAAAGATCAAAGCTAACAGCATAACCTTACAGTTTAAGAAGAAGGCAGAAAAACAAAAGAGTCAACCATCACGAATACTCGATTCTTAGTGGTTGCAAAAGGCATTTAAGATGCTCTACAAAAATAACAGAAAATCGGCACAAATGAAGATCCACTTCTGAATTATCATTGAGCCTGATTAGATTGATACTCAGCCAGAAAACGTAGCCATGTTTCAAATTGGTGTTTAACAAAAATACGTTTAAGTTGAGACTGGTATTAGCACCCGTTTTTTGGTTTTTATTATATGCTTTGACTATTTTCTGGAAACGTGTAGAAAAAGAAGAATTACTGCTTTATTTCAAAGAGCTTTATCAAAAAGCTGTCTAACGTTTCAACTCGTTTGGGAGGATTTTTAATAAAACTTCCATTACTTTCCAGCAGACAACTTTCCAAGGGCGCTTCAACATTTGAAGCTGATTCGACGATTTCGCTGACGGCCACTACGTATCCTTCGTATAAAATATCAACCCTAAATCGGGCTTTGGCAATGGCCGTAGCGGGAGGATTGATGAGCCATCCGCTCACAATTTCGTGTTGTTGAAGAGTGTCAAAACGAACGTATTCCTTCCCACTTAACTGCTCTTTGACGGCGTCGACAATAATTGGCTCATCCATGTCTTTAATTTCAAATTTTTCGGTCCAGACAACGGTGTGATTTCGGGCAACAAATCGACCATACGAAAAAGTTTGGGCGCAGGAAACGAGTGGAAAAAGACAAAAGAACAGAAATCGAATAGGCATTTTTTACTGGGATGAAATTAATGGCAAAAGAATGACACGCAATTGGGTTACTCTCCAACGTAAACGCTTTTCAAAAAGATAAGTTATATCCCCCCAAAATCAAATTTAGGGTAAGAAAACTAGATTTTACCTTTGACTAGCGTAAAGTTATTGGGTGTTTGGGTGGCATTTACTGCAAAATTACGGGAGTTTTGTAATTTGCAGAGGAATGAGAAGTTCAGGAAGTAGATTCTATATTATGAAAAGTACAGTCACCGAGCGTGATATTTTGGTAAAGCAGATTCGTCGTATAAATCAATACGACGCAGTACGGCGTTTTTTTAAGTTGTTGAAGGAGATGATTGACAGTTTGGACTTACCGCTCAACTCCGCCCAGATTGCGTTTACAATCAGTGATAAGCACCCTCGAATTACGGCAAATCTAAACAACCACACCTGCTTGCAGATTTCTGGAAAAAAGGAAAATGTGGGTGTGGGATTGTTGTTTAAAAAAGAGCTTTTGAACAAAGCTCCGTTGAATAACAGTAACATTATTTTTGAGGATAAAAGTACTTCTGATTATACACTAGGTTGGATTAAATACGCCGATAAACATTTGTGGCAAAACGAAAGTATTGTGCAATACTGGATTGATTCGTTACAAGATTTAAAGCAAATGGCTACATCGACCAACCACCGCGAGTTGCACAATAATGCGGTTTATCATGCTGCTGAAGATGATGCCTTTAACGCAGAAGTGTTGGGATTAGCGGAAAAAAGATATGAGATAACGAGCGGAAAAACAACGCTTAAAGACTCGGAAGAAGTGTATAAAGTACCCGTTGAAAAACCTCAAATCCCCCTTAATTACGTTTTGTATGGCCCGCCCGGAACGGGCAAAACCTACGAGGTTCAGCAGCTTTGTCGCGTTTATTCACACAAATTTATCACCTTCCATCAATCCTTTAGTTATGAGGAATTTGTGGAAGGAATTCGCCCCGAAACCATCGGCGACAAAATCAGCTATCGGGTACGGAAAGGGGTTTTTTATGAGGCCTGTTTGGAGGCGCTCAGGAAAGCAGATTACCAAAGTTTTGAAGGTTGCATCACGGATGCTGCCCACACCCGAAAAGCGAGATTTGACCGCGCCGAACCAGTTTTTATGGTCATTGATGAAATCAACCGCGCCAATATCTCTAAGGTGTTGGGCGAGCTCATCACGCTCATTGAGCCGTCTAAGCGGTTGGGGGCTGAAAATGAGCTGTGGGTCACGTTGCCGTATTCGCAGGAGCGTTTTGGAGTGCCGCCCAATCTTTACATTTTAGGAACAATGAACTCCGCCGACCGTTCCATTGCGCTGTTGGATACTGCCCTACGCCGAAGGTTTCATTTTGCCGAGCGACAACCCAACGAAACGCTGCTCGAAGGCAGGGTTATTGAAACGACTGATTTAGGACGACTGTTGCGCACGCTCAACGAGCGTATCGAATTTTTGCACGACCGTGACCACGTTATCGGGCACGCATATTTGATGAATATTCATACATTTGAGCAACTTTGCAAGGCCATGAGAGACCAGATTATTCCGTTGTTGCAGGAGTATTTTTATGATGATTGGCGCAAGATTCAGCTGGTATTGGCCGACAATGACCGTTGGGGTAAACCCACTGATTGTAAGCTAATTCAGGTCAAAAAACAATACACGTCATCGCTTGAACGGGAACTTTTTGGCGAAGACCTTGAAAACGCCGAAAATGTAATAACTTATGAACCGAATCCTGCCTTAGCAGAAGGCCGTTTTGAAGACTTGCCTAAGGACATTTTCAAGTGGATTTATGAGAAAAATAATTAATTTTACAGGCAATCAATGACTTTGATTATGAACGAATTGCTTAACCGTATCGAAACAAATCCTGCCGTATTAACTGGAAAACCAGTAATTCGGGGGACAAGGCTATCTGTTCAATACATTGTTGGTCAATTGGCGCATGGAGCCACATTTAAAGAAATTTTGGAAGAATATCCCTATCTTCAGGAAAATGATATATATGCTTGTTTGGCATTTGCTGAGCAAATATTAGAGAATAGCCTCTTTTATCCACTTCCACAGAGCGCCTAATGAAATTTATTGTCGATGAGTGTGCTGGGCCTTCTGTTGCACGCTTTTTAGTTTCGCTAGGAAATGATGTTTATTCCGTTCCTGACTCTTCCCCTGGTTGGAAAGACGAGCAAGTGCTTCAAAAAGCGAATGATGAAAGTAGGGTATTGGTCACAAACGATAAGGATTTTGGAGAGTTGATTTTTAAAAAAAAGTTACAACATGCTGGGGTGATTTTTATGAGACTGGAAAATGAAAGAATCGCTAATAAAATACAGGTATTGAAAAGCTTCTTCGAAAATTACCCTAATCTTGATTTGTCGGGTTTTATAGTTCTGACAGAAAAAGTGGTTCGTTTCAGTAAATTCGTCAATCCTTGATGATTGCCCGCCAAACATCTCTCTCTGGGCACATCGTGGCCTTTAGCCGTTTTTTGCGGGCGAGCGGTATTCCCGTTGGGCCTGATCGTGAGGCAGATGCGCTCAAAGCACTGGCCGAAATCAACGTGGGCGACGAAGTACAGTTTTATCTGGCATTGCGCAGTGTTTATCCCCAAAACCGTAAACAACTACGGGAGTTTGACGAGCTATATGTAAAGTATTGGAAAGAACTTGCCAAAGCTGTTGATTCCAAAATAAAAGAAGACGCGGAAGAGAGCAAATCTAAAAAAAAGAAAAATAATCAAAATGGTGAAGCGTCGTTTGAAGCCCTGAAAAACTGGCTGAGTGGCAACCGTCAGCCTGAGCAGGAGGAACTTGCCTCATATAGTTTGGGCGAGCCGCTTTCCCAAAAAGACTTTGGTTCGTATACCGACGAAGATTTATATGAAGCGCGGAAAATCATCCGGACGTTGGTGCAGCGAATGGCAAAAACGATGAGCCGCCGCTACGAAGCGGCTCGTAGCGGTGGGCAGTTGGATTTGCGGCGCGTACTTCGCAACAACTTTCGGAAAGGGGATGAAATCATTGATTTATTTTACCGCCGTCCCGCCCGCAATAAAATTCGGTTGGTGCTCCTCTGCGACGTGAGCAAATCCATGGAGCTTTATAGCCGTTTTTGGGTGCAGTTTATGTTTGCGTTTCAAAATTTGTACCAATCCATCGAAACCTTTGTATTCAGCACTCGCCTGTGCCGTATCACTGAAGATTTAAAAGAAATGGAGTATACAAAGGCCCTCGAAAATCTGACGGAACGCGTGCCACATTGGTCGGGTGGAACTGATATTGGAGCCGTTTTGCGCGAGTTTGTGCAGGAATATGCCATGCGTAAGCTCAATTCCCGCACCATCGTGCTCATCATCAGCGACGGTATGGATACGGGCGAGGGCGACGATTTGGCGCTGAACATGGAGCGCATTCGTCGGAAAGCCCGCCGCGTTATTTGGCTCAATCCATTGGCGGGTTCGCCTGATTATCGCCCCGAAGTGAAAGCGCTTAAAGCGGTGCTACCGCATTTGGATTTGCACGCGCCCGCCCACAATTTGGAGAGCCTCAAACGGGTGGTGGAGCAGTTGCGGTGAATGTTTTTAAAAGGATAAATGTTGAGAAACTATACAAATTTTAGTTAGTACAAATGAACCTTAAAATACTGTCCTTCGGGATTGCCAAAGAAATAATCGGTCAGCTCGAATTGCCCGTACAGTTGTCTGACGCAGCAACCGTGGCCGATTTGAAGCAGTTTTTGATTACTCAATTCCCTGATTTTCAGAAGTTATCTTCGCTACGGGTAGCCATCAATACCGAATACGTCGACGATTCGACCCTGTTGCATTCCAACGACGAAATCGTGCTCATTCCGCCCGTTAGCGGAGGCTAAAATGCTTTTTAAAACTTTGATTGAATTTTTTTATTACTTACCAAAATACTGTGAAACTCATCGAATGTCCACGGGATGCCATGCAGGGGCTGACCGATTTTGTTCCAACGGAAACAAAAATAAATTACTTAAATCGTCTGTTGCAAGTAGGTTTCGACACGCTTGATTTTGGCAGTTTTGTTTCCCCCAAAGCCATTCCGCAGATGCGCGATACGGCGGAGGTCGTCGAAAAGTTGGATTTATCCGCTACAAAAACCAAGTTGCTTGCCATCGTCGCCAACCTAAGAGGGGCGCAGGAGGCAGCTGTATTTGAGCAGATTACGTATTTAGGTTTTCCATTATCCATCTCCGAAACCTTTCAACTCAAAAACACCAACAAGACCATTGCGCAAGCGTTTGACGAAGTGAGCGAAATTCAAAACCTGTGTTTGAACGCCAACAAACAATTGGTTGTGTATCTTTCGATGGGATTCGGCAATCATTACGGCGACTCGTACAGCCCCGAGCTGGTGGAGCAATTTTCGGAGCGTTTGGTGGGCATGGGCATCAACATCATTGCCCCGTCAGACACCATCGGAACGAGTACCACCGATGACATTAAAACATTGTACGGACATTTGCTCAAAAAATTCCCAAATGTTGAATTTGGGGCGCATCTTCATGCTAAATCGAGTCACGTGGCCAAGAAAGTAAGAGCCGCTTACAAAACGGGAGTACAGCGCATTGATTGTGCCGTTCGGGGCTTTGGCGGTTGCCCACTGGCCGAAGATAAACTGGTAGGAAATTTGGCGACGGAACTGGTCGTGAGTGAGTTGAATCAGTTAGAAGCAAAACTTACCATCGACGAGCAACAGCTCGCGCAGGCGATGCTGGCATCTCAGTACGTTTTTGGATAAAAAAGGTCAGAAAATTTGTCGTGTGATGCTTCCCTGACCTTTTTCTGGCTAAGCATTGACCGCTTCTTGCGTGTTTTTCGGGCGCTTGTAAAGTGGCACGGTGCTGCATGGCTCACCAAACATAAGTGTTTGGGCTACAGGCTGTAATTTGCGCGTTATTTCCACATAAGCTGCTGTGGGTACCGGGTGTTTGCTGCATCCTTTTACCACGACGCGGGCATCTCGATAGTCTTCTGGATTGATTTGGTTGATGGCATCAAAATAAAGTTTTTCTTCCAAGTCATTCAGGTTTCCAAAAACAACCGAGTTGGCGTGAGGCTCTAGCTGTAAGGCCAGCAACATATACGCCCATGTGGGGATGATGGCGTCTTCTGTACAGGTAATGGCAACGTTTTGGCCTTTGTATTGCGACCAATCGTGGCTCTTCAAAAACTCCCGGAAGTCTTTTTCTTTCAGAATCATTCCCATGAAGAGATTCTCTTTCAAGTCGTACAGTACACGCGCTCCAGGGTGGTAATAATCTTCTAAATCTAACGTAACGAGGCCGCTTTTGGCAACGCGGTTGATGATTTCTTCCATTTTACTTAATAGTATGCTTTGCACTTAATGCAACACACATTACAGGTCGAAAGTTTGTGAACGCGAGGCATAAATAGCAAATTTGTTGTTCGACAAATGCTACCTTTGCAGCTTATAAAGTTTGGAAGAATGAATTTTAGTGAAGTCTTAGATAAACATTCTATTTTTAACGTTGTCGCTCAATCTGCCAAGGAGCTTGGAGTAGACGCCTATGTGATAGGAGGTTATGTACGTGATTTAATTTTAAAGCGTCCTTCCAAAGACATCGACATTGTATCCATCGGGAGTGGCATAGCATTGGCGGAGGCGGTAGCCAAAAAGCTTGGCGTACACGTGAATGTGTTTAAGAACTTTGGTACCGCGCAGTTTCGGGTGGATGATTTAGACATTGAGTTTGTGGGTGCGCGGCGAGAATCTTACCGTACAGAATCCCGCAAACCAATAGTGGAAGACGGCACGTTGCACGACGACCAAAATCGACGGGATTTTACCATCAATGCCATGGGTATCAGCCTGAATGCTGAAAATTATGGCGAGTTGATTGACCCTTTTAATGGTATTGACGACTTACGCAGAAAGCTCATTCGGACACCGCTTGACCCCGAAATTACCTTCTCTGATGACCCACTGCGCATGATGCGGGCGGTGCGTTTTGCAACTCAACTGAATTTTGACATTGAACCCGATACCTTTGATGGTCTGGTTAAAACCGCTGAGCGCATTGATATTATTTCTAAAGAGAGAATCAACGACGAACTTAACAAAATCATTTTGTCGGCGGTGCCTTCCTATGGCTTTAAACTGTTGCACCAAGCAGGTATTTTAAAGCGAATTTTTCCTGAATTTGTAGAGTTACAAGGGGCTGAATATCAAGACGGAAAAGGTCATAAAGATAATTTTTATCATACGTTGCAGGTATTGGATAATATTTCCAAACATACCGACGACTTGTGGCTGCGTTGGGCGGCCATCATGCACGATATTGCCAAGCCCGCCACCAAGCGTTTTGATAAAAAAGTAGGGTGGACCTTCCACGGGCACGAAGATTTGGGTGCGCGCTTTACGCCGCGCATTTTTCGTCAAATGAAATTGCCGATGAATGAAAACATGCGTTTTGTTCAAAAACTCGTTCGGCTTCACCTGCGGCCCATTGCGTTGTCGAAAGAAACCATTTCTGACTCGGCGTTGCGGCGGTTATTGTTTGATGCAGGCGCCGATTTGGAGGCGTTGATGACCCTTTGCCGGGCCGATATAACCTCCAAGAACCCCGAGAAAGTCAAAAAACACCTGTTGAATTTCGACAAAGTTGAACAAAAGCTCTACGACCTCGAAGCCCGCGACCAAATACGAAATTTTCAGCCCGTCATCACGGGAGAAGTTATCATGGAAGCCTTTGGGCTGAAACCTTCTGCTGAAGTAGGCGTTATTAAAACAGCTGTTCGTGAGGCGATTCTGGACGGGATTATCCCGAATGTTTTCGAGCCGGCCTATGCTTTTATGCTCGAAGAAGGCAAAAAAATGGGATTGGGGCCCGTGGCTTCTTAACTATTTAGCTGGATTTTACGGTGGGCATTTCGTCGATGCCCAAAGTAGTCAGTGTGGGGTTTAATGTGTAGGGCGTAATGGTTATTTTGAATACTTTATGCCCCGCCACGTCAAAGTCGCACGTGTATTTTCCTTTGGCCTGCAAACTCCGATAGACTGCTGAATAATTAATTTTGAGGGGCCAGCCATTGAGCGCTAATTGCGACGATATATTTTCAATGGTTTTCTTCAGATTTGAAAAATAGGTAACAAACGGTTCGCGTTGGCGTAAATTATTGAGCGAACCGATGTAGGTGATGCGCACTTCGTAAATGGTTTGTTGGAGCATTTTCCGTGATTTTTTGTCAAAAATTTGAACTGAATCAAATTTTTGCAATTTTATGAAAAACTATTCGATTATTTTTCATTGGCTAAACTTTTTTATCTGCTTCGTCGTTTCAACTATAATTGCTTAAAAAAGAAAAAAGCCGTTGGTCTCCCAGCGGCTTTTGCAATTTATCTAACTCCCGTTTTTCTCTCCCCGATTTTTACTTTCAATTTTGTTTTTTTTGTGTATGTTACACCAATAACTTAGGGTTTTTCATATCCAGTCCCAGCCTTTTCGATAGTCGCGTGACAATAGATCATTGGCTTCTCCGTCGTGACGAAATTTTTCTTTTTTTGCATTCCAGTGTAACTCCCGCCCTAGACGCCACGAAATAAGTCCAAGGTGCATAGGAAGAGTCATTTGACGGGCGTATTCAAGGTTAGATTCGGGTTGCGTACGGGTCTTGACGGCGTTTACAAAATTTTGCTGATGCCCAGGCGACCGCTGAATGCTGAGAGGAACCGTTTCGACATCATTCATGAGCATTCCGCCGATGTTAATTTCGCGGGTGTTATAATCACAGAGAAGCGTACCTTTATCTCCTTCAAAATAGGCACCAATGCCCCGATTGGCCGCTCCCGGCACGTTGGGTGGCGTGGTAGTCCAGTGAATTTTGAGATTGTCGAACTGATAATCAACATCAATCCATTTGGGAGTATTGCCAATGCCCTCCCCAACTTCTCCTTTGGCGCTGATGGTAGTAAGATTTTGGGGATTGATGGCCCACCAGACCACATCGGCAATGTGACTCCAAAAGTCCTGATACACCCCACCTGAATAATCCAGAAAATAGCGATAATTGAAATGACACCGCTCGGGCGTGTACTTTGAATAAGGGGCGGGCCCGAGCCAAAAATCCCAATTGAGGGTAGAGGGTGGTTCCTGATAGTTGGCTGGCCCCAGTACGGGCGGTGCTCCGGGTTTCCAAAGTCGCACGGTATGAACATTGCCAATGGCACCCGAACGAATGATTTCAACGACGCGGTGGTAGTTGTCTCCCGCGTGGATTTGGGTGCCTAACTGAAAAATTCGGTCGTGGCGTTTGAGCGATTTAAGCATTTTTTGTCCTTCACGCACGCTGTACGACAGCGGTTTTTCTCCGTACACATCTTTTCCCGCTTCAAAAGCCAATATCGCTACTTGGGCGTGCCAATGGTCGGGCGTTGCGCAGGTGATGGCGTCAATGTCTTTGCGTTCTAATATTCGACGAAAATCGCTGTATAATTGGACCTTTGTGTCGGGTTGTAAACCCAACAAGGTTTTTTGAGCAGAAGCTAGATGCGTTTCGTCTAAGTCGCACAGTGCTGCTATTTCTACTTCTGGCAACCCTGCAAACCATTTCAGGTGTTGCGTTCCCATGCCACCCAATCCGATGTGGGCTACCCGCAGGCGGTCGCTGGGGGCTACTTTGCGCGTAAAACCCGTTAGAAAGGGAAGGCTGAGGGCAGCGGCACTGCTCTGTTTTAAAAAACGACGGCGATTTAGAAGGTGGCTCATAAGGTTGGATAAAGGTTTATTCCAAAAGCGTAAAAAGCACTGATTCTCACCGCGAACTGAAAAGAAGAAAAAAGTTTTAAGGCTCCGAAGGAGAAAGTCGGGGGGCTCATGTGAATTGCTGAAGCCTAAAAAATACCCTTTAACCCTAAATTGCCCCTTTTTTATTCAAAAGCGACAAACTAACTTGCGTTTACATTATGAATTAACCCAAACGTCTGAACGATATGCCACAAAAGTTATCTCCGATTAGTAAGCCATCCGAATTGGTCGCGTCAGTACAGGAAAAAAATCTGGTTATTGTGGACGCCCGGGCGGGAGCTGGAGCAAAAGATAGATACGCCGCTCGCCATTTAGCGGGAGCGTTGTTTGTTGATTTAGAAAAACAATTGGCCAACGTGCCAGCGGATGCCTCAAAAGGAGGCCGTCATCCATTGCCTGACCTTATGCAATTTGCGCAAGTGTTAACCCAACTTGGCATCGGGCCCGACACGCACGTTGTAGTGTATGATGACAAAAACGGGGGGAATGCGGCCGCTCGTTTTTGGTGGATGCTGAAAGCCATTGGACACGAAAATGTACAAGTACTTGATGGCGGGTTGGATGCCGCCGTAAATGCAGGTTTCCCCGTTAGCTCAGCAGAGGAAACGCCTTCTATTCCCGAAAAAACCTATGAAAGACTTCGATGGACGTTGCCGTTGTCGGACATCAACGAAGTAGAAAAAGTAGCCAATGATGTTGATTATCTGGTGATTGATGTGCGTGACAAAGACCGTTTTGATGGAAAAGTTGAACCCATTGATTTGATTGCGGGGCACATTCCAGGGGCGGTCAATATTCCTTTTACGAGCAATTTGGACGCTAATGGATTTTATCTTTCACCTGCTGAACTGAAAGAAAAATACACGGAAGCCTTGAATGGAAGAGATGCCCAGCATGTCATTGTTCATTGCGGTTCGGGCGTGACCGCCTGTCATACGTTGCTTGCCATGGCCTACGCTGAAATGGAAATTCCCAAACTCTATGTGGGCTCGTGGAGCGAATGGTCAAGAACCGACCGTCCGATGTTTACCTTGACGAAAGATTAGGGTCAGATATGATAAAAACCAAAAAATCCGCTTTCGGGAAAACAGCCGAAAGCGGATTTTTTTGATACGATAAAATCAGAAAAATTATTCCCAAACCACCTCGATTACTTCGGTTTTTAGGTCAATGGTGGTGTGAGTTTCCCCCTCCAGCCGTTGAATCGTCAACTGGCCTTCGCGGAGGCGTACTATCTCCTGCGTAAGCACGTGCATTGAGCTCTTTTTATGAAAAACAGAAACCATATCGCTGGTTCCGGGTAGTTTTAGGGTGTGTGATGTGCCAGATGCTTTTATTTCCCGAGCGTAGGTGGTGCCAGATTCGGCGGGATTTTGGAGCAATGCCAAAGCTCGTGAAGCTAACGGGACCCCGTACCCGACAAAATTATTTCCGTAGGGGTACAAATGGGCTGATTTCTCAATGAGATTTATGAGTTGTTTGTTGGTGAGCGTAGGGTTGGCCTGCATCAAACATGCCGCAAAGCCCGTAATAACGGGCGCCGACAATGACGTGCCGTATAACGAAAAGCAGGAAACGTTGGGCTTTAGATAAGGCAAAAACTCTGGCCCGATGCTGCTGTAACCGATGCGGTTCCAATACCGCTGATTGGTAGCGCCGATGGCTAAAACACCTTGCGCGTCGGCGGGAGTGGAAATAATGCGCCAGCTTGGGTCGTCGCCTTCATTACCGGCTGATACGATTACCAAGATACCTTTTTTGTCGGCCGCCAATTGCGCCGCCTGGCTGATGATGCTCGTTTTGCCATCCATTTGGTTGATTTGATAATTCTCGTTGGGGTCGGTAAACCCTTGGGCGTAGCCCAATGAGGTATTAATCAAACGCACGCCAAGGCTGTCCATCCACTCCATCGCGGCTACCCAGTTGTCTTCCTCGCCGCGAAATTCGCGGGTTCCGTGGTCGGTGCGGGCAAGGTAAAACTGTGATTCGGTCGCTAAGCCGTTTTGGGCACTTTCGGAACGATTGGCGCCCGAAATGGCGCTCATTACTTCGGTTCCGTGAAAATCAGAAAAGGTTTCGGCGGTGGTGTAAAATTTATCAGAATACGTTAACGGTGGGTTAACATAATCACGTTTATCCAAGATGGCTTTGCGGTCAAAAATGTGTTTTAGGAGATTATTGGTGGGAGCTTCCAGAAATCCCGCGTCAATGACGCCGATGGTGATTCCTTTTCCGTTCAGACCCGCTTTTTTAAATTCGTCGGCTTGTACCTGCGTCATGACGGGTGCCATCGCAGAGCGGCGATTGGGCTGGGTTTTGGCGATGTAAAATTGGCCGTTGATGGGTTGTACTTTACTGACAAAGGGAAGCGACTGAACGGCTTGCAATTGCTCAGCAGTAAGGCGAGCCGAGACCGCATTGAACCAGCGAGAAATGTTTAGTGTTTGACAGTCAGCTGTTTGTAGCTGTTGAAGATATTCTTTTTTTACGGGCAAATCCGTTTCATCATATAAAGTAAGCCCTTGTTGGAGACGATTTTGTAGCGTTTTTGGTGAAATTGCCGGCGCATCGGTCGTATTTTTATCTTTCAGAAAAATCCAGTACTTTGTCTGCGCCAAACAGCTAAATGAAAAAGACAGCATCGCCACCGCCGCTATCGTCGTTCCAATTTTTTTCATCTTAAGTAAGTTAAGAAAACGTATGATTCCCTAAAATTGCTAAAAAATCACACAAAGTTCACAAATTTTTCACAAAAGAATACAAATGTTTTCAACAAATACCTACGCTTCGCGCCGCGCTAAACTCAAAAATCAGGTTTCAAACGGTCTATTATTGTTTTTAGGAAATGAAGAATCGGGAATGAATTACACCGATAATACCTACCATTTTCGACAAGACAGCACTTTTCTGTACTACTTTGGATTGGATAAAGTAGGACTGGCGGCCATTATCGACGTAGAATCGGGCGAGGAATGGATTGTGGGGGATGAAATTACGATGGATGATGTAATTTGGGCTGGGCCGCAGCCTACTTTACAAGAACAAGCAGGCCGGGTAGGCGTGGCCAAAACGCTTCCGAAATCGGCCTTAGAAGCTACCCTCAAGGGCGCGCTCGGCGCGGGCCGTGCCGTCCATTTTTTGCCGCCGTATCGTCCTGAGCATACCCTGAAACTTCATCACTGGACGGGCTGGTCGCTGGCCGAAATTCCTCAAAAAGCCTCATTGCCGTTTATCATGGCGGTCATAAACCAACGTTCTTATAAAACCGATCACGAAATCGTTGAAATGGACAAAGCCGTCAACATTTCGGGGCAGATGCACCTGAATGCGATTCGCGCTACCCGCATGGGCAAATACGAATACGAAGTTGTGGGCACTGTTCATGGTACGGCGCGGAGCGGTGGCGGAGACTTAGCGTACCCAATTATTTTGTCGGTAGATGGGCAAACGCTCCACAATCATTATCACGGCAATCGCCTCGAAAGTGGTCGGCTAGTATTAGGTGATTTTGGGGCGGAAACGGCCACCTATTACGCTGGCGACATCACGCGTACGTGGCCCGTTGACAAGACATTTACCGAAAAACAAAAAGAAATCTATCAGATTGTACTGGACGCCAACCTGAACGTTATCAATGCATTGCGTCCGGGTGTGAAGTACCTTGATTGTCATTTGATTTCTTGGCGGACGGTGACGGAAGGTTTAAAAAACCTCGGTTTGCTAGAAGGAGATGTGGACGAAATGGTGGCTTTGGGCGTACCAGGCCTTTTTATGCCTCATGGCGTTGGGCACATGATTGGGATGGATGTTCATGATATGGAGAATTTGGGCGAAAACTATATAGGTTACCGTGAGGGACTAGAACGCAGCAATTTGCTTGGTTTGAAGTCATTACGATTGGCCAAAGAACTCGAAGAAGGATTTGCACTAACGATTGAGCCGGGTACGTATTTTATACCAGAATTGATTCAATTGTGGGAAAGCCAAGGGAAATTTAAAGACTTCATCAAGTACGATAAACTGAAAGCTTATTTTGGATTTGGCGGGGTGCGGATTGAGGATAATTACGTGATTACGGCCGACGGTGCAAAATTGATTGGTGAGCCCATTCCCAAAACAATCGCCGAGATTGAAGGGTTAAGGTGTTAAATTTTAGCCTCTGTGTCCCTCCATTTCTCTGTGGTTTTAAAAAAATCTAACCACGGAGAAATAGAGGGGCACGGAGGAAACAAGATACAAACAAAATGCGTTACGAACCGATAGATGTTCAGCTTTTTATTCAAAATCGCCAACGACTTTATAAGTTATTGAAACCCAAGAGCTTGGTTATATTGAATGCCAATGACCCCATGCCTACCAATGCCGACGGAACCATGGGTTTTAAGCAAAATTCCGATTTGTTTTATCTGTCAGGAATTGATCAGGAAGAAACCCTTCTGGTATTATTTCCAGACCACCCCGATCCTAAATTTCGAGAATTGCTTTTTTTGCGCGAAACAAATGAGCTTATTGCCGTATGGGAAGGTGAAAAACTGACCAAAGCACAGGCAACGCAAGTGTCGGGTATTCAGCGGATTTATTGGACTCATCAGTTTGAATTGATATTTAGTCAGTTGGTTTTTGAGGCCGAAAATGTGTACCTCAACACCAACGAGCACGCCCGAGGCGACGCGCAAGTCCAAACGCGGGATGCGCGTTATATTCGGGATTTTAAGGAAAGATACCCTTTGCATCGTTTGGAACGTTTGGCTCCGCTGACCTATTATTTACGCGCTGTAAAGCAACCGCAGGAGATTCATCAACTTCAAAAAGCCATTGATATCACCCGCGATGGATTTTTAAGGGTCTTAAATTTTGTCAAACCTGAGGTGTGGGAATACGAGATTGAGGCCGAGTTTATCCACGAATTTACCCGAAAGCGTTCCAAAGGTTTTGCGTACAGTCCCATCATTGCGTCGGGGAAAAATGCGTGCGTGTTGCATTACATTGAAAACAATCGACAATGTAAAGCGGGAGATATTTTGTTGCTGGATGTGGCGGCCGAGTACGCCAATTACAATGCCGACTTGACGCGTTCTATTCCCGTTAATGGTCGTTTTACGCCGCGTCAGCGGGAGGTATACGATGCAGTATTGCGGGTAATGAAAGCCGCGCGCGGAATGCTCGTGACGGGCACAATGCCCGATGCGTATCAGGCAGAAGTGGCCAAAATCATGGAAAGTGAGTTGTTGGGCTTGGGGTTGTTGACCAAACAGGACATTGAAAAACAAGACCCCGATTGGCCAGCGTACAAGAAGTATTTTATGCACGGAACGTCCCATTTGTTGGGGTTGGATGTTCACGATGTGGGGAGTCGATACCGTGCTTTTGCCCCTGGCATGGTTTTTACGTGCGAACCCGGTATATACATCAAAGAAGAGGGGTTGGGGATTCGGCTCGAAAACAATATTTTGATTACTGCCGATGGAAACGTTGACCTTATGGCGCATATACCCATTGAAGCCGAGGAAATTGAAGAATTAATGCATCAATCAATTGGGTTTGATAAGAATTTAGGGAGTAAATAATTGATTATGAGGGAAAACCTCGCATAAAAATGAGCTTTTTTTTTACGGAAGATATTATAAGATTATTGATTGCGGCGGGGTTAGGCGCGCTGATTGGGCTAGAACGTGAATACCACAGCAAATCGGCGGGGCTTCGAACAATGATGTTAATTGCCATTGGTTCGACGCTTTTTACGGTCATTTCGACTAAATTGGGTGGAGATGCGGGGCGGATAGCCTCCAATATTGTGACGGGCATCGGCTTTATCGGCGGCGGGATTATCTTTCGGGAGAGCAACCGTGTTTCGGGTATTACAACAGCGGCCACGGCTTGGGCTACGGCGGCGTTGGGGATGTGCGTGGGTATCGGTTATTATGAAATCGCCTTGGCCTCGTCTATATTGGTGCTTTTTGTGCTATACGCGCTCGTTCCGATTCAAGATATTATTAACCGTCATAATCAGCTTCGTACTTACCGCATTGTTTGTAAGTATCAACAAAAAACGTTGAAAAATTACGAAAGCCTTTTTAAAGAATTAGGATTAGATGCCAAACGCGGGGTGCAAAATCGAGTCGGTAATACCATCAGCGGGACGTGGGCGATTCAGGGGCCAGAGCGTAAACACGACAAATTGACCAAGCTTTTACTGAATGACGAAGAAGTATTAGAATTTGATTTCTAGGTTATTTACCGTTTAATAATTTGTTGGGAGGAAGCTTTTACAACTCCCTTTTTTTTTGCATTTTACTTCAATTGTTACCATAGAGATAAAATATAAACGTAAAGAATTTAGATAATTGACACGAATCCATAATAAATAGTAATAAAGAAAGTTGGTCAGATACAGCCTAATCATCGTCAGAAATGCCTAAATATCTATATAATGATGACCTCCGAAAAACGTAGTGCGTTAGTAATTGGGGCTACAGGTTTGGTAGGAGCGAAGGTCGTAGCAAAGCTATTGGCTTCTGAAAAATACAGTCATGTCAAAGTGCTGACACGTAAGCCTTTTACGGGTAGCCATCCCAAATTGGAAAGTATCATTTTTGATTTTGACCATCCAGATGCGGCACTTGTTGAGGCAGATGATATTTTTTGCTGCCTCGGGACCACCATGAAAAAGGCAGGCTCGAAAGAGGCTTTTTATTTGGTAGATTATACTTATCCTATGGAAGTAGCCAAAATAGCTTTGGCCAATGGGGCCAAACGTTTTGCCATTATTACGGCCATGGGCGCAGACTATACTTCTTTGTTTTATTACAATCAGGTCAAAGGTAAAGTGGAGGAATCGCTGCGAAAATTGGGTTATGAAACGCTGCTTATTTTCCGCCCTTCGCTGTTGGTGGGGGCGCGTCAAGAGAGCCGTTTTGGCGAAAAAGCAGGAGAATGGCTGTCGAAACTGTTTCAATTTGTTATTCCCGCTAAATACCGGGCAATTGAGGCGGATAAGGTGGCGGAAGCGATGGTTTCCATTACCTCCAGCAACGTCAAAGGAGCGCTGGTGTATGAGTCTGACCTGATGCAAGAGTTTTGATGTAATTATTGATTCACTTTTATCTCACCGTTGTGTCTGCCACCATTAACATTCAAGGAGCCGTCGAAAGCGACGTTATTACGGTCTACGATTTCCTTTGTGAGTTGGAAGAAGAGAAATTGGATTTTAACGCATTTCAGAAAATCTTCAATCGAAACCTCAAAAATCCTGATTGCCATTACTTTATGGCTTTTGATGAGGCCAAGTGCGTGGGTTATGCTAGTGTCCATGCGCAGTGGTTACTCCATCATTGCGGAAAAGTAGGCGAGATTCAGGAAATGTTTGTCGTGGACAATTACCGCTCCAAAGGTGTCGGAAGTCTGCTGATTCAGGAATTGATGAAGGTGGCAGAACGTGAAAATTTCAAAATTTTGGAAGTAACCGCCAATAAAAAACGGGTAGATACGCATCGTTTCTACGAAAGAAAAGGCTTAGAACCGACCCATCTTAAGTTTGTGAAAAAGTATGGGTAAACGCGAGGCTCTACGCATCTTTACACAAAAAAGTAAGTTGCTGATGAGACTATTGCTGACCGCCCTCTTTTTGCCTCTTTGTGCCGTTGCTCAATGGCAGCCATCGTTTGTAGAAAATCGCTTTTTACGCCTTGAGCAGCTGAAAACAAGCGATTCTTCCATTCGCACGTATCAATCGCTTCCGTTATTTTCTTACGTTTTAAATGACAAATACGCCACGACCGAGCGCACTGTTTTTCAATCTGAAAAAGAAAAACTGAATTTTGTCTTAGATAATAAGCTAAATGTAACCTACCAAATCAACCCATCCGACGGTTCTAACCCGTCAGACGGGTATGCGGTGATTACCTTTACGAATACGTCTGCCGATACATTAAGACTTCGAAATGTGGTTCCACTCGGAGAGTCTAAATCACACGTATACATCACGGGGTTGGGAAACCATTCGTTGTCACGGGCGCATTTGTTTCGTCCTGGTTTTGCACCCGTCAACGTTATTTTGCCCGATAATGCATGGGAGTTGGGTTTTTCAGCGGTAAACATGGTCGAAAAGAATGTGTGCGCATTGATGCGGCGCGTCAAATGGGAAAATGCCACCCGCCGTCGTTTTGAAACCATTCTGCCGCCTAAGGGCAGCGTTGTGTACCATCTGTGGCTGGAAACCTATACGGGCAATTGGCAGGAAGGATTACGTCAAATATTCCAAAAAAGGAAACTATTTGACTTGGCTCAGTTTGATAATTCTCTTTTTCAACGGCCTGATTTGCAGTGGATTCGTAAGAGTTATGTCATTCATTTGATGATGGCTTGGGACCAGCGTTTTTCGTTGGGGGTAAAATGGGGGCAAGGCATCAACGATTTTATCAAACGTGGTAAAGCCCTCTACGGCGGCGACGACGTACTTGGCATTTGGCCCACCTGGCCCACGCTTGGCTTAGACCAACGAAATCAATTTGATTTGTTTAGTGACTTGCCGGGCGGGCTGCCGAACATTAAAAAAATGGGAAATATGATGCGGGCCCAAGGCACAAAATTGTTTTTGTGTTATAATCCGTGGGACGAATCCACCCGTGATGCCAACAATCCAAAAGCGCATTTGAAGGGACTTTCAGACCTCATCGCGGCTACTCAGGCCGACGGTGTGGTGCTCGACACGCGCGGTAGCAGCAGTAAAGAATTGCAGGAGGCTGCCGATCAAGTTAAAAAGGGCGTGGTGATGTACAGCGAAGGCATGGCCATCCCCAAAGATATGCCGGGAATTGTGGCGGGGCGCGTTCATAATGCGTTGTATTACCCGCCGATGTTGAATCTCAATAAATTTATTAAGCCTGACTTTGCTATTTTTCGCGTAGCCGAGCAGTTCAAAGAGCGTATTCGACGCGAATTTGCCACGAGCTTTTTCAACGGCTACGGCACCGAGTTGAACGTTTTTCAGGCTGGTACGCCCGATTGGGTCGAAGAAGATTACCGTTTTTTAGGCCAAACCACGCGGATTTTACGGGAAAATAGCTCGGTGTTTTTAAGCAGAAATATCACGCCGCTTATCACGACAACCCGCGATGGAATTTTTGTAAACAAATGGCAGGATTCTACTAAAACACTTTACACGATTTTCAGCCTGATTCCCGAAGGATTCAGTGGTCCCTTGTTTGAAGTACAACCCCGAAAAGGCTATCATTTTGTCGATTTATGGAATCACCGCGAGCTGACTCCGATACTGCAAGGTGGTAAGTGGTATATCGAAGTGGAAACGGAGCCTTTTCATAAAAAATATCTAGGTACAAATAATGAAGGCGCAGTAGGGTGTGTGGCAGAAATGAAGGAAGCATTTGGTTTGACAAATGACTTGTGGTGTTCTGGTGAACTTCTTCCAAATTATAATGTAACAATATGGAAAGGAAATCCCATGTACATTAAAAAGCCAATTGTAACAAATTATGGTTGTGTTCTTAGTGATTTAGAAGAACTAAGGTACTATGAAGGTAAAATTGTTGTGCAGGTTTTTGATAAAAATAAGCAGGAACTCATAGAAGAATCCATTTTGGAGCTACAGGCTGGCAGTGTTAGGGTTGATGCAAAAAAAATAAAGTTTTTACCTCCTACTGCCCATCCTGATGCAAAATCTATTCTAAGTGGGACTCCAAACGCTGAGCTTCAAATCCCCGCAGGCCGCTATCGTCACGTTACTACGCACGGAGATGTATTTTTGCCCTATCCTGAAAAGGACACTACAACGTACGAAATCAGTGCATTTTTGATGGATAAAAATTTAGTTTCTAACACCGATTTTAAGAAATTTCTCACCTCAACCCGTTACAAACCCAAAGATGCCGCCAACTTTTTGAAACACTGGAAAAACGGGCAAATCCCCAAAGGCGAAGAAAACAAACCTGTGGTGTATGTGTCGCTCGAAGATGCCAAGGCGTACGCAAAATGGGCGGGCAAGCGACTACCAACGGAGCGAGAATGGCAATACGCGGCGGAAAAAGATTCGGTATTAAGAACGTCGGCAAGGACTGCGCGTCTGCGGTTCGAAACCTTGCCGACGTTAAACCAGCTGCAAGGTGTGGTTTGGCAACTGACCAATGATGAATACCACACGGGCCAATACCGCTACATCATGCTCAAAGGGGGAAGTTATTTTAAGCCTGAGTCCAGCTGGTGGTATGTGCAAGGCGGCCCGCAACCGCTTACGCATCAGCAGATTTTACTACGGGTTTCGGAAGGCTTTGAGCGCAACGCGACCGTTGGTTTTCGGTGCGTTCGGGATTAATTCTTCCCCGCCTCCGCACGTCGCATCGGCATCGAATCAATAAGCCCGAAAAGCTGCTCTGGTTTGACGGGCTTGTCGCTTACGAGTTTGATTTCGCCATCTTTGCCAATCAACCAAAAACAAAAATGGTTGGGTGTGTACTTAAATCTTTCTTTCAGATGAAGGGCGTCTTCGGTCGATATATTGGCTTCGAAGCAGTCAATCACGCGTAAATCACGCTCCATAAAGTCCTTCCCAACTTCGCTCAGCCACTTTTTTTGCAGTTTAAATTCGGCATCTGAAGCCTTGGGGCAGTACACTACCACGACACGATTTTTCCACACCATTTTTTCCAATTGTTTTTCGAGGGAGTCTTGGAAATTGAAACAAACAGCACAGATTATGAGAAATAATGCGTTCATTTTTGAAAATATTATGGTTTACGAATCACTTTTTACGCTTTACATGGCGCAGTTTTTTCTTTGACTTAGAACCTAAAAGTAAAACAAAAAAGAAATAATGAGAAAACTTGCTTTGCCTAACATAGAACTCAACACAATGTGTCTTTTATAAATGCAAATAAACCAATAAGCTATTATGTTTAAACAAATTCTTTCCATTATGCTTCTTTTTGCCGCCAGCCTGACGGCTTCTGCCCAAGATACCCGCTGCTATGAAACCCGGATTTATTACACCCACCCAGGCCGATTGGAAGCTTTATTGACCCGTTTTCGTGACCATACCACCAAAATATTTGAAAAACACGGCATGACAAACGTGGGTTATTGGGTGCCTTTGCACGAAGAAAATAAACTTGTTTACGTTCTTTCGTACCCCGACCGTGCCGCTCGCGATGCTTCATGGAAGGCTTTTGGTTCAGACCCTGAATGGAAAAAAGTACAATCTGATTCGGAAGTAAGCGGAAAAATTGTGGCCAAAGTAGAAAGTATCTTTATGAACGCAACCGATTTTTCACCCAAAATCAAGTCTTCTAAGAGTAAAAAAGAGCGTGTATTTGAGTTGCGGACTTACACTACCAACACGGGTAAATTGCCCGATTTATTGACCCGTTTTCGTGACCATACCCTCAAATTGTTTAAAAAGCACGGCATGACCAACGTGGCCTATTGGACCGTAGACGGCAAAGATGATACGCTGATTTACATTTTGGCGCACCCTAGCGAAGAAGCTGGTAAAAAAGCGTTTGATGCTTTTCGTGCTGATCCAGTATGGATAAAGGCTCGCGACGAATCGGAGAAAAACGGAAAACTTGCCGCCAAGGTGGAGTCGGTCTACATGAAAGCAACGGACTTCTCTACGATAAAATAAATCTATCGTTGAAGCTGCTGTTGGGTCTGAGGACCCAACGCTTCGGTTTCTCAAAACTGAAAGCACACAAGGTTTTGAGAAACCGAAGCGACAGTTTTGAGAAGCTGTCGTCACGCTGTGTCACTAAAATCCATTCTGTAAATGAAAACTGTACTCGCTGCTTTAGGATTAGGGATTGTTTTTGTCAGTTGTACAAATTCCCAAACATCTGATAATCAATCGGAAAATTTGGATTCAACAGCGGTGGATAGTGTAGCTATTTTAGCTCCCAAAAAAGATTCTTTGAGTGTGTATTTGCCTGATATTAAAGCCTCTTTGCCCGAAGCCCAAACGGTGGTAGTAAAAGAAGACCCCGTATTTTTTAAATCAAAATCGTACAAAGCGATTCCCCTACAAGTTGTATTGGACAAATTCATTCCCGCTTATAAGCGTTTAGATCTCAGGCAGACGCAGATTGTGTTTGAATGCGAAGATGGGTACAATCCTTCGATGTCGTTGGAGAAAGTGTTGCAAAAAAAGTCGTATTTGGCCATTTCTGATGTGGAAGCGCCTGCGGGTCAGGACTGGATAAATCCTAAAAAAGGCACTCATGAAATGAAAATAGCTCCGTTTTATGTGGTTTATACCGATGTGCCCGCCAAAGATGTGACTTACAAATGGCCTTACAACTTGGTCAAAATAAGCTTATCGGCGGCTTCCAAAGAATTGGCGGTGTTGTTTCCCAAAGACGATGATACGCAGGTAAAAGGATTTGAATTGTTTAAAGTAAACTGCCTGACTTGCCACTCGCTCAATAAAGTAGGCGGAAAAATGGGCCCAGAACTCAATTTTCCCAAAAGTATAACTGAGTATTGGCAGGTAGACCAAATTAAACAATTTGTAAAAGCCCCAACCTCCTTTCGAAATGAGTGTAAAATGCCCGCCGTGACGCACTTGTCAGACAAAGAGTTGGATGAAATCGTCAACTATTTGAAGTACATGGCTAAACACAAAGTCAAAGTATAAGATTCAGAGACGAATCCACGATTGTGGCAATAAATCTTTGGTATCAAATCGCTCCGTAGAAAACCATTTCTGCGGAGCGATTACTATTTTATCTTGTGAGGGATTCAGCCACGCGCCCCACCAACTAAAGGTGCTGTTGGCAATGATATGATGCTGACAATGAGACATAAGTAACAAATCTTCTGGAGTCGAATTTCCCTCGATATACAGCATTGGGAAACCAAATTTCACATTGGCTTTTGCCCATTCGATATCGTCAGAGAATACAAAAAATACGGGGTTTGAAATCCGGCTTGTTAAGTATTCCATTGCTGTTTGGTAATAAATGGTTTCGCACGGTTTTAGATAACGGTTTGCTTTTGAGGTTGTTGTGTAATCTCCCCGTCGAATGTGGATACTTACCGAAACGCATTGCTTAATGGACCGTTTGAAGGTTTCATATTGATTCGACAACGACACAACAGGTCTTAAATCTTCACGGATAACGTCCGCAATACCTGCAAAATACTTCTCCGACTGCCAATAACCCTCCAGATAAACACCGTCTTGAAGCGATAAAACGGGCTGATAAAAATGAAAATGAGGCTCTTTGAAGTAGTTTGAGGACGTACCCCCCAAAAACCTTCTAAAGCGCTGGGATAAAGAATTCCAGTTGTCTCTTATTTGATTGATTTCCAGTTGGGTGGCTTTTATGGCTTGGATATTAAACACCTCCAAGCCGTACCTTCGGTAGGTCCAATCGTGTGATTTATCCAGTAAAGAAGTGTCTAATTTGGGTACTGTTTGGTTCAAAATAGCCAAATTTCGGCCCAAAGCGTACTGAAAAAGCTGATTACCAAGCCCTCCGCTAAGTTTTACAAAAATCATTCTTTTTTGAAGAATACATTAAACTGATTGTAGTTGATTTTTAGAATTTAAGTATGTTTTTGTGTCATTATTTTGGGTAGAAGTTAGTTTTTGAATCAATGAATGATAAGACTCTGCAATTAAGTCCCAATGATAGATGGATAAAGCCGCTGTTTTTCCTTTGTTGCCGAAATTTTGCCGTGTAAATGGGTTTCTTAAGAGCTGTTTTAGCAACACCTTAAACTCATCTTTATCCTTAAAACACAAGCCGCCTTCCAAGCTTGAAACGGCTCCTACATCTCGGCATAAAAAAGGAAGGCCCACGGCCATTGCATCTAGTAAAACCAACGGTTGGACTTCGGTAAAAGTGGCCGACACGAATAGCGTAGCCGAACAATAAGCAGCGTGAATATCTTCAAGGGTTAGTTTTTCAAATAGGAAAATGGTCGTGTTTAAATGTTTGCCGAAGGTTTTTTTTAACTGATTGGAATAATCGTTAAAATGACTGCCAATCAATACCAAAATCGTATCCTTCGGAGAAATCTCGATAAACCACTTAATGAGTTCATATTGGCCTTTCTCTTGGCTAAAATTGCCGACGCAAAGCAGCATTTTTGCTTTGTTTAATTCAAATTTATCCCAGAAATCAGTGCTTGGTTGCTGAAAGAACCTGGGATTCGCCCCGTTGGGAATAATGCTAAAATTATGGAGATTGAGTCGTTTAGCTTCGATTAGATCGGAGAGGCGTTGTTTATCTGGTTTTTTACTTAAAAAGACATAATAATCAAACACTGTGAGTTTTCCAGAAAACTGCCAAGCCGCTGGGCGATTACGGAGCCAACGTAACCATCCTTTGATGCCAGGATAGCGCAGGTGAATCGTCGTGCCGTGACTTACCAGTACTTTTTTGCCCCGTATTTGGTTCAGAATCGGAAGGGCTAACTCAGATACCCAGCTTTCCCAACAATGAAAAAAGAGTACGTCGAAGTGGGATTCCCGTAGAAATTGTTGGTAAGCTTTGCCTACTTCTATTTCATTAAATTTGGGTAAACGGCTGGGAGATAAGGGAAAAGTGATGATGTCAAAAGGTAAGTGGCGCGGTTGTTCAGATGATTGGGTTAAGACTGTGATTTTATACCCCAAACGATGAAGTCCCATGGCCTGTTGATAGGCCGCTTGTGCAATACCGTGCGTTTCGGGGTAGAAACCAAAACAGGCGATTAAAATTTTATGATTCAAAGTTGGTTAAAGAAAAGGTTCTTTAACAATGACTTAAAAACAATAATAAAGTGACATGAGAAATAAAAAAAAATCCCCCAGTGCGTGTGGCAGAGGGGGATTTGAACTTATGAGTGAATCGACTATAGTTTATATCTCAATTTTACCACCTCGCGCTCGTTCAAGAAGCGCCATTTGCCGCGTGGAAGTTCTTTCTTGGTCAAACCTCCGTACACGGTACGGTCTAGTTTGAGTACTTCGTAGCCCAAGCTTTCAAAAATACGACGCACGATGCGGTTGCGACCGCTGTGGATTTCGATACCCACTACCATGGCGTCGGGGGTTACGATGGCCAAATCATCAGGTTTGATGGGGCCGTCTTCCAAATCGAAACCTGCTTTGATTTTGTCAAAATCTTCCTGTGTGATGGGCTTATCCAATTCTACTTGGTAGATTTTCTGAATTTCGTTGGAAGGGTGCATTAGCTTTTCGGCTAATTCTCCGTCGTTGGTAAGGAGTAGCAGTCCAGTCGTGTTACGGTCCAAACGTCCTACTGGATAGACGCGCTCCTTGCACGCCCCTGCAATCAGTTCCATCACCGTATGGCGGCCTTCTGGGTCGTCGGTGGTGGTGATGTAATCTTTGGGTTTGTTGACAAGGATATACACCATTTTCTCAGGATTCAACACGCGGTTGCCGTATTTGACAACTTCACCTGGATTGACCTGATGGCCCATTTCGGTAATCACTTTTCCGTTGATGGTAATTTGTCCCGACTCTATTAATCCATCTGCTTCGCGGCGCGAGCAAAGCCCAGCGTTTGCGATGTATTTGTTGAGACGGATTTGTCCATCATCGTTTTTGGGCTGAATTTTCTTGGCGTAGCGTTGTTCTGCCTGACTGAAATCATAGCGGGGCGCTTCTTTAAATTCGCCTACGCGACGCTGTTCGGCATCACGGGCGCGGTCACGTCTTTCATTTTCGTCCGATTTTTCGTTGGTACGCGGACGTTTATGGGGTTTATCAAAAGGGCGTTTTTCGCCGTCAAATGTGCCTCCGTTGTCGCGGGGAGTTCTTTCAAAAGGCTTCTCAAACGGTTTTTTGAAGGCCGGTCGTTCGCTGCGGTCATCGCGTCTTTCAAAAGGCTTATCAAAGTTCCGTTTTTCGCGGTCGTATGGTCGTTCGCTGCGGTCGTCGCGTCTTTCAAAAGGCTTGTCGAAGTTCCGTTTTTCGCGGTCATATGGTCGCTCGCTGCGGTCATCGCGTTTTTCAAAAGGCTTATCGAAACTTCTTTCGCCGCGTGGTTTAAAATCACCTTTGTTTTCAAACGGTTTTTTGAAAGTTGGTCTTTCGCCACGCTCTGGGCGGTCACCGCGCTTTTCAAAAGGTTTGTCGAAGTTCCGTTTTTCACGGTCATACGGCTTATCTGAACCTGAGCCGCGTTTTTCGAAAGGCTTGTCAAAGCTTCTTTCTCCGCGTGGTTTAAAATCGCCTTTGTTGTCAAATGGTTTTTTGAAGGCGGGCCTTTCGCCACGCTCTGGGCGGTCACCGCGCTTTTCAAAGGGTTTGTCGAAGTTCCGCTTTTCACGGTCATACGGTTTGTCCGAACCAGGGCCGCGTTTTTCGAAAGGCTTGTCAAAGCTTCTTTCTCCGCGTGGTTTGAAATCTCCTTTTTTGTCGAATGGTTTATCAAACGGTTTTTTGAAGGCGGGTTTGTCGCCGCTGCGTTTTTGGTCAAAAGGCTTGTCAAAAGATCTTTCGCTGCGGCCGCGAGGTGATTTTTTTTCAAATGGCTTGTCAAAAGATTTGTCGGACGAAGTGGTCGAGTCCTTTTTGTACTTGCTGTAAAAAGGCGTATTGCCCGGTGTTTTGTTGTCTTTTTTCATTGGGCTTGCAGTATCACTACTGTAAATAAGAAGTTATGTAAACGATTATTTGGTAAATGCTGATTTTAACGAAATTGCCTGATAATCAGCGATACAAAGGTACTGAATTTTAAGCGAAGATGTTTTTTTAACCTAAATATATCTCAAAAAAATGATTTTGGTCGTTTAATCAAAAATCCATCCGAATCCTCATAACTTTTATACACACGTAATGCTGGACCTTGCCCCCGTTAAACCGTTATGGACGCCATCCCGTTCGTTCATGGAACAATCCAATCTCAAAAAGTTTCAAAATTGGCTATTTGTTAAAAAAGGATTGTACTTCAAAAATTACCATGACTTATGGGATTGGTCGGTCACTGATTTGGATGATTTTTGGGAAAGTGTATGGCAATTTTGTGAGGTAAAATCACACAGTCTTTATTTTGAAGTTTTGATTCGACAAAATAGGGATTTTATCGGAACCAAGTGGTTTAGAGGGGCAACGGTCAATTATGCCGAGCACATTTTCCGTCATAAAACGCCGGCCCGTCCTGCCATTATGTTTCAATCGGAGCAGGAACCGCTCAAAGAACTTTCTTGGCGCGAATTGGAAAAACAGGTAGGAGCAGTGGCCGCTTATTTGCGTCAATCTGGCGTAGTAGCTGGCGATAGAGTGGTGGGCGTATTGCCCAACGGCCCACAGGCGGTTGTGGCTTTTTTAGCAGCCAATTCGCTAGGAGCGGTTTGGTCAAGTTGTTCACCAGATTTTGGGACGACGGGGATTTTAGACCGTTTTCAACAGATTGAACCCAAGGTATTGATTATCGCCGATGGCTATACGTACAACGGAAAAGCCTTTGATAAGCTTCCAGCCATGCGACAGCTCATCAGTCAGTTGCCTACCCTCAAACGCACGGTTTTGGTTCCGTACCTAAATTCCGAGGCACAACTGCCAAAAACGGATAATTGGAAGGATGTGTTAAAAACGCCTTTCTCGACCCTCGAATTTACGCCCGTTCCTTTTGATCATCCTTTGTGGGTGGTTTACTCTTCGGGCACCACGGGCAAGCCCAAAGCCATCACCCACAGCGTGGGCGGCTGCTTGTTGGAACACTTGAAGGCCCTTACTATCCATCAAAACGTCAAGCCTGGCGACCGTTATTTTTGGTATTCAACCACGGGTTGGATGATGTGGAATTTTTCGGTGGCCTCTCTCTTGGCAGGGGCAACGCTGGTGCTCTATGAAGGAGCCGTTCAATATCCTACTATGAATGTTTTGTGGGATTTGGCCGAAAAAGCAAAAATCAACCATTTTGGTGGAGGTGCGGCTTTTTATCTGGCGTGTATGAAAGCGGGTGTGAGTTTGCAGGGGTATAAATTTAACCAACTCCAAAGCATTGGCTCCACGGGCTCGCCCTTGCCTCCCGAAGCTTTTGAATGGATTTACCAACATGTCAAAAAGGATGTGTGGCTCATTTCTCTCAGCGGAGGTACCGATATTTGTAGCGCTTTCGTAGGCGGTTGTCCTACGTTGCCCGTGTACTCGGGCGAAATCCAGTGCCGGTTGTTAGGCTGTAAATTGGAGGCGTTCGACGAGGTGGGTAATCCTGTTCAGAATGAACTTGGCGAAATGGTTATCACCCAGCCGATGCCTTCTATGCCCATTTATTTTTGGAATGACAAAGATAACCAACGTTACCGAGCCAGCTATTTTGAGAGTTATCCCAACATTTGGCGGCACGGCGATTGGATTAAAATCAATGACCGAGGCGGAATTGTCATCTACGGGCGCTCCGATGCCACCCTCAACCGCGATGGGGTGCGCATTGGCACGGGAGAAATCTACAGTGCTGTAGAGAGCGTGCCCGAAGTGACGGATAGTTTGGTGGTTTGCTTGGAACAGACGGGTGGAAAATACTTCATGCCGCTGTTTGTGGTTCTGGCCCAAGGTCAGGAATTGACCGATGATTTAAAGAAAAAAATCAATTTGCAACTCCGTTCTCAATTCAGCCCTCGCCACGTCCCGGATGCTATTTATGAACTTTCGGAAGTGCCTTATACCATCAGTGGCAAGAAAATGGAAGCGCCCGTCAAAAAGATTTTGATGGGCACCGACCCCGCCAAGGCTGCCAGCCGCGATACCATGCGAAATCCTCAATCGCTGGATTTTTTTGCGCAGTTTAATCGTGCACAGGTGTAAATAAAGTATAGTTACAAACCATTTTGTTTTGTGGCCACAATGCTTCTCATTGTGGTTTTCCCGATGGGATTCAATTTCTTCGGCCTCTGCATCTTATTTGTAGGGGCCAATTTTTTATTTTACTACAGGCTATTTTGCCTCAAGCTCCCCTCTATTTTCTGAGTTTAGCAATAATTTTCCATGAAATCTTGCAAATGAATTTAATTGTTCATAAAATTGTAAGTAAAATAATAATTAGTAAAACAAATATAGTTAAACTAATAGACATTCATGGAAACACTCATTGCAGATATTGAAGCTTCATCAACCGAAACCGCCGATTTTTTACCCCTCAACGGCACCGATTACCTAGAAATGTACGTAGGCAATGCTCGGCAGTCAGCTCACTATTTTCAGACAGCTTTTGGTTTTCAACCTTTGGCCCATGCGGGTCTCGAAACGGGCTTGCGCGACCGTGAGTCGTACGTGGTGCAGCAGGGTAAAATACGGCTGATGCTTACCTCTCCGTTGGTCGGACGGACTGCCATTGGTCAACACATCGACACCCACGGCGACGGGGTAAGAGTCGTTGCGTTGTGGGTAGACGATGCTACTTATTCTTTTGAACAGACAGTCAGTCGTGGGGCTAAGCCTTACTTTGAGCCAGTTGTTGAAGAGGATGCTTTTGGTAAAGTGGTACGCTCGGGTATTCATACCTACGGGGATACGGTTCATGTTTTTGTAGAGCGCAAAGCTTATAATGGTGTCTTTTTGCCTGGATTTAAGCCTTGGAATCCTGTATATCGACCGTCAGAAACGGGGTTAAAATATGTAGATCACATGGTCGGAAATGTAGGCTGGAACGAAATGTTGCCGTGGGTAGATTTTTACGCCAACGTCATGGGATTCAATCAATTGGTGTCGTTTGATGACAAGGATATTTCGACTGACTACACCGCCCTGATGAGCAAAGTGATGAGCAATGGAAACGGTCGCATCAAATTTCCCATCAACGAACCCGCCGAGGGAAAGAAAAAATCGCAGGTAGAGGAATATTTGGATTTTTATGGCGGTGCAGGAATTCAGCACATTGCTGTCGCCACAGACGACATCATCCATACCGTAAACCAGTTACAAAGTCGCGGGGTGGAGTTTTTGCGAATACCGAGCGCTTATTACGATGATTTACTCGGTCGGGTAGGGCACATTGATGAAGATTTGGCACCGTTGCGAGAACTGGGTATTTTGGTTGACCGAGACGAAGAAGGCTATTTACTCCAGATTTTCACGAAACCCATCATGCCGCGTCCGACGTTGTTCTTCGAAATCATTCAGCGTAAAGGCGCTAAATCGTTTGGAAAGGGCAATTTTAAGGCCTTGTTTGAAGCCATTGAACGAGAACAAGAACTGCGCGGAACGCTGTAATTAATTTTCATAGCCATGAACCAGTCCTATCAAAAATATACCGCCGCCGACCACGAAATGTGGCGGAAGCTGTTCGACCGTCAGATGGCGCAGTTGCCTGCCATTGCAAGCAGGGCCTACTTAGAAGGAATTGAAAAAGTAGGATTTGTTGCCGAGCATATCCCTAATTTCATCGCTGAAACCAATCCGCGTCTGCAAGCCCTAACGGGGTGGTCTGTTGAAGTAGTGCCAGGATTGATTCCTCACCAAGAATTTTTTGAATTTCTGGCCCATCGTCGCTTTCCTGCCTCAACGTGGTTGAGAAAACCCGACCAACTGGAGTATTTGGAAGAGCCTGATATGTTTCATGATACTTTTGGCCATGTGCCTTTGCTGACCAATCAGGCTTTTTGTGATTTTATGGGCGATTTGAGCCGGGTCGCTTTGCGATTTATGGACGTGCCTGAGGCCATTGCACAAATCGGACGCCTGTATTGGTACACGGTGGAGTTTGGGCTTATCAAAGAAGATGGTCAAACCAAGATTTATGGGGGGGGGATATTGTCATCGGCGGGCGAAAGTGAGTATTGTTTGAGGGATGCTATTCCTAAATATCCGTTTGATGTTCGTACGCTTTTAAACACTTCGTACCACATAGACCGTTATCAAGACCACTATTTTGTAATAAATTCTTACGAGCAGTTGTATCGCTCTGTCCCTGATATTGAGGAGATTCTAACCGAAATGTACTTGGCAGTCGGATAAAATGTGAAGATTTTTGGAAAAATATTTGTTTAAAAGTACGCCAAACCGCTATATTTGCGGCTCAATAAACAAAAGACGTCACAATCATTTGTTCATTGTTCAGCCTCCCGGAGAGATGGGTGAGTGGCTGAAACCAGCAGTTTGCTAAACTGCCGTACTCGTAAGGGTACCGAGGGTTCGAATCCCTCTCCCTCCGCAAACTTTGAGAGAGACTTAAAAATCTCTCTCAAAGAATCGGGATGTAGCGTAGTCCGGTCATCGCGCCTGGTTTGGGACCAGGAGGTCGCAAGTTCGAATCTTGCCATCCCGACAAAAAAGCCTTCCATCTGGAAGGCTTTTTTTATGCATTTTCTTCTAGATTTCAGAAATTTTTCAGCTTGACCTCCATTTAAATTACTTGACCTCCATTTAAACTAAATGCGGCATTTATACATAAAATATATCAATGCTGCAGTTAACGCTTATCACTGTCCAAACAATGGGAGTTAGTATATTCTTCATGAATGTAATAGATGGAATTAGTAAAAAATCGATGAAAATTTTGAAATCTTCTGATGAATGACAAATTGGAATTAAATATGCTATGGTTCAGATGTTGCAAATCTTTAAGCAAGGTTTGAATTGGTTTCCACAATCATTCGTATCAAATTCAATTCCGATATATACATTTTAGTTTATAATGGATATATTCGGCGGATTAAATGATGCTAAGAGTGCCAGAGCGAGAGGGAGAAAATATAAAGAAAGGGTGCTAAAAATAGGAGGGCAGGTAATGTCAATAATAGTGCCAAAAATATGAATCTTTAACAAAGTAAACCAGAGAGAAAAAGCTGTTTAGTATTTATACCTTTAATGTATGAATAGGTTTGAAAATAATGTTTTGCATTTCTTAATAATGTTGACATCTTTGACCATTCATAAAGATACGAAGTGAGTTAGTAACCTTATTTAACATAAATTTTATACCTATAAGTATGAGAAATGGTATATAATTGGATAATTAAGTAGTAGGAAGAATATTTGAAGGGTTGGTTTTCTTGTTTTAAAATTATTTGTTAATTTAAGTTTATTTTTAAAATACTAGTTATGAAAAACATATAATAATTACGATAAATTACTGACAAGATTTAATCAGAGTTTTATGCTAA
The DNA here is from genome assembly GCF_003325355.1 of Runella rosea. Lineage (GTDB taxonomy): Bacteria > Bacteroidota > Bacteroidia > Cytophagales > Spirosomataceae > Runella > Runella rosea. The sequence goes on from NZ_CP030850.1 coordinate 108,585, forward strand.
TTTCCCAAAAAAACATTGTTAATCTGCTTCTCTATGGGATTTTGCCTTTTATATCTCTATTTGCTTATACTCAAAAAACCCATCAGCAACTTCTGGAGGGTTTAGAGGCTAAAAAAAAATCTAGTATAAAAATAGATACGTCTTATGTAGTACTATTAGTTGATTTGGAGGAAGCCTATTTTCATCAAAATCCTGCAAAATTTGGAACGTACATTGATACCATTAAAAATTTGTCAAATCGATTACATTTCCCTAAAGGATTGGTTAATGCATATCGTTTTGAATCAATGATTGCTTTTAGAAAATCAAATTTTAATTTATCACAAATACTTGCTCAAAAAGCGCTAAATATTGCAATATCACTTAAAGACCCGAAAATGATTGCTTTTTGTTATGAGAGATTGGGGAGTGTTAACATAAGAACAACAGTAAACGACGCCGGTAATCTTAGAAAAGCAATTTATTATTTTAAGCAACAACTATTTTGGGCTTCCAAAACCAATGACCCTCTACTTATCGCGACAGCTTACCAATATTTAGGAATTGGTTATATTGAAACTGGAAATTATGAAGAAGCATTGAAGGTACTAAATAATGGACGTAAAGTGCTTAAAGGATATAAAATTCCGTACTTTGAGGGATATATTTTTAATCAATTAGGTCATTTATATATTAAAAAAGGAGACTATAAAAAGGCATTGTTATATTTAAAACAAAGCGAGGAGTTAGCTAACAAATTTGATATAAATAAACTAAAATCACATGTTTTTTACCATTTAGGGACAGCTTATTTTGGGCTTAAGGAGCTAGATGAGGCCGAAAAATACTTACTTCAACATCTTTCATTCGCTCATCAAGAGCAAATTACAAGAGTACTTCCCTCGTTAGAGATTTTGTCGAATATTAATGTAGAGAAAAAAAACTATCAAAAAGCACTTATGTACAGTAAACAATATATAAGAATAAAAGATAGTGTTGTAACTACTGAAAAAAATCAGGCTTTTTTAGATTTACAAATTAAATATGAGACACAACAAAAAAATCAGGAAAATAAAATATTACAATTGAAAAACACTTCAATTCAGCAACAAAATAGATGGTACTTGGTTATTTCTGTTGTTGTTGTTACTTTATTATTAATATCCTTGTTATTATCCTTGCAACTCTACCGTTCTCGCAATGCGTTGGCTAATAGTAATAGAATTAAAGATAGAATATTTGCAATAGTTGCACATGACCTCAAACGACCTGCTGTTTCTTTTCAAAATTTAATTCGTACGCTTAGTTTTCTCATTAAGAATCAGCGCTATAACGAGCTGATTGTTTTAGGAGGTCAAGCTGAAACTATGGCTACTGATATGAATCTAATGTTGGATAATATATTCAGATGGACTCTACGTGAAAAAGAAGGTATCTCGCTGAAAATAAGCACGGTAGAGCTTGAGAGCGTTTTAAAGGATTTAAAAGAAGAGTTTCAACATTTGGCTGAAGTTAAGCAGATTAATTTTTTGGTGGATGTGAAAAGAGGCATAAAAGTTTCGACCGATACAACTCTACTTCTCATCATTCTTCGAAATTTAGTAAGTAATGCACTTAAATTTACCCATCAGAATGGAGAGATAGTGGTGAGTACGGTCCAAAAGGAATTGTATACAGAAATTATGGTTAAGGATAATGGAATAGGAATTCCCATCGAAATTCAACAAAAGTTATTTAGTCAAGACGTGACGGTGAGCCGTAAAGGTCTAAATGACGAAAGGGGGCTAGGTTTAGGGCTTGTAATTTGTAAAGAATTGGCAGAATACATTAAAGCAACCATAAAATTTGATTCACAACTAGGCAAGGGGAGCAGCTTTGTTATTTCATTAGAAAATTTATGATTGCGCAAATGTCACCTTTATATAACCAATTGTACGCGAATTTGAGGTTTAGTGGTCGGATAAATGCTTATTTTATCCATTAAAATTTTTACTCTATAGGAAAAGGAATAATTTCAATATTCTCAACGCCTAACATAAGTTGTGACTAATCTCATGTAAAAAATCTTTTTATATTTAGAGAATATTAATACCCTACGATTTTTTATGAAAATTCTTATTGCAGAAGATGATTTAATATATGCCGTGCAATTGGAGGCTATGTTGTCTGATTTAGGCTACGAAATTATAGGTTGTGTCAATACATATCAAAAGGCCTATGATTTTCTGTATGCGAGCCATGTTGATTTAATGTTGATAGATGTTGTGTTGATGGGGAGTAAAAATGGACTTGAATTGGCCGATTTAGTATCTTCCCGAAACATCCCTTTCATTTTGATAACGGCCTATGATACCCCCCAAATATACGAGCAAGTATCTAAGTGGAACAACGTATTATATTTGGTTAAACCTGTTCATATACATACATTGGATAGTAGTATACGGATATTGACTAAACAATCTGAAATTGAACCACAGTTTATCAGAGGTACAACGCGTAGTGAAATAATTTCTATTAATGAAATTTTGTATATAGAAGTAGATCGTAACTATACTTTTGTTCAGACAGCCAAACGCCGCTATGCATTTAAAAAATCCCTTTCTTTGATTAAGCAGCAACTCCCTTTAGATCGGTTTCTTGAGATACATCGTAGTTTTTTAGTTAATAAGAAATTTATAACCAAAATAGACTTGGAAAAAAGTTTGGTCTATGTAGAAGGTTATATGCTACCTATGAGTCGACGTGTAAAACACGATTTGATAGCCAAAGGTATTGGTAAAAAATTTTAAAATATCAACATTTATTAAAATGGATTTTAAATAAATGGGCATCCTATCACCTTCCTCTTTTAAATTTTAAATGATATTACTCAGAAAATAATTAAGTTGAATTTTACAGGTATTAGATTATTGGTCTGCATATTATTATGCAGACCAATTGTGTGTTTGGGTAGTTGAAGATTAATGTCTTGTTTATGTTTTATCGCTCCTCTTTATTATTCAGAACTGATTAAAAGGCATATTTAATGATTGTAAATTATAATGAATTTATGCTACGTTAGCATTTTTATATTGCAATTGGTACTTTTTGGGTGTTACACCAAAATGTTTTTTGAACATTTTGGTGAATTTAATAGGCTGAGAATAGCCAATCATTTCTGAGACCAATCCTCCTCTTAAGCCTTTCAGAAGTAAATCTGCAGCATATTTCATTTTTTTGTTTAAATAGTACTCATAAAATGAAGCACCGTACATCTCTTTGAATACACGTTTAAAAATTGAGATAGAAAGACCCAATGAATGGGCTACTTGTTGCATGTCGGGATTTTTTGCATTCGCAAGGTAATTGTCAAGAATAGAGTCTATTTTTTCAATTCCTTTATACTTCATTAGATTAGGTTTAATGGTCGTCTTTCTTATTGAAAGAGATGTTGAGTCACTGTTCTTCTCTAACTGCTTTATATTGGCAGGGGAAGACACCACTTTAAAATAGATGTTACTTTGCAACAAAAATTGAACAATCATCGCTAATTCCTTACTTTCGATATGAATGTTCACATAGAGTGGTTGCGACGGAGTACTGATTACTGAGTTAGTTACTTCCATATTTTTGATGACGTTATTCTTTCAAATATTTTTGTTCTTCATGTGAGACTAAAAACTCTGCTTAACGTCAACTTTTTTTTTGAAATTGGGTACAAGAGGTCGCTAAAGGGATGCAATCCGAGATTCTATACAATTTAGTTCGTTTTTTTTACTTAAAATATCAAAAAAATAAGCCCCAAAGTAGTCATTACTTCATGGTTATTATGGATATGAATTTAAGGAAGATATTACCAAGAACAGAGTTTTGGATAAAAGCGATTTCTATCAAGATTCATTTTTGGAGGGAGCGTTAATTGCTGATTACTCATTTGAAAAAGTTGATTGGCTGAATCTTGGTATGCTTTTTTTAGTGTTTATAGATTTGAGTTCTGGGTCATTTTGCTACCAAGAACTTGTCATCACGTAGCAGCCAATTTTCTTTTCCCTATTTTGATGTAAATTCCCAAAAATCAATATTATCTAATGTGTTGTTATTCAATTGGTTATATGTTTTTCTGTAAAGAAAACCGAAAAAAAGTGGTCTTGATGAATCCAAGAGAATGAAGATCCCCGTAAGTCTGGCTGTAATTTAAATTACACATACTAACCAATTGTAAAACTTAATTTTATTAGAACAATCATGAAAAAAATCGCAATGTTGCTCGTTTCGGCGTTATTCATCAACGCTTCTTTTGCCCAGGAAAAAACCGTAGAAGTAGGCGGGGCACCGATGTATCCTTCTAAAAACATCGTTGAAAACGCTGTAAATTCAAAAGACCATACTACCCTTGTTGCTGCCGTAAAAGCCGCTGGTTTGGTGGAAACATTACAAAGTGCGGGCCCATTTACTGTATTTGCTCCAACAAATGGAGCGTTTGATAAGCTGCCCAAAGGCACCGTTGAAACATTGGTAAAGCCTGAAAACAAAGCAACATTAACTACCATTTTGACCTATCACGTAGTGGCGGGTAAAATGGATTCAAAAGCAATTGCGGAAGCCATCAAAGCAGGCGGTGGTACGGCTACCTTCAAAACGGTACAGGGTGGTACGTTGAAAGCAATGATGAAAGGGAAGAAATTGATTTTGTCGGATGAAAAAGGCGGAATGTCAACGGTAACCATCAAAGATGTGTACCAAAGTAATGGCGTCATTCATGTGATCGACACCGTGGTAATGCCAGGTGCAGGTGCGTAGTTAGGGAGTAAAGTTAGGAGAAGGTTTAGAGAAGGCAGCGGGGAACAAATATGTTCTTCGTTGCCTTTTTTATACCCTTACGTATTCTTAAAATAAACTGCCCTGCAATCCCCCTTTTTCGTATTCAATCAGCCATTTTTTGCGCCAAAGTCCACCCGCATACCCCGTGAGTGAGCCATCTGTGCCGATAATACGGTGGCACGGGATAATTAACCAAATAGGGTTTTTGCCATTGGCAGCAGCCACGGCCCGAATCGCTTTTTCGTCGCCCAAACGCCGGGATAAATCCAGATATGATACTGTTCGCCCAAAAGGAACGTTAAGTAATTCTTTCCAAACCCGTTTCTGGAAGTCTGTGCCCTGTGGATTGAGCAGCAAATCAAAAACCGCCCTTTGACCGTTGAAGTAATCGGTCAGCTGCTGAATGGCGGGGGCTAAATCCTCTGGGATGGGGTGATTGGAAGGTAGAGAGGTGTCCTCTTTTATGCTAACAACTTGGAGACCGTTGGCATCTCCTTCTACATAAGCAATGCCGAGCGGTGTTTGCAAATATGCAACAGACATGGGGTTGGGTTGATAAATTTTAAATAAAAATAGGAAGTTTTTGGACGGAATCGTAATTTTGCGGCGAATTTTTTAAACCACCAAATATGTCTGCTGTTGTTGAAACGGCCAGTTCGTTGGCCGACCGCATTATTGCGCTGGAAGAATCTTCTACTTTAGGGATGACCAAAAAAGCGCGTGAATTGGCTGCTCAAGGCCATAAAGTGATTAGCTTGAGTGTCGGCGAGCCCGATTTCAAGACACCTAAGCATATTTGCGAAGCTGCAAAGCAAGCCATTGACGAAGGTTACCACGGCTATTCGCCCGTGGCTGGTTATGCTGATTTGCGTAAGGCCATTGCCGATAAGTTCAAAAACGAAAATAACATCAATTGGAAGGCCGAAAATATTGTGGTTTCAACGGGAGCCAAGCACTCTTTGGCCAACGTGATTCAGGTGTTGGTCAATCCCGGTGACGAAGTGGTTATTTTGGCCCCTTACTGGGTGAGTTATTCCGAGATGGTTAAATTGGCGGAAGGCAAATCGGTGGTCATTGACGGAAGCTTTGAAAATAATTTTAAAGTTACGCCTGACCAATTGGAAGCTGCCATTACAGAGCGCACGCGCATCGTAATGTTTGCTTCTCCCAACAACCCGACGGGCTCGGTTTATTCAGAAGCTGAATTACGTGAGTTGGCCGCTGTAATCGCAAAACACGAAAATGTGTTTGTGTTGGCGGATGAAATCTACGAATATATCAACTTTACACCGCAAGGTCATTTTAGCATCGGTTCTATTCCCGAAATCCACGACCGCGTTATTACCGTCAACGGGGTAGCCAAAGGTTATGCCATGACGGGCTGGCGCATCGGCTATATTGGTGCCGCTAAATGGATTGCCGACGGAGTAGAAAAACTACAAGGACAAGTGACTTCTGGAACGGGTTCTATTTCTCAGCGGGCCGCTTTGGCCGCAATTTCAGGGCCGAAAGATGCCGCTAAAGAAATGTGCGAAGCCTATGAGCGTCGTCGTAATTTGGTGGTGGGACTATTGAAAGAAATTCCTGGCTTCAAAGTAAATATGCCAGAGGGCGCGTTTTACGCTTTCCCTGATATTAGCGAATACTTCGGTAAATCTGACGGCACAACTGTCATCAAAGACTCCGATGATTTTTGCACGTGGTTGCTCAATGAAGTATACGTAGCCACGGTAGCGGGTTCTGGTTTTGGCGCTCCGAAGTGTATTCGTATCTCAACGGCGGCTTCTGACGAAAATCTGGTAGAAGCTTGTCGCCGAATCAAAGAAGCGGTAGCAAAATTGAACTAATTGAACTGCATAGCAAAGGGGCTGTTTCATACGTTGAGACAGCCCTTTTGTGTTTATTAGGGTGTAGTGGCAATTCAAAAACCGAGGTTGTGAGCAACCTCGAAGCAGGTTTTGCGAAAAGTGGCGGCACCGTTGTGTCGTTGGTGTCTAAAGAGCAACGATTGGGTGGTTCGCCGCTTGCGTCTGCCCTTACACTAATTTGAAAATATTTTTCATCATCATCCATTTTTCGCCTTCTTTGGCCATGGGAAGGGCCTGTTGGTAGTGCCACATCAGGTTTTCCCATTCCTGTACCTTGGGATTGGCGGCATCGGCAGCAGCTTTTTCCTCAAACGAAAAATCGTCGCTGGTTTCCATAATCATAAAAAGTCGGTTGCCGATGCGGTAAATTTCCATTTGGGTAATGCCCGCCCCCCTGATACTTTCTTCGATTTCGGGGCGGATTTTTTCGTGGTATTTTTCGTATTCGGCAATGAGTGTGGGGTCGTCTTTGAGGTCGAGGGCGAGGCAGTAACGCGGCATACGTAAATATCAATCAGTGAAACAGATGGTTTTGGATTAAAAAGGCGGAGTGATTGGTTATTTTACCCAAGTTTCGGAATTTATTGAGGAGTGAATCACAAAAAAAAGAGGGTGGCCTTGCAACCATCCTCTTTTGTACGAAGCCTGTAAATACAATTATTTTCCAAAAAGGCCACCCAGTAGGCCGCCTAAGCCGCCACCTGCGTTGTTGTTGCCCGCGCCGCCGCCCAAGAAGCTGCCACCAATGCGCATTACGTCATTCATGTCCAATTTGCCATCGGCCAAGGCATACCCGATTTGATTAAAATCAAACCCTCCCTGCTGTTGGGCCTGCTGCGCTTGTTGTCCTCCTAAAAGTGAACCCATAATGCCGCCAAAATCCATACTATTGTCGTTGGGATTGCTAGTTTTGGAAATCATTGAAGTAAGTACTCCTGGTAAAACTTGAGCAATAACGTTGGCCGCAGCGTTGTTTGAGAGACCAAATTTTTCCATTAAACTTCCAATGGCATTTTGGGCAATTCCCGAAACAATCGGATTGTTCATTAAATTATTGCCAGTACCGCTGTTGCCCGAGAGAAGGCCCATCAAACCACTGATGTTGCCCGATTGTGCTTGGTTTTGTAAACCGCCCGTTACCGCACCCAATATCGCTTGCATGGCATCTGTATTGTGTTCGTTGGGGATTGCAGGGTTTTTAACAATGGCATCTTGTGATTGATCTTGGATAAGGCCCATTAATTGCTCTAGCATTGTCTTGAAAAGTTTTTAAGTTTGATTCAAATTTAGCGATATTTTTAAAATGGAAAACAATCAACAAGAGAATATTCCTTCTCCCGTTTCAATGGAATCCGGCATTAAGACGGAAGTCATTTTAGAAGTCACCAATTTGGTGAAAAATTTATTCTATCCCAGCGAGTCAGATGAGCCTATTGAATGGTTTAAATTTAACGCAAATGTAAAAGAGGGCTTGACCGTCAGTGACTTGGAGTTTTTTTTAGGCTATCCTCCCTCCGTGAAGGCTGAAGAAATTCCGACAGAAAATTTTTGGGAGCCTCTCCTTGCAGTAGAGGAGTGGTACGGCGACGAGGAGCGTGCTCAGGTAGAAAATTTTAAATCTGTGAAGCAATTACTGGAAACAAACCTGAATCATCTGAAAGCATTTCGCGTTGGCCAAATTGAAATTGATTTGTATTTGGTGGGCCAACTCAATGAAAAAGAATGGGGAGGGCTAAAAACCTTGCTCGTTGAAACCTAAATTTTTTGAAATGACTAACCTATTTCAGGATGCTTCTTTGGCGGAAATTGAGGCCGCAATGGAGCGGGCGTATGCCGCGTTTTTGATATATCGTCGCACAACGGCCAAACAAAAAGCGAGCTTTATCCGTGCCGTTGCCGACGAAATTGAAGCCTTGGGCGAAACGGTGATTGAAGTAGCCATGCGCGAAACCCACCTCCCTGCCGCCCGACTGACGAGCGAGCGCGGGCGCACCTGCTTTCAACTCCGCAACATTGCCGACGTAGTGGCCGAAGGTTCATGGCTTGAAGCTACGATTGACACGGCACTTCCTGAGCGTTTGCCACTACCCAAGCCTGATATTCGGAACATGTTGGTTCCCATTGGGCCCGTAGTGGTATTTGGGGCAAGCAACTTTCCGTTTGCCTATTCTACGGCGGGTGTTGACCCCGCCGCCGCATGGGGTGCAGGGTGTCCAGTGGTGGTGAAAGCCCACCCCGCTCATCCCGAAACCTCGGAGATGGTGGCGGCCGCCGTCAAAAAAGCCATTGCTAAAACAGGAATGCCCGAGGGGCTTTTTGAGCACATTCATGGTGCCAATTTTGAAATTGGGAAAGCCTTGGTTTTACACCCCAAAACGGCGGCAGTGGGCTTTACGGGTTCTTTTGCCGGAGGTAAGGCCCTGTTTGACTTGGCTGCGCAACGACCGGTTCCCATTCCCGTTTTTGCCGAAATGGGAAGCACCAATCCTGTCTTTTTATTGCCCGATGTCCTTGAAAAAGAAGCTGAGAAGTACGCAAAAATGTACGCTGGCTCCATCACGGGGGGAATGGGACAATTCTGTACCAAACCTGGGCTTCTCATCGGGATTGAAAGTCAGGGGTTAGACACATTTATCAGCGTATTGGCGACGGAGATTCGGGCCATTCTGCCCGCTCCGATGCTGCATTCGGGTATTGCCAAGGCATTCAGAACAAAGAGAGCGGACGTATTAGGGCAACAGACAGTCGTTGTGGAAGCCGAAACTTCGCAGCACTACGGGGAAGAAGAAGGGATTCCAAGCGTAGCTTCCGTGACGGCGGCGCAGTTTGTGGCTAATCCCGCGCTTCATCAGGAAGTGTTCGGGCCTTTTTCTCTACTGATTAAGTGCAAAGATGCCGCTGAAATGCAGGATGTGATTGGTCATTTGGAAGGTCAATTGACGTGTACCGTTCTTGGCACCGAAAAGGATTTAGCCCAGGCCGCTGATTTGTTGTTTGCTGTCAGCCTTATTTGCGGGCGACTTATTTTAAACGGCGTTCCTACGGGGGTGGAAGTGGGGGCGGCCATGCAACACGGAGGGCCTTTTCCGGCGAGTACTGATGGGCGATTTGGCTCTGTCGGTCCGCACGCCATGAAGCGATTTGTACGGCCGTTGGCCTTCCAAAACTTCCCGATGCGCTTATTACCCGATGAACTCAAAGACGGAAATCCCTTGGGGATTTGGCGCATGGTAAACGGCAATTGGGAGAAGTAACTTATTGTTTTTCAAAGATATATTCCCCCGTTCCGTAGGGATTCAAAACGAGCCTTTTGGAAGTAAGAGAGACCAATTTAATCAATCGTCCGTTGCTCGAAGACATACATAAGGCCCTAATTCTGATGTCTTTATCTTCGATTTCGTAGCTGCCTCCGCCACAACCCAAAAAGGCATATTCAATGGGTTTGGTGTTTTGAAAGTATTCGTTGAACTGTTTATCGTTGGTGAAAGTAACAAAAACACCTTTGTCGTTTGGAATCGTTATCTGCGTGCAGTTTGTACTACTGGTGGGTTTGCAATAGGAAACTAATTTCCACGTTCCGACGAGTTCATTGTCAGGGTTTTTGTTGCAGGAAAGGCAAGCCGTAATTAAGAGGAATAGAAGAAGTTTTTTCATAGTAACTCAGTCAAAAGCGTTTTTTAACGTTCTGTATAAGACGCAATTGACCCTTTTAAGGTTGTAATGATTGTAAAAATAGGAACAGGATTGAAATAATTTTTGTAATTCCTGCATACCATTACTTATCTCAAAGAAGTTAGTCTAATGCTAGGCAACGAAAAAAGAAGCTTTAAGCATGTTTATTCAATCAATTGTTCATCACATCATGAAAACATCTTTCATTTACGTATTTACACTGTTTGTTTCGGTCAACGCGATGGCGCAAGAAGAAACGAAGAAAAAAGGCTTGGGCGGGTTTCTGGAAAAAGCAGGTCAGGTGATTAATTCGCCGTCGGTGGGTGATTTGAGCAACGACGAAATTGTGCAGGGGTTAAAAGAAGCCTTGAAAGTCGGTATTTCCAATGGCTCGGCGCAGGCTTCGGCTGTGGACGGATACTTTAAAAATAGCCTCATTAAAATTGTGTTTCCGCCCGATATTCAGCGCGTAGAAGCGCGGTTGCGTCAGCTGGGCCTTGGCAAGGAAGTAGACCGTTTTGTGTTGTCGCTCAACCGGGCCGCCGAAGATGCCGCCAAAAAATCTAAACCAGTATTTGTGAAAGCCATTACGTCGATGACCATTCAGGATGCCGTGGGTATTTTAAGGGGAGATTCTACTGCCGCCACTCAATACTTGCGTCGTACGACGAATGAGGAATTGTATAAGCAGTTTTTTCCCGTGGTAGACAGCACGTTACAGCTCAACAAGGCCACTAAATACTACGCAGACCTAATCAACACCTACAACAAGCTTCCGTTGGTTCAAAAAGTAAATCCAGATTTGAAGCAATACGCTACCCAAAAAGCAATTGATGGGTTGTTTGTGTTAGTGGCACAAGAAGAGCGCAAGATTCGGAAAGACCCCGTGGCACGGGTGAATGATTTGTTAAAAAAGGTCTTTGGACAAAAATAATTTTAAGCCGCTTTGAAGTGGTCTTGGTTTGAAAAATGAGTGGTCTCGGTTTCTCAAAACCGAGACTTTTTTGTAAAGCCCAGAGAGCCTTCAAAAATGTCAATGTACCGATACCAATTCGAGGCTCCGCATGACGACTTCGCCCATGCTACGGCATTTTAAAAAACTCGTATTTTGGTAGTGTTGGGCCAATTCCCGCTTCAATTGCTCCAAGTTTTGGGTCGATGAAATTGTATCGGCCATCATCACATTCATCAAATCCTGAATCCGCGTTCGTTCCACCCGGATGCGTCCCGAAATCAACGAGCGTTCTTCCTTTTGGTATTGCTCTACACTCTCCGAAGTCAGGTATTTCATGCCTACTTCAATGATAGCGTTGTTTTGCTTGAAATATTGGGGCAGATAAACGGCCTTTTTTCCTTCGTAGGATTGCTGGTCAAAATCAATGGAGCGGATGCGGTAATAAATCTCCTCAAAGTCGGGGGTAATATCGACTACGAAATTGCTGGAGTGCATATCGCCAAGCAGACGCACAAAACAGCGCTCGTTAAATTTTACGAATTCTTTGCAAAACCGAACGGTGTTGAGGTTGGGTTCATACAGGTAATTTTTGATGAACATATCACCTGGAATTCCAGCAATGTGCTCTTCTATCAACGTCTCGTCGCTGGTCAGGTAGCTGATGCGGTTTGGGGATAAAATGTGCTCTAATTCAAGCCCATAAATGCGCGATGAGTCGGCATTTTTAACGTAAAAATAGTCAAAGTTATCATTGACTTTATTCACGATTCGAATCCGAAAAGGCTTTGAGTTACCATAAGAGCATACATCTACCCGGTCAACATACAGGTGCTTCATGACCGATAAATCTCCGTCGGCTTTGAGGTCAGCGTAGATGGTTTTGAGGGCGTAATAGATTTCGTCAATTTCGCTATGGGCGTAAAAGACCGTTTCCCAAAGGGTGTCGTTTCCGCGTTTGTCATACAACGGAATGGCGTTGTCGTATCGTAATAAGTAACGATAATCGATTGGCAAAGCCACTTCGCGGTTATAACTCTCCAAATACTTGCGTAAATCCGCATTGATTCGGAAAGGAATCTTTTTTTTGGAGATGAAGGCCATAATCAGTACTGTCCTTTTTTTATTACGTTCGCGACAGCGTAAACGGTCGTTGGGCGTCCAATTTAAGGAAAATAAACAGCAAAATCGTAAAGGCCCACATTGAAGACCCACCGTAGCTGAAGAAGGGTAGAGGAATCCCGATGACGACCATCAAACCGATGGTCATTCCGATATTAACCAAAAAGTGAAAAAACAGAATTCCCGCTACGCAATACCCATACGCCCGGGCAAAACGCGTTCGTTGGCGCTCGGCCAGAAATATTAGGCGACACATTAGTCCCAGAATGAGCAACACCACGGCGGCACTTCCTACGAAGCCGTGCTCTTCGCCAATGGTACAGAAAATAAAATCGGTGTGCTGCTCGGGCACAAAGTTGAATTTGGTTTGGGTGCCGTCCAGAAACCCTTTCCCCCATAAACGACCAGAACCAATGGCTATTTTTGACTGGATAACGTTCCATCCTTTGCCCATGGGGTCGGCTTTGGGGTCAATCAACACCTCAATCCGCTTGCGGTGGTGGGGTTGAAGTACATTTTTAATGAGAAAATCGACACTAGCCGAAAATAGCATCATTGCCCCGAAAATCACGGATAAGTTGATGATTGTTTTCTGGTTTCGGTCATAGCGGGGAATTACAAAACGAAAAATAATTACCGCTAATACCACCAACCCCAACGAAATGTACAAAGGAGAAAAGAATAGCGACAGAATGAATAACGTAATGGCAATCAGCAAGATGGAGGGATAAATACCGGGGATTCCTTCCCGGTACAAGACCACCATAAAAGAGGCAAATACCAACGCACAGCCCGTTTCTTTGGAAAGAATGATAAGTAGCATGGGCAGAAGTATGATGCCGGCGGTCAAGAGTAAATCTCGAAATTTAGTGAGATTGACACTGGGCTGCGTGATAAACTTACTGATCATCAAGGCGGTGCCTAGTTTGGCAAATTCGGCGGGTTGGAGAGAAAAAGACCCGATTTTAATCCAAGATTTGGAGCCGTTTATATCACTGCCAATGACCAGAACCGCTAGCAGCAAAAAGATGCACAGCCCATAAATAATGGGGGCAAACGCTTCCCAAAATTTATGGTCAATCACCAGGATAGCAATGATAAGGAACCCCGCCGAGCCGATAAACATCAACTGTCGACCGGCATTGTTGGAAAGGTCAAAAAGTTTGGTCTGCTCTTCTGGGTTATACACCGCAGCGTAGACGTTGAATAGGCCCATCGTGACGCACGCGGCATAAATCAATACGGTCAGCCAATCTATATTTTGGGTAATGTGTTCGTTACGGGCCATTTTCTTGGGGTAATACTTTTCTAGTTCTTAATTATGCTTTGGGATTTCCGCTGCTGAGTAGGTAAGCGGATGTCCAAAGCGTTTCTATTAAGAATTAGGGAGCTTCCGTTAATTTATTGAATGCCGCCTTTTCGCGGTTTACGATGGTGGCTTCGGGCTTAGTGGGCGTGGGCTTTTGCTCTTTAGGCTTTGGAAGTTGGGACTTGGGGATAATCACATTTTGGAGGAAGTTTTTATTCATCCACTCCTGCTCATAGGCTTTACGGTCTATGTGTCGTTTGATGTATTTTTCAATCACCAACGAAGCCACGGGCGCGGCGGCAAATCCTCCAAAGCCTGCATTTTCTACGAATACCGCAATGGCGATTTTGGGGTTATCTTTGGGTGCAAAAGCGATAAAAATAGAGTGGTCTTTGCCCTTTTTGTTTTGAGAAGTTCCCGTTTTTCCGCACATAACGATGTCGGGAATAATAGCACCCCGAGAAACGGTTCCCCTTACAACGGCCATTTCCATTCCATCCACCACAGGCTCAAAATACCGGCGGTCAACACCCGTTTCGTGCCGCTGCTTAAACTCAGGAAGGGGATTGTCGTTTTTGCCGATTCCTTTTACCAAGTGAGGCGCAATATACCAGCCGCGATTGGCGATGGTGGCGGCCAAATTGGCCAGCTTGAGCGGGGTAATCAACAATTCACCTTCGCCAATACTGAGTGAATATATATTTGAAAACTTCCAGCCGTTTACACCATACCATTTATCATAAAATTCAACGTTGGGTAATTTACCGAGTGCTTCACTGGGCAGGTCAATGCCGAGTTTTTGCCCAAACCCAAATTTTTCGGTATAATCATGCCATTTTCGCAACCCCATAGCGGAGGCTTTGAACGTATTTTTTTCAGTATTGGCGTAAATCATTCTTCTGAATACATGATAGAAATAAGGATTACATGACCACTGAATAGCACTGTGTACTCCTGATAGCCCGCCGTGACCGTGGCATTTCATAGGTGCTCCTGCGTGGGAGAATATACTGCCTGGCGAAATGGCCCCTTCTTGCATAGCTACCAACGCCTGTACCGTTTTGAAGGTGGAACCTGGGCGGTAGCTGCCCATCACGGCGCGGTTGAGCAGCGGACGGTAAGGGTTGAGGGCCAGCTTCGCATAGTTTTTAGAAAAATCGCGCGTGGCAAACAGCGCGGGGTCGTAGCTGGGTGCGGAAGTGATGGCCAACACCTCTCCACTGGAAGGTTCAATCGCCACCACGGCACCCGCTTTTCCCTGCATTAGACTATCCACGTATTGCTGGATTTCGAGGTCGATACTGGTGTATAAATTCTGTCCGGCTTGCGCAATGGTATCCAATTCACCACCTTTCCACGGCCCTTTGGCAACTCCGTTGACGTCTTGCATCACGTATCTAACTCCCCGCTGTCCGCGCAGGTATTCTTCATAGAATTTCTCCAAGCCACTTTGACCCATCAAATCTCCTTGTCGATAATACGGATACTCTTGAGCATCCAATTGCTTTTGGGAAACTTCACTTACGTAGCCCAACGCATGGGCGAGGGTAGGAGCGGAGTAAGTCCTGACGGAACTTTTAACGTACTCAAAGCCTGGATAATCAACCAGCACATCCTGAATATGCGCAAAATCCTCTTTGGATAATTGACGCAGAAAAAGTGAAGGTTTTTTGCGGGAATACACCTTGGCTGCTTTCATTAGGCTGTCAAAATCAGCCCGGGTAATGCTGAGAGCGTTGCACAGCGCAAGGGTGTCTGCTACTTTGAGTTTGTTGGGGGTTACGTACAGGTCGTAAACTAACGTGTTATAAACAATCAGGTTGCCATAACGATCATATACCTGGCCCCGCATCGGTACATCGGGAATAGCCCGGATGGAGTTACTGGCGGTTTCGTACGTATTATCAAGTACTTGAAGGTACAGGAGGCGTATCAGATAAATAATTCCTACCAACACAAACAATCCATACACGAAAAACTTTCTATTCTCTGACATTTACTTTAGCTGATGATTAATGGTAATGCGTACTTCTTTTAAGCCTGCCTTCAACGATACCAGTTGATGAATAACTAATACAAAGTTCGCGGGTTTTAATCAATTTTCAAGCATAAAGTAACGTAATTCAATAAAAAAAGGAGGAACCAGCCCCCCTTCTTTCAGAAGTATATTTTTGGGAACAGATTTACCACCCAGCTCCTTTGATTTTGATCTTAATTCGGCATAAGTACATGTCGGCAGTGATGTACAGCGTTGAGCCATCGTCACCCCAGCCACAGTTGGCCGTTGCTTCTCCAGTGTCAATTCTGCCCAGTAGTTTTCCGGCCGGAGAGAAGATTAAAACACCGCCCGGCCCAGTGCTCCACACATTGCCTTGGGCATCTACTTTTAGGCCGTCGGGTAAGCCGGGCAATCCCTGTTTGACCATCGGCGTGGCGTCATAAAATACCTTTCCAGGGCCGACAGTACCGTCGGTTAACACTGGAAATGCCATGATAACTGCTTTGTTGGGGTCTGATTGTGCTACATACAGAATTTTTTCATCGGGCGAAAACGCCAGCCCGTTTGGCCGCGTCATGTCTTTGGTAAGCAGCGTGACTTTGCCATCGGTACCCGCTCTATATACCCCAAACCAGTCAATTTCGCGAGTGGTATCTTCGTGTTTTTTAGGTAAACCATACGGAGGGTCGGTAAAATAATAGGCCCCGCCCGAATGTTGCACCACGTCGTTGGGACTATTGAAGCGCTTGCCCTGATAATTGTCGGCAATGGTACGTTTACCGACCCCCGTGAGTGGCATGACCGAAATCCGCCGGTCGCCGTGTTCTGCCGATATTAAATGCCCTTGACGGTTGAGCGTAAGTCCGTTGCTGCCGGGTTCGTCACCGTAGGTGCCAGCCCCCGTAAAACCAGAAGGTTTTAGAAATGGGGTCAATCCTTCTTTGGCACTCCATTTAAAGACAGTGTTTTGTGGGACATCCGAAAACAATAAATAACCGCCTTCTTTGATCCATACTGGTCCTTCGGCCCACACAAATCCCGAAGCCAAGACTTCGATTTTAGCGTCGGAGGCAATCAGGGCATCCAACTGCGGGTCTATCCGCACGACTTTGCCAAGGGTAGGAAACGAAGATTGGGCAAACAAAGCAGATTGGCAAACAAGCCACGTACACGTCAGGAGTGCGGGGAATTTCATAGGTGGAGGTTTAGCGGTTAAGTCATCTATTGTTCAAAGTTCATTTTTGATTTTTTATAATGTTCCAGCTTCCTGAATATTCTTGGATAGAAATAACAAACCCGCCAACGCCCCTTGGGTTGACGGGTTTATCGTTAAAATAGACCGGCTAAATTACACTACTAAATGGTTGCTTTCAGCAAGACCGCTTTTACTTTGGTATAGTATAAAGTAGTAATTCCCTCAAATCCTGAATCAGTGCCCACCAGAAGCCACAATTCACCCTTATCGTTGGTTTTGGCCGAAAAGGCTTTTGATTGGTTGGTCCGTTTGATGATTTGGTACTTGTAAGTTTCTCCTTCAATACCCACGGTTCCTAGCACAATGGCGTTTTTGCCGCCGCTGCTTTGGTTGCCTTTGTCCCAGTTGAGGGTCCAGTGTTGGGCATTGGTGCTGTCTTTCACTTTTTGGGGTTCAATTCCTGAAGCCCCCGCTTTCAAGTAGACAGCCCCCCCTGGTGAACCGCCAATGCCTACGCCTTTTTCGGGGTATTTCGAGGCTAGTTCCACTTCAAAAGTGATGTTATACGTTTGGTTGGGAGCCAAGCCAGTCAGTTTTCGTTTCAGGTACATAAACGCGTCGTCGCTGCGGTTGTGGCTCGTGAGCATAAATCCCTTTTTGAGGGAGTCGGTAGGCAAAGCCGTGATTTTTGAACTGAACTCCATGATGGAGTCTTGTTGGGTGCTGAAGTCGGTGAGGCCCGCTTCCCAGTTCTCGTTGCCTTTGTTAAAGTCGCTGGTGTGAATAAAATTAGGTCCTACGTTGTCGTCGGTTGTGTCGCAGCTTGCCATTCCCAGCGTCAGTACGGCCCCAATTCCCCAAATCGCTTTTCTACCCGTTGATTTTGAGTGGTTTACCACTTGTTGCCACATTCCGATGGCCAACCCTTTTACTTGCATTGATTTCATTGCTGTTTACTTTTTTTTAAGATGAATAATGGTGAATTCAAGGACGCGAATTCATCAAAGTGACGCGGAGGGTTGAGAGAAGGTTGGAAAATGGGTTGTGAAAAAATAGTTTTGAGGGTCGTATATTTTCGTGATAAACGGCGGAGCAACGGCCTAGTTGACTGAATTACAGCGTAAATAAGAAGCTGAAATTTTACTTAAAAAAAGAAAAAAATTGAGCTGAAATAAAGGGACAAAGTGCAGCCCAGTCCTGAGAACAATCATAAAATGCGTGTTTAAAATAAAGCTACCTTTGCGGTCAAAATGATAAACATTAAGACAAAAACATGGAAGTTAAAGACAGTAACGGGAATTTATTGAATGAAGGTGATTCGGTTTCCGTAATCAAAGATTTAAAAGTAAAAGGCTCTTCGAGTGTCATTAAAAGGGGGACAATTGTCCGTAAAATCCGCCTGACCGACAGCGAATCAGAAATCGAAGGGAAAGTCGAGAAAACGGTAATGGTCTTAAAAACAGAATTTTTGAAAAAGGTATAACTCAACATTTATGCAGTACACACCGCACATCTGGCGGAGTTCTGGCCCCATGCTTATCTTTATTTAGAATTTTTTTAAGATATTTGTACCCCGATTAGAACAGAAAGTACGCATTTGTTGTTGAATTATTGAATTAACTGCACACATACGCGATGAGCAAAGAGGTAGATATCCTGGAAGAAATTACCAACTCCGAATATAAGTATGGCTTCGTAACCGACATAGAAGCTGATGAAGCCGCGCCTGGCCTAACGGAAGATACCGTTCGGTGGATTTCGGCAAAGAAACAAGAGCCAGAATGGATGACGGAGTATCGTTTAAAAGCATTTAAGATTTGGCAAAGCATGACTGAGCCAACGTGGCCCAATGTTCATTATACGCCCGTTGATTATCAGGCAATTAAATATTATTCTGCCCCCAAGCAGAAAAAGGAGATAGGTTCGTTGGATGAAATTGACCCTGAGTTGAGACGTACTTTTGAACGTCTGGGAATTTCACTGAACGAGCAAAAACGTTTGTCGGGTGTGGCGGTGGATGCCGTTATCGATTCGATTTCCGTAGCCACTACTTTTAAGGTCGAACTCAAAAAACAAGGCATCATTTTCTGCTCTATGAGCGAAGCCATTCAGGACCATCCTGAGTTGGTTCGTAAGTACCTTGGCTCGGTTGTTCCAGCCAAAGACAACTACTTTTCAGCACTTAATGCCGCCGTTTTCTCGGATGGTTCGTTTTGTTATATCCCCAAAGGCGTTCGTTGCCCGATGGAACTTTCGACCTATTTCCGAATCAACGCTTCTGGAACAGGACAATTTGAACGGACGCTTATTGTAGCTGATGAAGGTTCCTACGTAAGCTATCTGGAAGGATGTACAGCTCCCATGCGCGACGAGCACCAACTGCACGCCGCCGTGGTCGAAATCATTGCCCATGAGCGTGCCGAAGTAAAATACAGCACTGTACAAAACTGGTATCCTGGCGATAAAGAAGGCCGTGGCGGAATTTATAACTTCGTAACCAAGCGGGGTATTTGTGAAGGTGCCCACTCGAAAATCTCGTGGACACAGGTTGAGACTGGCTCGGCCATTACTTGGAAATACCCTTCTGTTATCTTGAAAGGTGATAATTCTATCGGAGAGTTTTATTCGGTGGCGTTGACCAATAACATGCAGCAGGCCGATACGGGAACCAAAATGATTCACATCGGCAAAAATACCAAAAGTCGAATCGTATCAAAAGGTATCTCAGCGGGTAAAAGCCAAAACTCTTACCGTGGATTGGTTCAGGTATTTAAGCGTGCCGAAAACGCCCGTAACTTCTCGCAGTGCGATTCGTTATTGCTCGGCGATACGTGCGGAGCACATACTTTCCCATACATCGAGGTAAACAATACCACCTCAACCGTAGAGCACGAAGCGACTACCTCAAAAATCGGTGAAGATCAGTTGTTTTACTGTAATCAACGCGGTATTCCGACCGAACAGGCCGTGGCATTGATTGTTAACGGATACGCTAAAGAGGTTTTAAATCAGCTTCCGATGGAATTTGCAGTTGAAGCCCAAAAGTTGCTCGAAATAAGCCTCGAAGGTTCAGTAGGCTAAGAGTAGCAATTTGAATATTTTGCTTTTCTAGGTAGAGCTACGCTAAAAACATTCAGCTAAAGAATAGGTTTATGATGGTGATAGGACATAGTTCTTATCACCATTTATTTTTGGTAAAATATGAAAAAGAAAACGACCTTAAACCCTGAACTGACCCCCGAAACATTGACGGGTCTAAAAACCAGTGAACCCAAAGACGTGGCCGTTGGAATGCCCGCCGTTGTCAGTTCCATGAAACACGTTTTTGGCGCAATGGACGTAGGAAGAGGGGTAAAAGCGTTGCTGAATCTAAACCAAAAAGAGGGATTTGACTGCCCAAGTTGTGCGTGGCCAGACCCCGATGACGAGCGCTCGTCGTTTGCGGAATACTGCGAAAACGGTGCTAAAGCGGTGGCCGAAGAAGCGACCACCAAACGACTTCTGCCCGATTTTTTTGCCAAATATTCCATTGCCGAATTGGGTACTTGGAGTGATTACGAATTGAGTCAACAGGGCCGTATTGCGCAACCCATGCACAAACCCAAAGGGGCCGACCACTATGAGCCGATTGCTTGGGAAGATGCTTTTGCGTTGATTGCCAAACACCTTAACCAACTTCAATCCCCCAACGATGCGATATTTTATACATCGGGCCGCACGAGCAATGAAGCGGCGTTTTTGTACCAACTCTTTGTGCGGGAATACGGGACCAACAACATGCCCGATTGCTCCAATATGTGCCATGAATCGAGCGGAGTAGCCCTGATTGAAACCGTTGGGATTGGTAAAGGCTCGGTGAAACTGGAAGATTTGTACTTGGCTGACCTGATTATCATTGCGGGCCAGAATCCTGGTACAAATCATCCCCGGATGCTGAGCGCGCTGGAAAAAGCCAAGCGAAACGGTGCTAAAATACTATCCATTAATCCATTGCACGAAACGGGCTTGGTCGCTTTCAGTAACCCTCAAACGGTGGGGGGATTGTTGGGTGCCAAGACCGACCTATCCGATGTGTTTTTGCAGGTACGCATCAATGGCGATGTGCCGCTTTTTAAAGCCCTGTTGAAATTGATGCACGAAGAAGAACAGAAAAATGGAGGCGTATTTGATTGGAAATTTATTGAAGAAAAAACGACGGGTGTTCAGGACTTGCTCGTCGATTTAGAAAAATATACGCTCGTACAACTAGCCGATGATTGTGGATTGACCCTGAGTCAGTTGCGAGAGGCGGCGGAGTTGATTATTCGTTCAGAAAAGATTATTGCCTGCTGGGCCATGGGCCTGACACAGCATAAAAACGCGGTTGACAATATTCGGGAGGTGGTGAATCTGCTATTGCTCAAAGGCTCGATTGGAAAGCCTGGGGCGGGCACCTGCCCAGTGCGCGGGCACAGCAATGTGCAGGGAGACCGAACAATGGGAATTTGGGAAATGCCTCCCAAGTCATTTCTGGACAGTTTGGAGAAACAGTTTGGTTTTCAGCCGCCTCGTGAGCATGGCTATAATACCGTGGAGGCAATCAAAGCCATGCACGAACGCAAAGCCTCGGTTTTCTTTGCCATGGGTGGTAATTTTCTTTCGGCTACTCCAGATACTGTCTACACCGCGCAGGCACTAAGAAATTGCAGCCTGACGGCGCATGTTTCGACCAAATTGAATCGAAGCCATTTGGTAACGGGGGAAGAAGCCTTGATTTTACCTTGTTTGGGCCGCACCGACCAGGATATTCAGCACGGGGAAGCACAGTTTGTGAGTGTTGAAAATTCAATGGGAGTGGTACACCAATCCAAAGGAAAGTTGAAGCCGATTTCTGAATTTTTGTTGAGCGAACCAGATATAGTGCGCCGGCTGGCAAACGCTGTATTGGAATATAAATCTGTGGTTGATTGGGATAGTTATGTGGCCCATTACGATAATATTAGATCGGCCATAGAGCGTACTATTCCGGGGTTTGAAAATTATAATGAGCGGGTACGCAAGCCTGGCGGATTTTATTTGCCAAACGGTGCTCGCGACGGAGATTTTAAAACAAACACCGGAAAAGCAGCTTTTTCGGTCAATCAGTACGTACCTTTAAAATTGGCGGAAGAGGAATATTTGATGATGACGATCAGAAGTCATGACCAATTTAATACCACGATTTATGGTCTTGATGACCGTTATCGCGGTATATATAATGAGCGTAGAGTGGTGTTGATGAATGAACAGGATGTACACAAAAGAGGGTGGAAAGCGGGTACAAAAGTGGATTTATTTAACTATTTTGGTGGTGTAGAGCGAACGGCACCTCAATTTATCATTGTCCTGTATTCAATTCCAGAAAGGTGTGTTGCCACTTATTTTCCCGAAACAAATATATTGGTTCCCATTGACAGCTTTGCAGATAGGAGTATGACACCCACCTCAAAAACTGTTATTATTCAAATGAAAATAACGGATTAGTTATTTTGGCAAGGTATTTTTTTGAGAAATCTAATGTTATCAAAAACTGTGCCGGATAAGTTTAGGGATTTTTTTTGCTTTTATTCCAATCGTTATCAAACTTATCCTTTAAGGTTTTTAAAAATACTTAATAGTGCACATTATCAGTGAGTTAGAATAATAGGGCTTTTGGGGATAACAATTTCGTGGCATGTTATTAATCTTTTGCATGGTTTTTGTCCCTGAATGAGTAATTATTACCCCATTACACTAAATATTTTCCCTAATGATTAAACGTTTAGCGCTCTTCTTGTGTGCATTGGTATGGGTTGTTACCTTAGGAGCCTATGCTGGACCTCGCCCCACTCTCCCCCCCAATTATTCTCAACCTAATCCACTCGTTGCTGATGATGCCAATCAAAGGTATTTATGTATAGCCCTCCTTAACACAACCGAAGGAAGTCAGTTTGGCCTGGATGTGATTCGAGAAGCGGCTAAATTGGGTACAAATGCATCAATGGTTACTGTTCGCTGGGATGTAGTGTATAAGACACCCTCAAGCGCGGCCAATTGGGCTCAGTACGATAACCAAATAAAATTAAGTAAAGAATTAGGACTTAAAGTATTTATCCGCATTCATTTGGCACGATGCTGTAACCGACACGTGGGGTATTGGTCTGATAGTGAGACTTCTAAGGACCAGAAGGGTAATCCTTTCCCAGAGATGTTCAGTATGGCTCACGAACCGTCCGTACAAAAAGCATTAAGTTTTGTCAAAGAGGTTTCTGAGCGTTATGCTTATCTACAGAGAGAAGGGGGCATTGTTTGCGTAGCGGCTACTACAACGCCTACGCAAGAAGCGGGGTATCATTATGAAGGCAATACAAATGCTGGCGGCTTTGGCGGAACGTCGTACTTGTCGATGTTTGACTATGCTCCTAGCATGATTACGGGGTATCGTGAATGGCTCAAACAAAGGTACAAAGATATAAAAACCATCAATGCTACGTGGCGTTCGGATTACAGTAGTATCAATGACATTCAGCCAGTTACGACCGATTATCCCCATGCTGAAAACAAGCGATGGAGTGATTGGTATGTGTACAGACACACTGTTTTGAAAAATTTTCTGGATGGAGTGAGCAGAACGGTCAAAAGTGTTGAAAATTCCTACAAGGTGGTCAATGATTTTGGCTCAGTTCATGATGGGTTAAGTATGCGCAGAGGTACTTTAGCATTTAAAGATTTGGCGCGCTCAACCGACGGAACTAAGATAAATGACTCTCAGTATTATTCCCATTATTTTAGCGCCGACGTATTAAGAAGCAATATGGGCGAAGGAAAATGGATTATGAATGAGGCATTTCATGAGCCTAATCTTTCTACTTATGGTTTGCAAGTGATGCTTAATGAGCACTTTGAGCGGGGGTGTAAACTGGTGAATATTGTTGCGGCCAACCTTGACGATGTCAATTTCTATTCACAAGGTATAAAATCTTTTGTTGCCAATTGGCTTAATAAGCCCCTGACCAAAATTGTTCCTGCCCAACAGATGGTCGTAAAACTTTCTGAATTGGTCAGAACAGGTGGGTATTTTCATCCTGGATACAATAGCCGTTGGGATGAGAAAAAAGCAAGTGGTCCCGTAGATGTTAAATTAATAGAAGACCTTTTGGGAGAGCCTGAAAATAACCAGGCGCCCATCGTTAAGAATCCATTACAGAATTATAACCTAGTGTCAGGTTTTGATGCATCTTATGTTATACCGCAGGATGCCTTTCAAGACCCTGACGGAACCATAGAGTTTTACGATGTAAGCGGCTTACCTACTGGATTATACTTGGATAAGTTTACAATTAAAGGAAATACGACGGTTTTAGGCACTTTTGAGGTGAAAGTCAAAGCGACGGATATGTACGATGCTTCTACGACGACATCGTTCAAATTAACGGTGATGCCCCAAAAAACGACCCGATTAGATCTTTACAAAGCGGGGGACTTTCAAACGCGTAGCTTGATTCGCACCCTCAAAAATAATGATACGCTCAATGTGAGTGAATACAATTTCCCAATCAACTTTTTTGCCGTACCAGATGCCTCTGCAAGAGCGGTAGTGATGAGACTGTCGGGTGCAATCAATAAAACGCAAACCGAAACGACGGCTCCTTATGGATTGTATGGTGATAATGACGGCACAACGTTAAAAGTTGGTAATTATGAAATGGTTCTGGAGGCGTATAATTCAACCATTATTGCAGGAGCCACGGGCATTGGTAAAGTGAGTTTTAATCTGGTCGTTATTGACAAACGTGTCAATAAGGCTCCTGTTGTTGTTACGACGCTTGAGGAGCAACAGGCAACAGTTGGTAAAGAATTCAGTTATACGATTCCAACGGCTACCTTTGAGGATAAAGATGGAAAAATAGACCGTATCGAAATCAAAGGTCTACCAAGTGGTTTGAAAGCCGACGGATGGAAAATAAGCGGTACGCCTACGTTGGCCGCCAACTCGACCATAACGGTCGAAGTTTTTGATAATGAAAATGCATCTGTTAAAACACAGTTTGTGTTGAAAGTCAGCGTTATTAATCAAAAACCTACCGTAACTGCGAGCATCCCCGATCAGGCGGTGGTCCTGCAACAATTGTATGAATATACCCTTCCGACCGACTTGTTTAAGGATGCGGATGGAACGATTGTGAGTATTACGGCCAAAAATACCCCGAGTGGGGTGACCCTAATTGCGGGAAAACTCACTGGAAAACCAACTACCGCTGGTGTGTACCAAATAGTGCTTCGGGGAACCGATAACGGGGCAAGTTGGATAGAAACCAGTTTTAGATTAACAGTGAAAGAGACCTCCGCAAATTTACCGCCAGTCGTAGCCGAGGCCATTGCTAAACAATCGACGGTGATTGGACAGAATTTTAGTTTTGCAATACCAACTAAGGCCTTTAAAGACCCTGAAGGTGGTGCTATAACCGTAGAGGCACTCAATTTACCAGCGGGTTTGAGTAATAACAAAGGGGTTATTTTCGGGATTCCAATGGTAGGAGGAGAGTATAAAGTAACAGCGCGTGGATATGATCCTCAGGGAGCGTTTGTTGATGCCCCATTTTTGCTCACAATCCGTTTAGCTAACGGTAATATCCCGCCAACGGTTGTAGCTGCTATTGAAGATCAAACCATCAAACTCGGTGAACCTTATTCATTTACTGTACCAGTGAGTACTTTCTACGAACCCGATGGATTTTTGTCAGGGATTGTGGTGCGAGGATTGCCTGCAGGTCTTACTTATGTAGGCGGTAAAATAAGCGGAACACCTACCATAGCGGGTTCATTTACCATCATGGTGCGAGCCATTGACAGTCAGGGAGCATCAGTCGAAGCTTATTTTAATTTAAAGGTAGTTGATACATCGCCGCCTTCAGTAGTATTTAGTTTATACAAAGCAGGGGGTTCTTCCTCCCGGAGATTTGTTCAAACGCTGCGTGATAAAGACAAAATTGCGCTGAGTCAGATTCCGTCGTTTGTCAATATTTTTGCAGAAGCCAATGTTCCTGTAGACAGAATACAATTTGAAATGACAGGGCCGATAGACGCCACGTTTACCGATATGACATCTCCTTATGCACTGTTTGATGATAATGGAGGTTTTGGCTCAATGGGTGGAATTTATACCTTGTCGGCCAAAGCCCTTAAAAGTGGTCAGATGGTCGCAGAATCAAAAATTCAGTTTGAAATTACCAATGGTGGTGGTGGCGGTAGTTTTGGTGGAGAAGAGGTCTTGTGGGCACCTTACCCCAATCCTTTCAGAGATTCCTTCAAAATGACATTACCACTTGATTATGAGCCAGCTACGACATCGTTTTCGCTGCTCAACCTTTCGGGGCAGAGAATTCCGCTCAATGATGTACTTTGGGAAGGCCAACGGGCAACCATCGGCATCAATTTCCCTGGGTTGGAAAGGGGATTGTATCTGCTTCAGGTGCACCATCCAGAATATCCTAACAGAATACTGAAAGTGTTGAAAGGGGAATAATCTGAGCGTAACTACCATAAAAAACGTTCATAGTCAGACTATGAACGTTTTTTTATATACCTGAAAAAATAAAAAACTAGACGACAATGCTCTTGCCTGGTACAGCTACAGGATAGAAACCATCAGGTCCTGGAAGCAACT
This sequence comes from Runella rosea, assembly GCF_003325355.1. Taxonomy (GTDB): domain Bacteria; phylum Bacteroidota; class Bacteroidia; order Cytophagales; family Spirosomataceae; genus Runella; species Runella rosea. The sequence continues at coordinate 135,145 of NZ_CP030850.1, forward strand.
TAGGAAGGGCATCCCAAGCTAATTTTTCGGGGAATAGGCTAATGTTTGAATTGAGTGCATCTTCCCATTTAACCAATTTGCCCGAATACGTTGCCATCCGACCCATAATGGAAGTCAGGGTACTTTTGGCGCCGTTTTCGGCATCGGCAAATTTGTATTCGCCTTTGGCAATGGCCGCAAACAGTTCGTCGTGCTCTACTTGGTACGGGTTACGGTCTCCTTTTCCTTCGTGTCCGTAAATCACCTTGTTGCCTTTGTAAGATTTAAGGACGGTATTGTTGCCATTAAAGCTGTCGATACGACCTTTGGTTCCTAAAAACTGCTCATCTACTTTGCTGTACGTGCCTTCATAGTGACGGCACTGGCTGTTGATAAGCGTTCCATCGGCATAGGTAAAGTCAACAATATGGTGGTCAAAAATTTCGCCGAACTCTTTGCCAGCACGAATTTGACGTCCGCCCGTTCCCTGAGCCGACACGGGATAACCCTGCTTTGCCCAGTTGGCTACGTCGATGTTGTGAACGTGTTGCTCAGTGATATGGTCGCCGCACAACCAGTTGAAATAATACCAGTTACGCATTTGGTATTCCATCTCAGTTTGACCAGCTTTGCGGGGGTGGTTCCATACACCTCCCGACACCCAATACACGCTACCACCCACGATGTCACCGATTTTGCCGTCATGAATACGGTTCATGGCTTCGCGATAGTTACGCTGATAATGGCGTTGCAGACCCACTACAACGTTGAGTTTCTTACGTTTGGCTTCTTCAGCAGCGGCAAGCACTTTCCGGATTCCAGGGCCATCGGTTGCCACGGGTTTCTCCATAAAAATGTGCTTGTTTTGTTTTACCGCTTCTTCAAAGTGCATTGGACGAAAACCCGGAGGCGTTGCCAAGATTACGACATCTGCCAGAGCGATAGCTTGCTTATAAGCGTCAAAACCTACGAATTTGCGATCTTGAGGAACATCAACTTTTGATTTTACATCAATTTCAGCACCTGCGGCGTCTTTGTATTTACGTTTGGTAAGGGCGTTGTAGGCATCATCCAATCGGTCAGAGAAGGCATCGGCCATTGCAACCAATTTTACGTTTTGAGTAGTACTCAAGGCTTGCGCGGCCGCTCCCGACCCGCGACCACCGCAGCCGATAAGCGCGATTTTGATGGTGTCGTCGGCAGAGTTATGGTAGCCATACGATGAAAAAGGCAAACTGCTCAATAACGCTCCCCCCGTAAAAAGGCTGGAGGTCTTAAGAAACTCTCTTCTATTAGTTTCCATTAGAATGTAGGTTTTAGATTATGGATTTTGAACTGTGGATTACTATTAATTGATAGATTCAGGAATGTATAATTGAAAACGGACGATTAATAATCTTCAATCAACGGAGGATTATAGTAGGCCGCAATTTCTTCTTTTGAAGGCGTTTTTACGGGTCTTACAATTCGGAACCCAACGAATGAGGCGCTCGTCATCCACCACTCACTTTTGGGGCTTTGCGGGTCAATGATTTTCCAGTCAGGAGAGGAAGGGATTCGGTTGGCGCTTCGGCATACGGTAGCGTCGTCGTCCCATGAACCACCGCGCACTGAGGTGGGATACAACTCCGTTACTTTTGGAAACGCTTCTTTTACTTCTCCTTTGGATTTTTTGGTGTAATAATCCTTAACATATTGGTCAAGTGTCCATTCCATGACGTTTCCGTGCATGTCGTGAAGCCCCCAAGGGTTTGGTTTTTTTGTGCCGATTTTTTTGTAACCGTTGTTGCTGTTGCCTTTATACCAGCCATATTCGTCCAACAATTTAGGGTCGTCGCCAAATGAATAGGCCGTATTTGTACCCGCTCGGCAGGCGTATTCCCATTCAGCTTCGGTAGGCAAGCGATAAAACACACCCGTTTTTTCATACAACCATTTACAAAAATAGATAGCGGCGTATTGGGTCATGTTGATAGCGGGGTACTCAGAGCGTCCCATTCCAAACGACATATCCACGTAAGCCGCGCTGGGGCGGGTACTTCCGTCGGTTTTAGCAAGGCTGTTTTCGGGGTCTGGATGGCGCTTGGCCATTTCAATTTCAATGTTTTTGGTGGTAAACAAATCGTACAAATCCCATTGAATTTCGTACTTACCCATCCAAAAAGGCTCAATCTTTACGGTGTGTTGGGGGCCTTCGTCTTCTTTGCGTCCTTTTTCTTTGGCGGGACTGCCCATGGTAAATTCGCCACCTTTGATGGCGACCAGATCGTACGTAACGTTGCTTCCAGAGATTTTCTGGGTGTAATTTTCAAGCTTTTCCTGGGCTAACAGAGGAACACTAAATAACGTAAACCAACTTAAGTGCTTTAGAAACATTCTTATACGCTTTTGTGATTAAAGAATAATAAATCACAAATTTACCTCATTTAAGGAATAGAATTCAAATTATAAATAAAATTAGGTCCTGTTTATTCTTTACTCAATGGGTTTACCATGGGTATTTTTAATCACAAATCGTAAAAGGGGCTTGCCCAACCCAAAAAAAGACAAAGCAATCTCAGAAAGCCACGCGTCACCAAAAAGCTTTTGAACGTTTCGTCCGACCCATAATCGCGCCGCAAATTCCTGCTTCCATGCCTTTTTATATTGTTTTTCTAGTTCCTGACGGTTGATGTTACCATTTAGAAATTGAACCGCCAACACTGCCGCGATTTTGCCGCCGTGGATGGCCATCGCCATGCCGTTTCCGCATAGCGGAGTGATGAGCCCAGCGGCATCTCCCACCATCAAAATGTGGTTTTCGACTACCTGTTTGGGCTCAAATGAAAATTCATTGATGACTTCGGGGCGTTCGAAAATAAATTCAGATTCGTTGAACAAGCGTTTTAAATGAGGATTTTTCCATAAAACTTCGCGCTCCATGTCGGCGATAGAGCCGTGTTTACGAATATTGTTGCGCGTGGTGAGGTAGCAAAGGCAATAGCGGTCGTCTTCAATCGCCGAAATGCCACAATAGCCGTCTTGAAAATTATGCAATGTAATCAAATCTTGGGGAAATTCGGTGCGGATGTGGTACTTTACACCCACATATGGCGATTTTTTATGGGTAAAGTCACGATCAAGCGCCTTGTCCATGCGGGAATTTTTGCCAAAACTGCCGAGTACGATTCGTGCCGATAAATGAAGGTGATTGATGGTCGTGGCTTTAAATTCGTCGTCAGCATATTCTACATTTTCGACGGTTTCTCCCAAGATAAATTCCACCCCATTTTTCTTGGCTAATTCAAACAATGCAAAATCAAGCGTGTAGCGGCTGATGCCAAAACCTCCCAAATCCAAATCCGTTTCTAACGCCCGGCCTGATGGAGACGTAAATTGAAAGCGCTGAATTTCTTTTACGCCCAATTCATCGAGTTTTAAGCCTAATTTCTCCAAATAAGGACGGACTTCGTTGGATACGTATTCGCCACAAACTCGGTGAAAAGGGTACATTTTTCGTTCGACTACGACCACTACATAGCCCCGTTGTGCTAACTCAATGCTACTCACCAGCCCCGCCAGTCCGCCGCCAATAATGAGTACATCGGTCATAGTTTAATCGATTTAGTCATTCAAGTTAAACAAAGTAGGTAATTGTCAGTTTGGAAATGTGAAAATGACCAAAAATTTCGTTTTACTATCGGCCACCTTTCTTAAACATAGATTTATGCTATTTTATTGCTTCAAATAAATCCCCACACTAAACAGACAAATGAAGATGAAATTGAACCGCAAAGTAACGCTATTCGCAATGGGTTTTGGGTTGCTGGCTCTAGGATTTTCGTGCAACGAAAAAAGCCCTGAAACCATCACGACCGACGATGATTCGGAGGTAGTGCCTACCCTAACAAATGCATTTCCTGCCCTTACGTTCAGTAGCCCCGTTGAACTCGTACACGCTGGCGATGGGAGCAATCGGTTGTTTGTGGTAGAACAACGAGGGGTGGTAAAAGTTTTTAGAAATGAAGCCAGTGCCGCGCAAACGGAAATATTTCTAGACATCAGCGGGCGCGTAACTTCGGGGGGCGAAACTGGATTGCTGGGCCTTGCTTTTCATCCCGATTTCAAGAACAACGGACAATTGTTTGTGAATTATACCCGACGGGAAAATGGTCAACTTCAGTCGGTGATTGCACGTTTTCAATCCAATAAAACAACCGCCGATGCCAATAGCGAAGAAATTTTGCTAACCTATAATCAGCCCTATTCTAATCACAACGGTGGGTCGGTTTTGTTTGGAAAAGATGGATTTCTGTACATCGCTACGGGCGACGGCGGTTCGGGCGGTGACCCCCAAAACTATGCCCAAAATTTGGGCTCTTTGCTCGGAAAGATGCTGCGAATTGACGTTAACACGAAAGAAAATGGCTTAAATTACGCCATCCCCGCCGATAATCCTTTTAAAAATACGGCCAATGCTCGCCCTGAAATTTATGCTTACGGATTGCGCAATCCTTGGAAAGTGACCGCTGACCGTGAAAACGGACGTTTTTGGATTGCCGATGTTGGCCAGAATGCTAGAGAAGAAATTGATATTTTGGAGCGGGGTGGAAATTATGGGTGGCGTATTGCCGAAGGCAAAGAATGTTATAGCCCTGCCACTAACTGCAACCGTACGGGATTGGTAGAGCCTGTCTTTGATTACGGAACCTCCGACGGGCGGTCTATCACGGGTGGGTATGTGTATCGCGGGGCGAAATTGGCAGATTTAAGAGGCCAATACATCTACGGTGATTTCGTGAGCGGTAAGATTTGGGCTTTGCAATACAACGAAACTACGCGTCAGGCATCCAACAAATTGATTACTCAATTGACGGGGTCATTGTCTTCCTTTGGGGAGGATGAAGCGGGAGAATTGTATTTGCTTAACTATCAAACAGGAAAGATTCAGCAACTGACAAACCGTTGATTTTGGTTGCCAATACTTTCAGTATCTTAGCCGCAAGATTTACTGCGAAAAAGACATGGAAAGTAACCTAACAACACCTTACCAACCCAAAAATCACGTCAGAATCGTGACCGCCGCTAGTCTTTTTGACGGTCACGACGCCGCCATCAACATCATGCGCCGTATCATGCAGGCGTCGGGGGTGGAGGTGATTCATCTTGGCCACAATCGCTCGGTGCAGGAAATTGTGGATTGTGCCATTCAGGAAGACGTGCAGGGAATTGCCATCACGAGCTATCAGGGTGGCCACGTCGAGTATTTCAAATACATGTACGACTTGCTTCAAGCGCAAAATGCTGGACATATAAAAATATTCGGTGGCGGCGGCGGGACCATCCTTCCCGCCGAAATTGAGGAGCTTCATGCCTACGGAATTGCGCGGCTGTATTCTCCCGATGATGGGCGAGCCATGGGATTACAGGGAATGATCAATGACTTGATTAGGCATTGTGATTTTGCGTTGGACCATGAATTGGATTATCCTGAGGACGCTGAAAATGAGTGGACTCCGGCCCAGTCTCAAACCAATGTACAGGCCATTGCCCGACGTATCTCCATTGCCGAAAATTCCCCAAGCGTTTATGCAAAACTAAACGTTGGGCGTGTTGCAGACCCCTTGTTTCAACCCCTTGTTTTGGGCATTACAGGCACGGGTGGGGCAGGAAAATCTTCGTTGGTGGATGAATTGGTGCGGCGGTTTTTAATGGATTTTGATCATAAAACCTTGGCAATCATTTCGGTAGACCCTTCCAAGCGCAAAACGGGCGGCGCGCTTTTGGGCGACCGTATTCGGATGAATGCGCTACATCCTGAGCTTGCGCAGGGGCGGGTGTATATGCGATCTTTGGCCACGCGGCAGTCCAATTTGGCCTTAAGTAAATATGTCCAAGACGCCATTGATGTGTGCAAAGAAGCAGATTTTGATCTGATTATTGTCGAAACCTCTGGCATCGGCCAATCGGACACGGAGATTACGGAGCATTCAGATGTGTCGCTTTACGTCATGACGGCTGAATATGGCGCGGCAACCCAGCTCGAAAAAATTGATATGCTCGATTTTGCCGATGTGATTGCCATCAATAAATTCGACAAACGAGGTTCATTGGATGCCCTTCGTGACGTTCGAAAACAATACCGCCGCAATCATAACCTCTGGGATACGCCCGACGATGCCCTGCCGATTTTTGGCACAATGGCAAGTCAGTTCAACGATGCGGGCATGAATGCTTTGTACGTGAAAATGATGGAATTGTTGGCCCAAAAGGAAAAAAGGGGGGCTATAAATGGTGAAGGGGGCACAGCAGGCTGGGTAAACGGGAAGTTGTTTGTTCAGTGGAAAGAGCAGGTTCAGCATTCCAAAACATCTGTGGCAAAAGGCATTATTCCGCCCGACCGGGTACGGTATTTGGCCGAAATTGTAGAAAACGCCCGTGCTTATGACCAATTTGTGAATGAACAGACAGCCATTGCCCGACAATTATACCAATTAGATGGTACAATAAAAACGCTGGCAAAGGGAAATAATTCTGATACAATTGAGGCGCTAAAAGCGGTTTATACCGAGCTTGAAGCCCGTTTGCATTACGATTCTAACCAATTACTCAAAAAATGGCCCGATACAATTCGAAAGTACCGTGCTGAGAAATATCAGTTTCAGGTCAGAGACAGAATTATTGAGCAAGATTTATGGACGGAAACCTTATCTCACCTTAAAATTCCGAAAATAGCTCTCCCGAAATACAACGATTGGGGGGATATTTTGCGGTGGCAATTGACCGAAAATGTTCCGGGTGACTTTCCGTATACGGCTGGTGTTTTTCCGCTGAAGCGAGAAGGCGAAGACCCCACCCGTATGTTTGCGGGAGAGGGCGGCCCCGAGCGCACCAACCGTCGTTTTCATTATTTGTCCAAAGCCATGCCCGCCAAGCGGTTGTCGACGGCGTTTGATTCGGTGACGCTCTACGGCGAGGACCCCGACTTGCGCCCTGATATTTACGGGAAAGTCGGTAATTCGGGCGTAAGCGTCTGTACCCTCGACGATGCCAAAAAACTATACAGTGGTTTTGATCTTTGCGACCCTTCCACGTCGGTTTCGATGACTATCAATGGCCCTGCTCCGATTGTGTTGGGATTTTTTCTCAATGCGGCCATCGACCAGCAATGTGAGAAGTATATTTTATCTGCTTGGAGTCGGGAGGAGCGTGAAGCAAGAATAGCCAAAATTAAGACTGAAATCGGGTACCAAGGAGAAATTCCAGAAGGCCACAACGGCCTGGGGTTAATGCTTTTAGGGATAACGGGCGACCAATTGTTGGAGCCCGAGCTGTATCAAAAAATCAAAGCCCAGACGCTTCGTCAGGTGCGGGGAACGGTGCAGGCGGATATTTTGAAAGAAGACCAAGCCCAAAATACGTGCATATTTTCGACCGAATTTGCGCTCAAACTCATGGGCGATATTCAGCAGTATTTTATTGAACATCAGGTGCGTAATTTTTATTCGGTTTCCATTTCGGGCTACCACATTGCCGAAGCGGGTGCCAATCCTATTTCGCAATTAGCGTTTACTTTATCCAACGGCTTTACGTTTGTGGAATACTACCTTAGTCGTGGAATGCACATTGATGATTTTGCGCCAAATTTATCTTTTTTCTTCTCCAACGGCATGGATCCCGAATACACCGTCTTGGGCAGAGTGGCGCGACGGATTTGGGCGAAAGCCATGAAATTGAAGTACAAAGCCAACGAGCGCAGCCAAAAGCTCAAGTACCATATCCAAACTTCTGGCCGAAGTTTGCACGCGCAAGAAATCGCTTTCAATGATATTCGGACCACGTTACAGGCCTTGTTGGCTATTTATGACAACTGCAACTCGTTGCATACCAATGCCTACGATGAAGCCATTACCACACCCACCGAAGAAAGTGTGCGGCGCGCCGTGGCGATTCAGCTGATTATCAACCGTGAATTTGGACTGACCAAAAACGAAAATCCATTGCAAGGCTCTTTCATTACCGAAGAACTGACCGATTTGGTAGAAGAGGCAGTCTACCAAGAGTTTTTGAGTATCAATGAGCGGGGTGGGGTTTTGGGCGCCATGGAGCGAATGTATCAGCGGAGCAAAATTCAGGAAGAGTCTATGTATTATGAAATGCAAAAGCATACGGGTGCCTTGCCCATCATCGGGGTAAATACTTTTTTGGATGAAAAAGGCTCCCCCACGGTGCTCCCTGCCGAAGTGATTCGCTCAACTGATGAAGAGAAACAATACGCGGTTTTGGCAAGAAAATCTTTTCAGCAAAGAAATAGCGAGAAGGCAAGGGTTACTTTGAGCCAATTGCAGGAAAGGGCGCTTTTAGGAGAAAATTTGTTTGAAAGCCTCATGCAAGCCACGAAAGTGTGTACACTCGGGCAGATTTCTGGTGCGCTGTATAAAGTGGGTGGGCAGTATAGACGAAATATGTAACGGGTTTATTTTACTGGTAAACTTGCGTTTAGGCTAATACAGAGGCGTCGTTAGATAAATAGAATTTCGTACCTTTGTGGCCATCTCAAAAGATTGGCGGGAGAAGGAGAATAATGCAAGCGTATATTGTTAGCGGCCAATCGTAACCAGTAAATTGAATATGGAATCCAAAAGACAACAAAAAGTCGCTCGGCAAATACAGAAAGATCTGAGCGATATTTTTCAAAAAGAAGGTCGGACCTGGTTCGACAATGCGTTTATCACCGTCACCATTGTTAGAATGTCGCCAGATTTGAGCGTGGCACGTGTTTATTTGAGCTTTTTAGCCGTAAAAAATAAAGGACTTATTTTAGACCAAATACAAGAACGCAGCAAGCAGATACGTCAGTTATTGGGGCAACGGGTACGCCATCAGTTGCGGATTGTCCCCGAAGTCCATTTTTATTTGGACGATACGGCAGAATACGCGGCCAAAATGGATAACCTTTTTGCAGGGTTGACCATTCCACCGCCACCCAAAGAAGATGCTGATTAATATTAAAACAAGTTTTGTGTAATTTTCTATTGATTTGGCGGGAATAGGCGCATTTATTACGCTTATTCCCGCCAATTTTGACTCCTAAACCATGACTTTAGAAGAAATACGCCACGAAATAGATTCGTTGGACGACCAACTGCTTACCCTCTTGAACCGTCGTATGGAGTGGGTCCATAAAGTTGGCGAATTGAAACGGGCTACCAAAACGGTCATCTACCGTCCCGAACGTGAAAAAGCGATTTTGGACCGGGTAAAAAAGCACAACAAAGGCCCGCTTACGCCCGACGCGATTGAGGCCATTTACTTAGAAATATTTGCGGCGGCCCGAAATATCGAACTTCCCGAGCGCATTGCGTATTTGGGCCCTGAGGGCAGTTTTACGCACCAAGCCGCCGAAAGCCGTTTTGGTGCCATGAGCGAATACATGACCCTGCCAACCATAAAATCTGTGTTTGAAGCGGTAGACACTGGGCGGGCAAAATTTGGTGTGATTCCGATTGAGAATAACCAAGAAGGTATTGTATATGAGACTGTTGACTTACTCAACGAAACCAGTGTCAACATTGCGGCTGAGCTAAAAATTCCTGTCCATTTTGCGTTGGCAACGGAGTGCGAAAACCCCTCAAAAATCAAGCGTATTTACTCCAAAGACATTGCTTTTCGGCAGTGCCGGGGATTTTTGAATAAATATTTTGAGCAAACTCAACCCGAAGAGATTCAGGTAGAGTCTACGTCTAAAGCGGCTAAGTTGGCGGCTGAAGACCCCGAAAGTGCGGCTATTTGCTCGGTCATTGCCGCTCGGTTGTTTAGTTTGCCCGTCTTGTTTGATAACATTGAAGACAATGGTAATAACCGCACTCGTTTTTTTATTTTGGCCAAAGATTTTGTCAATCAGCCCAGCGAAAACGATAAAACCACCATCATCGCCCGTTTGCCCGATACCGACAAGCCGGGGATATTGGCTGGTTTTTTGCAGGATTTTAAACGCTTGAATATTAACCTCACCAAAATCGAAAGCCGTCCTTACAAAGGCAGCGAAGATTTTAACTTCTGGTTTTTTATTGAGTTGGAAGGGTATTTTAAGGATGAGAATGTCCAGAAAGTATTCAAAAAACACCGCAACTACATCAAATGGCTGGGTAGCTATGTCAAAAATGCGTAGCTACTCGGTGCTGTATTATTCACTTTTTTTAAGTAGGAAATGAGCATCAATTGGCAGGATTTTGAAAAGGTAGAGTTGCGGGCCGGAACGATAGTTCAAGTAGAAGATTTTCCAAAAGCCCGAAAGCCTGCTTTTAAACTGTGGGTGGATTTGGGCGACGAGATTGGCATAAAACGCAGTTCTGCCCAGCTAACCAAGCTCTACTCTAAAGAGCAACTCCTTCATCGTCAGGTGATTTGTGTTACTAATTTTCCTGTTAAACAAGTCGCTGATTTCCTCTCTGAAGTGCTCGTCACGGGGTTTGTGTTGCCCGATGGTGAAGTTGTTTTGTCTGCTCCTGAGCGCAATGTGCCCAACGGTACCCGCCTAGCCTAAAATTTGATTGTAAATTACTCCTTTATTCGTGCCCAAAACCATTATCCCAATTTATGAAAAAGAGCTTTCAGCTTTTCGTTTTGCTATCATTTTGGGTATTATGCCCCGTTCTTGGACAAACGTCTTACCCGATTCTTCCAAAGCCATTACAGTTATTGCCGAAAGAAGGGACGTTTATCCTTCCCCAGAATCCAGTCATTGCTGTGGCAAGTACCGACCCCGTACTGCGCTGCCTAGCCGAAGAGCTGGCAAACAAGATTGGGAGTGTCACAGGCAAGGATACGAAGGTATTTGCGGGTAATTTTCGGGTCAAAGATGGTATCAATTTTGTCGCCTCAAAAGATGATAAGCTCGGCGAAGAAGGCTATTTTTTGGAAATAACGCCTAAGCGAATTATCATTACGGCCGAGCAACCTAAAGGTTTTTTTTACGGAATTCAGTCGTTACTGCAGTTGATGCCTGCTGAAATCTACGGCGTCAGAAGGGTTGAGAATATAAAATGGAGCATTCCCTGCTGCCTAATTGAAGACCGACCACGGTACGCCTATCGTGGATTGATGCTTGATGCTGCGCGATATTTTTATCCCGTCTCTTTCATCAAAAAATACATTGATTTGATTGCATTGCACAAAATGAATACCTTTCATTGGCATCTGACCGATGACCAAGGATGGCGAATCGAAATTAAAAAATATCCCAAATTGACCCAAGTCGGCTCGCAACGCCGACAAACCATGTTGGGCCATTATAGTGACCAAAAATACGATGGCAAGCCCTATGGCGGTTATTATACCCAAGATGACATCAGAGAGGTAGTAAGGTACGCGCAGGAGCGTTTTGTGACCGTCATTCCTGAAATTGAAATGCCAGGACATGCCTTGGCGGCGCTTGCAGCCTATCCGGAATATGGCAATAACCCTGACAAAATTTACCAAGTAGGCACCAAATGGGGAGTACATGAAGATGTTTTTGCCCCGAGAGAAGAGACATTTCGCTTTCTAGAAGGCATTCTGGCTGAAGTAATTGACTTGTTTCCTAGCCAATATATTCACATTGGAGGGGATGAGTGCCCCAAAAAACAGTGGGCAGAAAGTCGCTTTTGTCAGGAATTGATTAAAAAGGAAGGCTTGAAAGATGAACATGAACTACAGAGTTATTTTATCCGTCGTATTGATAAATTCATTACTTCAAAAGGGCGTAAAATGATTGGCTGGGATGAGATTTTAGAGGGAGGGATTTCGCCTAATGCAACAGTTATGAGTTGGCAGGGTATTGAAGGGGGAGTGGCGGCTGCCAAACAGCGCCACGATGCAATTATGACACCCGGAAATTTTTGCTATTTAGACCATTATCAGGCGGATTCCAAAACCCAGCCCATTGCCATCGGAGGGTTTACACCCTTGGAAGAGTCGTATTCATACGAACCTACCCCCTCCAACCTGACTCCTGATGAAGCTAAACACATTATTGGCGTTCAGGGAAATGTCTGGACCGAATATATGCCCACGCCCGAGTATGTCGAGTACATGACTTTTCCACGGGCTTGCGCACTGGCGGAAGTAGGTTGGACGGCCAAAAATGACAAGAATATCGATGATTTTAAAAAACGCTTGGATGTTCATAAGAAGCGACTTGACCATTTAAATGTAAACTATTTCGAAGCGCCCATCAATCATAAATTTACCTATCGGTGGCCGTTGAAAAAATAGAAAAAGGGTATTTTGATGGACAATAAAGAGGACTTGTAATGTTGTTTTGATAACTTTGCGAGTCCTTCATTTATTTTGAATTATTCTCATGTTATTAGATAAAGTTGGTGTTAAACCTTTAGTTTTGCGATACACTTTTTCCTGCCCCTTCTCTTCGTTAATTTATCTTTCGTTTTTTGTTCTTTCTCTATTGGTTATTGGCTGTAAACCCCCAACCACTACGCAGCCAAAAGCACCAGCGGAGGCATATCAACATACGAACATGGAAATTCAAAGCGAAAAACATAAATCGGTTGTTCATGTACCCATCGAGTTATCGATTGCCGAGGTAACAAAACACCTGAATGTGCAGGTGCAGGGGTTGATTTATGAAGACAATAGTTTTAGCGACGACAATCAGGATAATTTTAAGATTAAAGTTTGGAAAAGAGCACCAATCGTTGCTGAGGCCAGAGATTCATTGCTGTATTATACCGTACCGCTGAAAATATGGGCTGAAAAAGCCTATAAAATAGCGCCGTTGGGCATTGAGATTTCGGGCAGTCAAAGCACCGAATTTCAGCTAAATCTGAAATTTATGACCCGTTTTGGCATTGATCCTGACTGGAAAGTCAGTACCAATACCGTTTCGGCGGGCTTTGATTGGGTAACGAAACCAAGCATAAAAGTAGCGGGAATTGATATACCCATTACTGGTTTGGTAAGCCGTAAAATTTCCGAAAACTTAGGCACGATTTCAAAATCCATTGACGATAACGTACGGAAAAATTTCATCATTAAACCCTACGTCATCCAAGCCTGGAATTTAATCCGTGAACCAAGATTACTTTCAGAAGAGTACAGGTCGTGGCTTGTGGTGACTCCGACCGATATTTTGGCTTCTCCTTTCGAAATTAAAAATGGCAAAATTAGCGCAACCATCGGAATCAGGGGTTTCACCCAAACAGTGATTGGGGCAAAACCAGTCATGAAGCCCGTCGTCGATGTGCCTAATCTGATTATCACCAATGATATACCCCAAGGTTTTCAAATCGGATTGATTGGGGTGGTGCCCTATGAAGAGGCCTCTCGATTGGCGGCAGCTCAATTTATTGGGAAAACATTTGATTTTAAAGACGGAAAATACAAAATTGAAGTGACGGAGGTTGATATTTATGGTCAAAATGATAAGCTTGTTATCAAGGCGGGATTGAAGGGAAGCATCAACGGAGTCATCTATCTCAAAGGTGTTCCTTATTACGATGCTGATACGCGCTTACTTTCTTTAAAGAATGTGGACTATGATTTGAGTACCCGAAACGTACTTGTTCAAACGGCAAATTGGCTGTTGCAGGGACGTTTTGCCAAACAAATAGAACAACAATTTGTGTTTCCAATAGGCACCCAAATTGACGAAGCCCAAAAAGCTATTCGTCAACAACTTACTAACCGTAAAGTAGCCAAAGGGGTAGATTTGGGAGGGCGTTTAGACACCTTGGTTCCTGATCAGGTTTATCTAACTCCAACCTCTTTGGTAGCATTAGTTGTCGCAAAAGGGCGCATCGAAGTTAAAATTGATGGGCTACTCTAAGTCAAAAAATTGAATGACAGTTTATGGTTATTACGATTTTTTTCTGTTTATTTGATTTTTAAAGAGCACAACTCTTCATAGATTTGTGCCCAATAGTGAATCAGGTCCGTCTTATCGTTCCAAATTAATTTTGGGAAGGAAAGTCCGGACAGCGCAGAGTACCGTACTTCCTAACAGGAAGGCAGGTCGTTGGTGACGGCGACTTGACAGCAAGTGCAACAGAAAGCAAACCGCCAAGTTTCGAACTCGTTCGAAATTGGGTAAGGGCGAAAGGGTGGGGTAAGAGCCCACCGCTCGGTTGGTGACAAGCGAGGCATGGTAAACCTTACGGGCTGAAAGACCAAATAAGTGCCGATTTTGGAGTTACTCGCTCCAATCCTCTTCAACGGGGTATCGGCATGGGTAGGTTGATAGATTCGGACGGCGACGTCAGAACCAGATAAATGATAAGAGTCCCGATGAAAGTCGGGAAACAGAATCCGGCTTATAAGACTTGATACACTATTATTTAAGAAAATGTTAGTATTACCTTTTTGTAGTAAATAACAATCATTCATTGCCCATGAAAAAAGTCAACTTTCTGTCCACTCTATTAATTGTATCGTTTGCATTGACGAAAATTAATGCTCAGGCCCCCGCACCTAAACGCGCAGGCTATGAAGGTCCTAATAAATTGAATACATGGGCACTTACCATCACCCCCGCCCTGACTCAATTTTACGGTGATTTACGTCAGCACGACTTTAAACTGGGGCCAGAAGAACATCTAACGGGTGGTTTAGGCCTGGGGTTGCACAAACAGGTATCTCCTATTTTCGGAGCAAGTCTTAACTTCTGGACTGGAAACCTGAATGGCTCCAAACAGCGAATTTACAATGCTCATTTTGAGTCAAAAGGGTTTCTGCAAACTTCAATCAACGCTCATGCCAATCTCAAGCCTATTCTGTTTGGTTATGATAAACTCAAACGTTGGAAATGGGATGTCTACGTAGGTTATGGGTACATGTGGTTCAATTCTAAAGTGTATCGTATGGGCACCAACAACGGTACGCTCCTCATTAGCAGTAATACAAATCGAAGCTCAAAAACTGCTGGGGAATGGGAAAGAGATGGATCTACCTACACGCGTGAAATTGTAGTTCCCATTGGTTCTTCCATTCATTTTGAAGTTTCACCACGTATTGATATTGGTTTAGACTTTACCCTAAACCACGTTAATTCCGAAAAATTGGATGTTACGTATGGCGGTGGTGGTGCTGAGCAGTACCCAAGACAAGATATTTGGTTGTTTAGAAAAGGAGATTCAAAACAAGATAAATGGGGAAGTGTCGGATTGGCAATTACCTACAAAATGGGCAAGAGTGCAGTAATGGCTAAGAAAGATGCCAAAGGAAATTGGGTCCATGATCCAGCCAAAGGTCGTTATCATTTGCGTTATACTAACCCATTGGCTTTGATTCCGCCGCCGTATAATCCTACGATGAAAGAGGCTGACTCAATTGCTAAAGCAAATATGCCTAAACCCGTTGATCCACGTTTGTTTACAGATTCAGATGGAGATGGTGTTGCTGACCTTTTCGACAAAGAACCAAGTACTCCTGCCAACAGCATTGTATCAGGTGGTGGAGTAGCAATGGATCTTGATAAGTACATCAAAGATATTATTGCCCGTAATTTGCCGAAAGAAGAATGTGAAGCAATGTTTGGTAACATCGAGTTTGATACCGACAAGGCGATCGTAAAAGATCCTTCGCAGCAGATTCTTCGTCAAGTGATTGACCTACTCAATCTTCGTCCAAATTGTCGGGCGATTATCGTAGGCCATACCGACGCTCGCGCTTCTGATAACTATAACGTGCAACTTTCGAAACGCAGGGTAGAAGCCGCCAAACGTTACCTAATACGTAATGGTTTGCAGGATCCAAGCCGTATCACGCTTGAATATTACGGAGAGCTTCGTCCGCTTGCCGATAACAAATCAGTAGAAGGGATGAGCCGTAACCGTCGCGTAGAAATCAGAATTTTACCGATGAATGACTTACGTTCAACTTATCCAGCAGGTTTCCGTACGGGTAAAAAGAAAGAGCAAGAGGCAACTAAGCCAGCCCGCGAAAAACGTCAGAGATAAGAAATTCGAAACATAATTGAAACAAAAAGGGTCATTTTGCTAAGCAAAATGACCCTTTTTGTAAATGTTGAGTTTCTGTTGTAAAGAAAAATAAAACCTCCTGTTTTTTAAGGGTCGGGCAGTCTAAGGTTTGGCATGTCTTAATTCCAAGCCCACTGATGTACGAGGTTTAAATCCCGTCCATGTTGCTTCATTAGAATTCTCTTTTACTTCCAGATATTTTTTGTAGTCAAGGCCTTTGAGTTGTGCGCCTAAAAATGCCGTTACAAAATGCTGATTGATATTATTGATACGACGTTCGTTCCAAGCAGGTTCAGCATATCGCAAATATTCATCAAGGGGGAGGCCGGGCGTGATAGATTCGGTGGGTGGAGGGTTGGGAGCTACATTGTGACGGGCATTGATGTAGGTTAGCATATAACGGTCGGCGTTGATTGCTCCGTCGTAGATGGCCTTGATTCCTTTTTCATAGCCCGAAATATCATCTTGACTGCCTGCAACAAAAAATGTAGGGACGGTAAGGCCTTTCAATCCTTCAGCATCCCAAACGCCCCGTTCCATTCCCCAAGGAGCAAAAGCGACAACTGCCTTAATTCTTGGGTCAAGGGAAGCCGAAAAGGCGGCATTTCCTGTCATCCTTTTTTCTAAGGCTTTGCTACCGCCAGTCATTTGGCCGAAAAATTTTACGGCTTGGGCACTGTAACCCGCACCAGCGGCATTGAGTGCTCCATAACCGCCCATGGAATAGCCAATTAAAGCCGTATTCTCAGCATTTACCAACCCTGACAAAAAAGTTTTACTTTCCTTGTTACCCAAGCGGGCCATTTCATTGAGAACAAACAAATCATCGAGCGAACGGTTGAGCAATGTGCTGGCAAAGCTTGCCGCATCGCTAAAGGTAGATTCTGTATGGTCAATGGCTACGACAATATAGCCTTTGGAAGCTAAGTTTTCGGTCAGGTAAGTAAGTAAATACCGAGAGCCTAAGTACCCATGAGACACAATCAAGAGAGGGTAGGGCCCGTCGGTCTTGTCGGCTTGGGCGTTGCGTAAAGCCCGCCCCATAAATTTGAAGGGGATTAGAGGTCTTTTGGGGTCATTACTGGAGCCAAGCACTTGGTCATATTCAACGAGTTGTTGCTTATCTGGTGGAATGATGGCAGGATACCAAATTTCAACGGTTAAAGGGCGATTATAGAGGGAGTCTTTTCCGTTTTTCGAATGGAGAACATCCAACTGATTATTGTTGACCAATTTCAGGGTTTGGACCCCAATACTATATTTTCCCCTCGTTGCGAGTTCAGGGGCATCAGGAAGCAAATCGCCGTTTATAAAGTTTGTTTGGGCATAGGTGATACCGACATGAAAACATTCGGTAAAGACCAATAGAGCAAGTAAGAGGGCGTTTTTTTTCATAAAAGGTTGTTAGAATAAGGAAAAAAATAAACAAAGGGACAATCGAAATGAAGAGCAAAGCCTCGAAGAATGACGACTTTAATGGATAGTCAGAAACAAGGGCTAGAAGAGAAAATCAAACTAAAGAGTAAGTTTTTATTCACTGAGTAATCCACTGCTTTTTAGTTTTTGCGTTACTTTATCTTTGTAAGACATCCCGATAGGAAGAAAGTAGGTGCTGACCCTCAGTTCATTGGACGAAATACGATTGATATGATTCATGTTTACAATAAAGGAGCGATGGATTCGTAAAAATGGCTCCTGAGGCAATACCTCTTCAATGTTTGAAAGCATTTGGTTTACTACTACTGTACCATCTGAAGTAACAATTTTAACGTATACACCGTAGGCTTCAATGTACAAGATATCGCTATAATTAAACCGAACCGTTGAGCGGCCTGTTGGGAGGAAAACATAGTTTTTAACAGGCGTTTTCTCCGCAATAACTTGCTGACTTGGTATTTTTTTAGTGGCGCGTTGGATAGATTTTAGGAGGCGGGTGTAAGAAAAGGGTTTAGTGAGAAAGTCAATAACATCAAAGTCAAAGCAATCTACTGCTAGTTCTACGTGTGAGGAAGTAACGACGACAGGTGCATGGGCAGGGAACAGTTTCAATAACTCTAGCCCAGACAAATCGGGAAGTTCAATGTCTAAAAAAATTATATCGGCGGTTTTTCTATTGAGGTATTCAAATGCTTCAGTAACTGTTCCACACACAACAGCGTCTTCAAACATATTGGTTTTAGTGAGGAGATAAACTAAGCTTTTTTGGGCAAGGGGATCATCTTCTACAATTAAAGGGACAAGTTTATGTTCCATATCGTTGAACAAATGGGTATATATTAATAGTATACTTGAAAAATAATCAGGAAATAATACGCTATAAAAGAATTGGATGCGTTAAGATAGCAAAGCTTTTTAACTTTAAGTTGCCTTATTTTACTCATTTATATATTTAATTGTAGGTTTTACATAAAAAAAGGTCTCGTTCATTAGTATTTTGTGAATCGTAAAAATACTCAATGTATTTTTGTACCAGCACTTTACCCTGCATATTCTTCCTCGCATTACTATTTAGCCTCTTACCAAATTAAGACAAAACGCCCCAAATAAATTTTGGTGTTGTTTACTGAATCCAAGATATGTTTTTGTTTTTCTAATAATAAATTCTAATTTGAAGCTAAATTCTTAGTCAGCAAAACTGAGGCATGTAGCATAGATTTAGAACATGTTGTTCAAAAGACATTAGCAGTAAAATTCTTAGAGATGACTAATAAATGGTTGTTCTTAAAAAAATTATAATATATCTTTAGTTACTTTTATATAATGAACCTTTTTGAACGATTAGTTCGTGTTTTAGTAGGATGCCTGTTGGTGATTTGTTTAATCATCGTTTCTCCTCTTCTTTTGCCCTACTTGGTTGTTAATCAATCCTTCTCTTTGCCAAAATTTAATTAAATCCTTGAACTATACTTTTGGCATGTTCATTTTACTAAAAATGAACATGCCGATAACAGCCTAACACCAATCTTGGGCTGGTTGTTTGTGTTTTTATTAAAGTTTTTTCTTTTTCAATTGTTTTGAAAAAATAGTATAATATCCCACTTTAAGGGCCTAATCTTGTGACTACGTTGAGTATAGAGCGATAACCGTGTGGGTTACATTTGACGTCGGATGGATGAACATAGTTATGAAAAATTTGTCTTGGGAAAATCTATGTAGTACGGGGATACACCCTAATTTATCGCCATTAGATGAACAGCGTATCCGTTTGTGTAATGTTCTGAATATCTGCTGTTTAGTATTGCAGTTGATTTTGTCTTTGATGGATTTTTTCTGGGGAGATGGAGCCATTATGGTTATTTTAATGGTTGTTTTTGCCATTATAAATTTACCACTCTATTTAATGTTGAAAGCCTACCACTACAGAGTGTGTTTTATTTACATATTTGTAGTAACCCATGTCATTTTAATGGCAGTTGCCGTATTTAATCAGAATTTGGGCAAAATAGATGACTTGCAAATTGTTGTTGTGGGTCTATCCGCCATGGGTATGGTACTTTTTGATAGATATCTTCAAGTAGCAGCAATCGTGTTTAATGTTACGGTATATTGGGTCATTGTCTTGATTATCAAAGATGTATCTCGGGATTGGACCTACGGTAATTACTATTCAGTAATTGTGAATTTTACGGTTTGTTATTTTTTTATATGTGTTTGCGTTTATTTCAATAAGTCAAATTTTAGGCAATTTCAGGCACTATTAATCAGGCGAAATGAGCAACTGTCTCAGCAAACGGCTGATTTACAGGAAATAAACCAGTACAAAGACCAGTTATTTGCCGTAATCAGTCATGATCTTCGCTCCCCTCTGTATCATTTGCAGTCTACCATTAGACGGCTCAATGAAGGTCATCTCTCGGTAGACCAATCAAAGCAGATTATTAATGAAATAGATTTTAAAACAAAAGATGTAAGTCTGTTGCTGAGTAATTTATTGAATTGGGCCAATTTACAACTGAGCGGATATAAAAGTGTGATTGTTGAGATACCCATCCGGGAAGTAGTGGAAGAAGCAATTCTTTTTCAAAAGGAAGAAATAAATGCAAAACAAATGCAGGTGCTTAATCAAGTGCCTGCAATAACCATTGGATGGGGTGATGAAAATCATTTGCAGTTAATTTTGAGAAATTTATTGAGTAATGCAGTAAAGTTTTCCTTTCCTGCGGGCAGAATTATCATTGAAGCCGAAGAAAAGTCTGATAAAACAGTCATTTCGATTCAGGATACAGGCATGGGAATTGGCCCAGAAGCGTTAGAAATGGTTTTAATGGGCGCTTCCCGTTTAAGTACACTCGGTACAAATGGCGAAAAAGGGAATGGAATGGGACTCTGGATAAGTCGGGAGTTTATTCGTAAAAATGGGGGCGAATTATGGGCAACCAGCCGTGCAGGTGAAGGAAGTACATTTTATTTTACAGTACCTAACCGAAAATTTTAATCAATTATCCCGTTATTTTTTAGCGTTTGTCGTACCTTATCTTTATGGGATAAACCAATCGGAATTTGAAAACTACCAACCCACAAGTCATTGGGTTCGATTCGATTGAGGTGTTCAAGGTTAATTAAGAAAGAGCGGTGAATTCTCAAAAAAGAGGCTGTCGGGAGGTCTTTTTCTATGCTTGATAACATTTGATTGACAACAACCACCCCCGATTTCGTGATCACTTTTACATAAATGCCGTAGGCTTCGATGTATAAAATATCATTTAACTCAAACCGCTCCGAGGCACGCCCCGTTTGTAAAAAGATATGTTTTTTTGATGACACATCTTCGACTAATATGTCAGTGGAGGGTTGTTTTTGAATGGCACGATGAATACCCCGCAACAACCTGGTATAAGTGTAAGGTTTACTTAAGAAATCAGCCACTTCAAACTCAAAACAATCAATGGCTAGTTGGACATGGGAAGACGTTATGATAACGGGTGGATGATTTTTAAGGAGTTTTAACAGTTCTAACCCAGAAAAATCGCGAAGTTCAAGGTCTAAAAAAAGAATATCTACCGTTTGACTGATGAGATGGCGGTAGGACTCCATTACTGTGGTATAAACAGTAGGCTTTTCAAACATATTCGTCCTACCTAAAAAGATGTCCAATTCTGCTGCAGCAACAGGGTCATCCTCTACGATAAGAGCAGCGAATTTATTCTTCATTTGATAGGTTAATTTTCTAAGTAAAAAAAGCACTCATCAAAAATAAACAGCTTTTGTTGATTTTCAGCATCCATTTAGATTTTCATAGCTTTCATATAAAAAAAAACACGTTTCATTATATACAAATAGATTCATCTGAGTTTTGACATATATTTGTAAAAAAAGAATGGTTGATTAAAACACATTCTTAAAATAATTGTTAATACATATATAATGGTATTTTTACTTTATTAGGAACACAATAATTAAGTAGTTATAGTCGCTGAAATGGAGAGGTAAATGATAGGCTAAAGCGATAACAGGTGTTTCTTATTTTTGAATAAATGACGATTCTTTCCGAAGTAGTACCGAACAAGATTTCTGATGCGTCGATAGCATAGAGTTATTTTCGGTCCCAAAAATTTTTCATAACGTTGAGTATAGTAGTACAGGCACAGTGAAATACACTGTGCTTTGTCTTTTTTAGGAATAGTTCTGCAGTTTATTTCCCTTTTTGGGCCAATTTTTAGGGTTTTTTGCTATTTTTGGATTGATTCCGTTCACTTATCAACCTAAACTATGAAAAAAACGCTCTACACCGCGCTACTAGCAGTGGCAATTAGTACAATGGGCTGGACTCAGTCTAAAAAAGCCCCCAAACTCTCCCCTGAGCAAGTCCGTCTCGAAAAACTCAAACAAGAGGCCGTGGCTGGCGTTGAAAAACGTGCCGTGATGGGACAGCAAATCAACGATATGTTGTTCAGTTTTTCAGAACTGGGCTTTCAAGAGGTTGAAACCTATCGGTATTTAACCGAATTGTTAGAAAAAAACGGCTTTACCATTGAAAAAGGCATTTCCAATATGCCCACGGCTTGGCTGGCCAAATGGGGCAGTGGAAAGCCAGTCATTGCCATTGGCTCAGATGTGGACTGTATTCCCAAAGCTTCGCAAAAACCCGGAGTAGCCTATCAGGACCCCATCGTAGTTGGGGCGCCGGGGCATGGTGAAGGCCACAACTCAGGGCAAGCGTTGAACATTATTTCGGCGTTGGCGGTAAAAGAAATCATGGAACGTGAGAAAATTTCTGGCACGTTGGTGCTTTGGCCGGGTGTAGCTGAGGAGTTGGTAGGAGCGAAGGCGTTTTTTGTGCGGGATGGTTATTTCAAAGATGTGGATGCTTGTATTTTTACGCATGTAGCCAACAATCTGGGAGTTTCGTACGGTGATGCGGGCAACAATGGCTTGGTATCGGTACGATTTAATTTTGAAGGAGCCGCCGCACACGCCGCAGGGGCTCCTTGGCGGGGGCGGAGTGCCTTGGATGCCGTAGAATTGATGAATGTAGGTTGGAATTTTCGGCGTGAGCATTTGGAATTGACCCAACGCTCGCATTATGTGATTCCTGACGGTGGCGACCAACCCAACGTCGTTCCTTCCAAAGCGGCAGTGTGGTATTATTTTCGCGAACGCTCGTATCCCAAAATCAAAAAGCTGTTTGACATTGGCGTAAAAATCGCTGAAGGAGCGGCTTTAATGACGGATACAAAATTTAGTTATGAAATTTTGGGGTCGGCTTGGCCAGGACATTTCAGTAAGCCTATTGCCGAGGCAATGTACGAAAACATCAAAAAAGTAGGTTTGCCGACGTGGTCGGAAGAAGACCAAATGCTGGCGATGGCTTCCCAAAAAGAGCTTCAAGCGCCTAAAATTACGGGTTTGGCTACAAAAGTAGACACGATAGGCTTACCCGCCGATTCACCAACGCGCATGATGGGTGGGCAAGGGATGTCTATGGGGGGAGGCTCTGACGATATTGCGGATATTTCTTGGTCATTGCCTACCATCGTTTTACGTTATCCGTCCAATATTCCGGGATTGCCCGGACACCACTGGTCAAACGCGATTTCAATGGCGACCCCCATTGCGCACAAAGGCGTGGTTTATGGGGCAAAAGCGGAAGCCATGACCTTGATTGATATGCTGTTGAAACCCGAAATCATCAAAAATGCGTGGGACTACTATAAAAATGAGCAAACGAAAGAGATGAAATATGAACCCTTGATTTCGCCCAAAGAAGTGCCCGCTGTTTTTTTGAACCGTACTATAATGGAGAAATTCAAGCCTGAGCTTTCAAAATATTACTACGACCCCACGAAGTACAAAACGTATTTGGAGCAATTAGGCATCAAATATCCAACGCTTCGGGACGACCAAAAAGAAGACCTCAAGAAAATTAAAATAGAAGGAGGGAAGTAAAATAATCATTAAAGAAAGAGAGCCACTGTTACAGTGGCTCTCTTTCTTTAATTTAGGCTTGGTTTACGGTGTATTGTTGAATCGGAGCGGCTACTTTGTCGAGGCCAAATTGTTTACTGATATGTTCATGGACAAAGTAATACGTTTCCCAATAGGTAGTGGCTTTTGTCCATACCCTTACGTCGAAAAAGATGGCATTTTCGGTGAGCTTAGTCACCAATACATCGTGGGTTGTCGCGTTGGCATACGGGCAGGCCGCAATTACTTTTTCAATGCTGGCGCGGATTTTATCAACTCCGTTTTGACTGCCGGCCGCAAATACCATGTCGACCCTGATGTCCCCTTTAGTGGAGATATTGGTAATCGGCCCCGTTGATAACGGGCCATTGGGGAGCGTAACTGTTTTATTATCAACCGTTACTAGCACCGTATCAAAGATGCGAATCGCTTCTACATTACCTGTAAAGCCTTGTGCATTAATCAAATCGCCAACACGAAACGGTTTAAAGAGCAGGAGCAAAACGCCGCCCGCAAAATTGGCCAGACTGCCTTGCAAGGCCAAACCAACGGCCAAACCTGCCGCCCCCAAAACTGCGACGAATGAAGTCGTTTGTACGCCTAAAATTCCCGCACAGCTTATCAGAAGCATAACAGTGAGCGCCACTCCCACCAGTGATTTGAGAAACGGTTGTACGTCGCGGTCAATGTGACTGCTATTCATCCGTTGACCGAGGAAGTTCATGACACGCCCAATAATGAAGCGACCAACGATAAAAACTACAATCGCCAACAGAATTTTGCCACCGTACTGAGTAATGGCTAAAATGAGTTGGTCTTTGATTGAATCGAGTTTAATATCCATATTGAGGTTTAGGTTTTAATTGATTAAGCTATTTATTACATACTTTGATTGAAAATAAGACTGAAATAAAATAATTAGGTCACATTATAAAGGTTGATGTATTGGTGGGGGATATTCACTCAATAGACCGCCACCAATTCAATCTCAATGAATTTGTCGGGCTGAACCAGCGTTGCAATGCCGATGGTAGAGCGGCAGGGTTTTACGGGATTCTCCTTGGTTCCGAAGTATTGCGCATAGGCATCAAACCAGCCCTGAAAGTCAAACTTGTTGTTTTGAAACATGTCGGGGGCAACGTACACCCGTAGGTACAATACGTCTTTGAACGACAATTTTTGCTTAGCTAAAGCAGTTTGTAATTTTTTTAAAATACTTAAAGCCTGTGTTTTGGTGTTGCCAAAACGTGCATACGTGCCCACTTGGGCACTGCTATCGGCTACATCGGCAACTACGCCACTTGACCAAAACATTTTTTTTCCTTCTGGTATAACCGCCCCCGACGAAATGGCTGAAGAAGGTGTACCAAAAAATTCAACGGCTTGGGCTTGGGTGGTTGTTGTGAAAAAAAATGAAAAAACAACAAGTCCAATGAAAGTGAATAGTTTTTGCATAATTTAAAGGTTTTGTGTTGTTGAATAGTGAAAAGTAAAAATATAGTATTTTGAAATGTAAAATAACCAAAATTATATTTTGTTGTATGCCTTTTTGAAAGTAGATTTGATAAAAGTTATAAATGTATTGCCGAAGGCCGCACGGCAATAACGATCTCATTCAACACTCTAATCCTTCTTTATGAATCGTCGTGGATTTATCCAACAGGCCGCTATTGCGGGCAGTTGGGCGGCTGTGGGTAGTATGGTTGCTTCTTGCGCTACTACCGCAAAAGGATATGCCGATAAGCATTTCCAAATCAATATGGGGTATTATCGTATCCCTAAATTGCGTCTTTCAATGGACCGTATCGTCCGGGAAACCGTGGGGCTTCGGCCGTTCCGAACTATTGGCCCAAGGCTCGAATCTGAGCAGTTGGGCAGCAAAACCCTCGTCCACAATTATGGTCATGGGGGGAGCGGTTGGTCGTTGTCTTGGGGTTCGGGCATGTTGGCGCGCGAAGAAGTCCTGAAAACGGGCGTTAAACAGGTCGCCGTTATTGGAGCGGGCACCATCGGTCTCACCACCGCGCGACTTTTGCAAGAAAAAGGCATCGAAGTAACAATTTATGCCAAGGACCTTGCCCCCAATGTTACCAGTAGCTTGGCTACCGGAACGTGGTCGCCGTCGTCGAGGGTGTGCGACCCGCAGAAGGCCACCCCCGAATTTAAGGCGTGGTGGGAAAAAGCTACCCGTTTATCTTTCAGGGCATTTCAGTTTCAGTTGGGCTTAAACGATATTATCTCGTGGGTGGATGAGTACAACGTATTCAACGAGCCACCCGCTGAACGCCCAAATTCCGAAATATTTGCAGATTTGTCGGGATTGGTACCTGAAAGAATTATGTTGGGCAAAAAAGAACATCCGTTTAAGGCCGATTACGTATCAAGACGCTCCAATGTCATGATTAATATTCCGACCTATCTGCACAAACACATGACCGACTTTTTGTTGTTTGGGGGAAAGGTTAAAATCCAAGAAATCAAGAAAATAGAAGATATTGACGCTCTTTCCGAAAAATGCGTGGTCAATTGTATGGGTTTAGGAGCCAAAGCGATTTTTAACGATGAGCACCTGACACCCGTTTCGGGGCAGCTTTCGTGCCTGATTCCGCAGCCTGAGGTGACGTATAAACTCAACACCAAAGGCGCGAGCATTATTTCCCGAAAAGACGGTATTTATTTAGGGGGTAACGGAATTGTTGGGAATTGGGACACGACACCGAGCCGCGAGCAGACCGAAAAAGTGGTGGCCGTTTTACAGAAATTAATGGAAGATATGCGGGCCTGAAAAATATTTTTTACAGGCTTTCCAACCTTTTTAATTCCGAAGGAGTCTTTGCTGGTAGTACTGCCTATTAACAACAGACATTTCTATTCGAAACAAAGATATCTATTGGGGTAAACAATAGACCTTAGTCCAGAAAAAGCGCGATTTTTGATCGCGCTTTTTTTTATGGAGTAAATTCAAGAAATCAAACTTTGTGAATGCCGTCTTCTTCCAACTTGATTTTTCCTTCTTTTAACAGCCCCCCGATGGCTTTTTTGAAGTCTTTTTTGGACATACCAAACGTTTTATGAATCAGCGCGGGGTCAGATTTATCGGTAAATGGCAGAAAATGGCCTTCGGCGGCTTCCAATTTTTCGTAAAGAACGGTTTTACTGTCGGCAATGCGGTTGTAGGATTGCTCAACTAGGGCCACATCTATTTTTTGGTCTTCCCTGATTTTTTTGATGTAGCCTTTGGTGGGTTTCCCCAAGTCAATGTCTTTAAACACTTCGCCGTGGTACAAAACGCCCAAATGCCGCTGGTTGATGAGGGCCTTAATGCCCAAATCAGTGTATTCAAAAGGGAGAAGTTCTACTTCCATTCCTTCCTTCAGTTCTGAAATATCTTCATCCAAAAAACGGTCAATTTTGGCCGATGCCACAATGCGGTCGGTTTGGGTGTCTAAATGAATAAACACCAGAAATGACTTACCCACGAGCATGTTATCGCGTTGTTGTTTGAACGGAACAAACAAATCTTTGGGGAGGCCCCAGTCCATAAAAACCCCCGCCGCCGTCACGGCATTGACCGTCAGGTAGGCAAATTCACCTACGGTTCCGTAAGGCTCAAGGGTAGTGGCAATGACGCGGTCTTCTGAATCGCGGTACACAAAAACGTCGAGATAGTCACCGATTTCAACGCCTTCGGGGACGTATCGGGTCGGAACCAAAATTTCGTCTTCATATCCGTCCAAATAAATCCCAAATTCTAGGCGTTTCACGACTTGAAGTCGATTGTATTGACCCATTCGCAAACGGCGAGTTCCCATGTTATACTTACTTTTTATTGATTGCTCTGATTAATTACGGTAATTCAACCCACTGGGTGCGCTGAATTACGGCAAAGGTAACTCTTTTGCTGGCAAGGGCTAAATGTTACTACTGAAAAAGCCCCGGTATGCCCAAAATCAGGTTGGGGTCGGGACAAAGTTGTAAAAAACGAGTACGCTCGCTTAAGGTACATACACCAGGAAAGTCTCCTTTGAGGCCAAGCAGGTCGGTCATGAGTTGAAAATGCAGGTGCGGAGGCCAGTCGCCGTTGATGGGAAATTGGCCAAATGTTGCAATGAGTTGACCCTTTTCGATGGGCTTTCCTTCGTACAATACTTCCAACGATTCTGCGCTCAAATGCCCATAAAGAGAATAAAAAAGCTGATTTTCGAGGGTATGTTCCAAAATAATGGTTGGGCCATAATCACCAAAATTAGCGTTATTGGCAAAACTGTGGACGCGTCCTGCCAACGGTGAAAAAACAGGCGTGCCAGCCGCCGCCCAAATATCAACGCCAAGGTGAATACAGCGCGGCTCTTCTGTTTGTTGAAAATGCGCACTGCGACGATAAATGGTTCGGTGCTCGTTGTAGCCGCCTACCCCAACCGAAGCATGGGCGGCGCGTAGTTTTCCAAAAACATAATCTGAAAAAAGCTGGCTGTTTTGTAATTCAACCAGTTCTAATTCAGGGTTTTGTTCGGTAAAATTAAGGTGCAAAAAGTCGTTTTTAGACCAATCGAACGGGACAACGGGCGCAAACGAAGCTTGGTATTTTTTGAGTAATTCAGTGATCAAAATTGAAACAAGAAAAGGGTTAATACATAGCGATTTTTTCCAAACGGCTCAACGCCTTAGGCTCTTTGGGGTCAATGAGCAGGATTGCTTTGCAGACCGAACTCATATAGTCGCGGTCCTCGGCGTATTCCAACCCAAATTTGTCGGCTTCCAGTGCTTTGTTAAGTAACTTGGTAAGGGCGCGTTGCTTCAGAATGGAGTCTTGGAGTGAGATTTGGGCATATTTCTGATAATCAGGAATATTAAAGAGTGAATCCATCTTTTGGGCCAGCGCTGCCGTATCTGCCACGGCTTTGGGCGCGGCGGTCGTCGTTGAATCCGTGGTTTGATACGTAATGTCTTCTTTTTTATCCCCGCCGAAATAAATCACCGAAGCAGTAATGAGCACCAATGCAGCTACTCCGACTAAAATAATCAAGGGCGTATTGTTGGAGGTCTTCTTTGGTTTTGAACGAACGTACCCATCGCTTTCCTTTAAGTCTTTTTGTTGGGGAACTGAGGCTTCTTTCAACGGTTGCACATCGGCCGAAGAATCGGCGGCTTTTCCCAAGCCCGCAAAAGGGCTGTCTTCAAAAATCTCGGTTTGATCGGCCTTTGCTTCAACTACTGGCGCAACGGAGGGAATTGGGGGGGATGCTGGAGGGACGGGTGAATTCGGTGTCTGACGAATTTCTAAAAGAATTTCTTCGGCGGCTCGGTAGCGTTGGTTGGGATTGACCATCAAACACTTTTTGATGATGGAGGCGTAAGGTTCTCTGACGTTTTTAAACGACTCGGGCAAAGATTGACTATTCATCCGTTCATACACTTGCCGAAGGGTACTTTCCGAACTGTCATCAATTTTATAGGGGACTTCGCCCGTCATGATTTCGTGCAAAATGACCCCAAATGACCATAAATCGGTATTTCGGCGAATCTGTTCGCCTTTAATTTGCTCAGGTGAAGCATAATTGAGCGTTCCGCCTTTGAAGCTCTGAGAAATCACGCTGTTGGAAATCGAATCCGAAAACTTACTCAGGCCAAAATCGGTGATTTTGGGAACGTATTTGCCGCGCCATTTTTGAATCAGGACATTTCGCGGTTTGAGGTCGCGGTGAACCACTCCCTGCGCCCCCGTGGTGTGCAGATGACGAAGCCCTTCCAAAATGCCGACGGCTAAATCGTGCTTTTCGGTATCGGTAAGGGAGTGATTTTTGATGATTTTGTCCAAACTCCCCAACGGATAATATTCCAGAACGGCAAAATCATGCAAGCCAGCCCACTCCACCGAAAAACGATAACATTCATCATACATCGCAATGTTGAGATGCGGGTCTACCTTGCCGACGGTCTCAAACTCATGCTTGAGCGAATGACTTTCGTTCGACATATTGACGGGGGCCACTTTAATAGCTACGGTAGAGCCATTTTCGGTGTCAACGGCGCGGAAAACCTTGCCGAAAGCCCCCTCACCAAGAATGTCGTTGGCGGGGTCGTAGCGATAACGTTGTTTAAATTGCTCGTAAGTCATAAGGCGCAAAACATCCGAATTTCGATTTCAAATAGCCAAAATACACCGATTTTGACTGAAAAGCCTAACTATTTTTATCCAACGGTGAGAAATAAGTTAGGTCTCAGTTGCGTACTAACCGAAAACCCACGTAGCCATTATCGCTTGCGGGTTTGTATCCATCGCGGGTGGTGAGCGTGGTGGCGTCGGCGCCCGAATCCAGCGAACCGCCCCGAATAACCCGGTATTTTTCTTCTGCCAAGTTTACTGGATTATTGACTTGACTTTTTGCGTAAAAATTGGGGTCGTACCAATCCTGACACCATTCCCAGACGTTTCCTTGCATATCATAAAGCCCCAATTCATTCGGCAATTTCTGTCCGACGGGGTGTGTTTTTTTTCCACTGTTTGAACGATACCAGCCTGCATCTTTCAACTCCACTGTATTATTGCTTTTTTGCGCCCCACCCCGCGCGGCGTATTCCCATTCGGCTTCGGTCGGCAGTCGGAAGTTTAGGCCAGTGCGTAGATTCAGCTTTTTGATGAATTCCTGCACATCATTCCAGGATACTTGTTCAATCGGGCAATCATTGCAGCCGTTATTGGTCAATTTCTTGGGTAGCGTTCCCATGATACTGCGCCATTGACGCTGGGTAACTTCGTATTTGCTGATGTAAAAATCATTCAGTACGACCGTATGGATTGGTTTTTCATCCTTGCTTCCCATTTGAAACGTTCCTCCTTTTACCGCGACCATCAAGCGGCTCAACTCTTCCGAAAGCGCATCGTTTTTGGGCATTGGAGCATCATTTTTGGGCGGATTTTCGTCTTTTTTAGGCGACGTATTTACGAGAGCGTTGGTGGGGGGCTGTAACACGTTGGACTTGGATTGTTTTTCGGCGGCTCGCCGTTCTTCCAATAGGTTGATTTTTAAGAGCTGATTCCCAGATGCCCGAACGGTGACGGTTTTTTCAAACCCATCGGAGCCCCCGTCGGTTGGTTTAATTACGACAAGATTGGCACCAGCATCCAAGGGTAGTTTTTTGGCAATATCGTTGGGAGAAACGAATTGACGCGTACCACCATTGATATATACATGGATAGGTAAATCTGTTGTTACCACCAAAAAAGCACGAATTGCGGGAGTAGTTACTGTGGAGGGTTTCGGATTGGTAACAACGGGTTTGGGCGGCTTAGATTTTGGTGGTTTAGGTTTTTTCAAGGCTTGGGTCGCTTGGGTCAAACCATCAACACAGTGAGCATCATTTTCCCTGATTCGGAGTGCTCGTTCGTAGTTTTGTACGGCACAGGCATAATCTTCCCGCGCAAGGCAGGCATCGGCCCGGCGTCGGTATTCATCAAATGTAATTTGCTGAGCGGGTGCCAAAAAAGGAATAAAAAGGATAACCCATAGCCAAAAAATGGTCCTCATAAGTACAGATAGCTTTTTTTGTTAAAGATAACAGAGTAGGACCAAAGAATCTTTTACCGTTCGATAAAAAGGATTAGGGCGCATATTCATTTGTTTCGTAAATTAGCCCTCAGTAAGCAAGATGCTGAAATACAACGCATAACGAAACAACTCCAATGCAGGTAATCCTAATCGGACGAGGACAACAACCGCTTCCCGGGCAGGTGGTACTCAACTCAAGGGGAGTATCGGGCCAGCACGCCCGGGCCGTGATTAATCCTGCTCAAAATACGGTTGTTCTGGAAGACTTAGGCTCTACCAACGGTACGTTTGTCAACGGTTTTCGCATCAAACGTAAAAGTATCAACCACAATGATATTATTTTGGTGGCCGACCAGCGCTTGAGCCTTCAACAGATACTCGACGCTGCCCGTACCACTCGCGACGACCCCAATGATTATTCTCTGGAATTTGGCAAGTTGCAGGATGTCTGGGATAGGTATCAATTATTGCTTCAACAGGCCCGGGGCAATAACAATATGGATACATTTATTACAGCTTGTGTTATCATTGCTCCCGCTCTCTTGGGAACTCTTTTTGTGCCTGTACCCGGCGTGGGTACCGCTGTAGGCAGTGCTGTAGGCTTGGCCGCCCGGGAATTGATGTCTAAAAACAAATCGGCCAAAACGCAGAATTTAGTCACCGATATCGAAAACGATTTTAAGATTCAGTACGTGTGTCCCAAATGTAGCCGCTCGTTGTACGGCTTTCCTTACGAGTACCACAAAAAGCAACGCCTGTGTGTACAGTGCAAAGCGATTTGGGTAAAATCTTGAACCTTTAAACGCTGAAAATAGATGAGCCTTAATGAACACACCCAGTTTTTTGGTGGGCCTAATGAGCCTGCCCAAAAAACGCCGCCGCTCTCGCCCCCAAATTTGCCTCCTCAAGCGGCTACGCCACCGCCTGCTGCAATGCCACCCGCACCAGCGGCAAAGCCAAAAGCTCCCAAAGATTATTCTAAAGTGGCGGGAGCGTTGGCGATTGGTGCGGTAGCGGTAGGGAGTATAGGATTTATTTCATGGACCGTTTTTGAAGGAGACGACACGCCTGTGCCAGTGAAACCCACCGTGCAGCCTCCCATTGATTCGATTGTACCCGAGTTACCCAAAGAAGAATTTATAGAACCTCCAGTGGCGGTGGTTGAGCCACCATCGCTTCCGCCCCCTCCGCCCCCAGCTCCCAAGCCATCGGGAGGAGCGCCCAAGCCTAAACCAGCTCCCCAACCTGAGCCAGAGCCCCAACCTCTGCCAGTGGTGCCAGATGAGATTAAAATTGCTGAAATAAGCGACGACTCAGCATTTAAGGATGCATTTATTGAGGCGCGTGATCAAGTAGGGCCGGGTGGACTTTTTGAATACAAAGGCCAGTGGTACAGCACGTATTCCATCGAAGAATGGAATGCCATGCCTCAGGAAATGCAGGCGGATTTTACGACGCGTATTGAGCCAATTATCAACCCTGTGGAAGTAGAAAACGAAGCGCCAGTGGTAGAATTGCAACCGGATATTGTTAAATTGGATACCGACAACGATGGCATTGAAGAAACCACCATGGCGGATCATAACCACGACGGGCTGGCGGATGTGGTCATCAAAGACGAGCCAGGAGAAGGTATCTCGGGCTTTATGTACGTAGACAAAAACAACGACGGAAAACTTGAAACCGCCATTCCCGTATCTGACGAAGGGCAGGTATTGGAAGATAAAGCCGAAGTTTTGGAAAATCCGTGGCAAGTTCCCATGCATCCAGCCACGGGCGCACCCACTTCGACCGTGGCCAACTCATTGTCGAGCCTTAATGAAGCATCGGAAGTGGTGGATTTGGACACCGATGGTGATGGATACGCCGAAACCGCATTGGTCAATAAAGATACCGATGTACAGGCGGAGATTGCCCTCGTTGATACCGACAAAAATGGTAAACCTGATCTGGCTTTGCTGGATACCGATGGCAATAATACGCTCGAAACCGCCGTGCCGATTGGCCTAGACGGTCAACCCATTATGGCACAGAGTGAAGCCTACGAAAAGGCCCCGATTATTGACATTCCAGACCACGAGGATGCTGGGGTTCATGCGGTAGAAACACACCTAAATTATACGTCAGGTTATGGTGCACACGACACGCCTGTGGTGCCAGATACCGATGTGTCAACAGACGATTTATTCACAGTTTAATAAATTACAGTTATGTTGGATGAAACTGGAATGTTGGGTTTTCACAAGAAAGAAGAGCCCCAACCGCAACAACCCAAGCCCCAACCTCAGGCGGCGGCCTCGCCTGCCCGTGAGTTACCCAGAATATTCAGCCCCGATAAAATGTCACCGACCGAAATGGCGGGGGCGGGCATTGTCATGGTGGGCAATATTGCCTTTGTATCATGGTGGGCAATGAATCAGGAACCTTCCGAAGTAGCCGAGGTGATGGATACATCGAGTGGAATTACGACGGAGATTATCAATGCCACGATTACTGAAAAACCATCGGGAACGGCGTATGTTGTCCCGCCCCTAACCCCAGCTGCTGCGGAGCCGACGGGACAAGCCGCGCCCATACTGGAGGTGGCAGAAGTAAAGCAGGATGTGTCTTTTAAAGAAGCGTTTGATACGGCCCGGTCTCAAGTAGGGCCGGGAGGTATTTTTGAATGGCATGGGCAGTGGTATAACACCTATACTGCCGAAGAATGGACGGGTATGACGCCCGAAAATAAAGAAGATTATGTATCTTTGGTAAAACCCTACGTGGAAAGTGAACTGCCCGAAGGTACGCTTTTGGGGCATGAAAGTCATGTTGAGGTGGCAAATCTGGAACATTCTCCATTACCGCACCACGACCATTCTGTGGGACATCTAGAACCCGCCGCTGGGTTGTTGAACCCTCCCGAAAGTTATCACTTAGATTCGCTGGATGATTTATTTACGAACACCTAAAAGTGGGTCCCTCCCTTGGGAAAATTAGGTTTTATCTATTGATAGGTTCCTTATGTTTGAGTACGTTTTTCGTTGCAAGGAGTGTCAGCACACCAAAAAAGGACAATCGCCAGTGAAGCTCTTGCCGGGCAGCCCGGCCAAGCTTAACTGTGTACAACAAAGGCCCGAAAAGTGCATTTTTGTCGTGACGCAGGAGGCTGGAATACCTCCGGCACCACCAACCAACGAATTTATGCCGCCGCTGTCGCCGCCAACGGGTTTTCAGCACGTTACAAAATCGGCGGGAGGGAGTAATCCTTTGTTTGCCCAACCCTCTGCCGACGACAATAAAGCGCAAAATGATATTTTTCAACAAACGGGCACTGTCGGTTTTTTGGTGGTTCACGACGAAAACGCGGCGGCCCAAACGCATCCTTTACGCATTGGTCCCAACGTGGTTGGGCGCAAAAGCTCCTTGCCGACAGCAGATATACTGATTGAAACAAACGACGTGATGATGAGTCGGCGGCACGCGGTCATTGAAGTGACGCGTGATAAATTTGGTCAGTTTCAGTACCTGATTGCCGAGGCAGGAAGTCGTAACGGAACGTTTGTGATGGGGGCCAAAGACCCGATGCGTAAGATAAAATTGGAACCCGAAGATTTGATTTATCTGGAAGACAACGATACCATTCAAATGGGAAGAACCAAAGTGGTTTTGCAGACGACCAAGGCGGCAAGCAATGCCAGAGATGCCGCCCGAAACGTGCAGGGAACGGACTATTCCCAAACCATCATTTGGTAATAATTTGGCGCTTAATCTATTGATTTTACTTATTTAGCCGGTTATACGATGCCGTATAGTATCTACCCGCCTTTGGGCTTTACGTTTCAGGGACAGCGCGAAAACAACGAGGATTCGGTGTATCCTGAAGTTGGAATGGCCACTCCTCAAAACCGCTTTTTTATTGTTTGTGATGGGGTTGGAGGTGCCCAAAAGGGAGAATTGGCCAGTCACATTGCCGTGTCAGGTTTTTCAGATTTTCTCAATACCCATACAGATTCCGACTTCTCGGAGGAGGTTATCAGTGAAGCACTTGGGTATGTACAGCAAAAGTTTGATGAGATGTTGGCCGTTCAGCACCTACTCAAAGGAATGGCGACGACCTTTACGCTGGTCGCTTTCGGGGAAGATGCCGTACACGTAGGACACATTGGCGACAGCCGTATTTATCAAATCAGAAACGGGACGATTATTTATAAAAGTGAAGACCATTCCAAAGTCAATTTTCTGCTAAAATCAGGATTAATCTCCGCTGAACAGGCCCAAAATCACCCCGAGCGCAATGTAATTATGCGGGCCATTCAAGGGTCACACCGAGACACCAAAATCGAAATCCATTCATTGACCGATGTCCTTCCAGGAGATTACTTTTTTCAGTGTACCGATGGTGTACTTGAAAATGTAAACGATGATGCGCTTTCTCAAATTTTGGGAAGTGAGGAAACCAATTCCCGAAAACTTCAACTGATTCTTAATCTTTGTGACGGCAACACGCGGGATAATTATTCTGGGTATTTGGTACAGGTGGCCAACAATGAACTTGCTGATGCCGCAAAAGAGTGGATTGAGCCTATGCAGGCAATGGCCCAGAATGCGGATAATACGATGAAATTCAAATCGACAACGCCCGATACGGCCTCTCCGGCTTCCTCATTGCCGTCCGAAACGCCCAAAAGCAACCGAGGACTTTGGTATTTAGGGGGCTTGGTTTTGATAAGTATTGTTTCATTCAGCATCTTTTTTTTTAATAGAAATAAATCAAAACCAACGGCCTCGGAAGCTGTTTTGCCCGTGGTTATGCAAGAAACCGACACGCTTACCACGGTAGATACGTCCGTTGCGAGTGAATCCCAGACGGCACCTTTGACCGCTTTTCCAGTGGTAAAAGTGCCACCTCATTTATCCGCCAAGCTAAAAGCCCTTAAAAAGGCAGCAGCGTTAGATTCAGCAGCGGTGCCCTTTGGGGGAGTTACTCCGAATGAAACGGCTTTTGGGAAGAGTAAAAAAGATACGGCAGCCATAAAAAAAACACCAGGAAGATAATCCCCAAAGTTGAAAAAATCGTGATTTTGGGTTTTGAAAAAACAGAAGCAGATGAGTTATTGATGCAAAAAATATGATAAAGATAATCAGAGGATGGCTTTTGCTTTTTTTGATGGGAATCGCAATTAGTGGTTGGGCACAGTGGAATAGTAATCTGAGCCAAAACACCCGCGTCAGCGCGGGGGCTATGCATTCATTTGCGTACGGGGCAGTGGCGGGAGACGATGGGAGTGTATTGGTTACGTGGGCCGAAAGCATCGGCAATGCCTCTATCATGTTTGCGCAACGCTACCGGGCGGATGGAACGGTTGCATTTGCCAAAAAAGAATTGTTTCGCTATACGTTTGCTGATTGTACAAAAGAAGGGTTTTCTGGAATGAAATTGCTGAAAGCGAGCGGTTCCGACGATGTTTTTGTGATTTATAACGTCAATACTACCGTCGTTGTTCAGGGAGGGTTAACCACGTATTTGCAGTATCAAATCATTTCTTTTGCCGATGGGTCCACCAAAATTCCGAATAACAGCAATGAAAATCGTGGGTTGAATTTAGGGTATAATTATGGTGCTACGGCGCCGGGCGTTGCTTTTGATGCCCATTTTATCCGAGATGGAGGCAGCAAAGTAGCGATAGCTTGGGCCCAAAAAAATAACCCCGCTGATATGAATCGAGGCGGAGGTGGGAGTCTCGTTACCCTTACAGATTTACGCATTGCCATTTTGGATGCCTCCAATCGCACGGCTCCCACGGCGTATTTCATTGAAGGGGACGGTGGCGACCAAAACAGCCCTCGTGTTTATGCGCAGGGGGAACGTATTTTTGTTTCGTTTATTGATAGAAATTCAACCGTTGCGGTAAGGAAATATAAGTACGCCCTAAATGGCACCACCATTGCTAAAGAATGGGGTGGCAATGCCCAGTACCTTGGCGGTTTGCCTGACCCCCAAAATATGGGTGTTCAACCGAGTTTTGATGACAGTAATCCCATTTGTGTCTATTCAGCTTCTGGTTCAGGGGCGGGAAAAGTGATCAAAGCGCACCGTTTTAATCCAACGTCGGGTGCTGCGCTAGGTACTACCGACATCGGTAATGGCGATCAAATTGGTGGGGTAAAAATGGTCGGGAATAGCGGGCAGTTTAGTTTAAACGTGGCTTTTATTAACTCCCGGAATAACCGCCAAATCGTTCGTCGTTATATGGGAAACACCGCAACCAGCGCTGAAACCCCCATTACTTTGCGAAATCACGACGGAGATCCAACGTTTGAAGGAATTAAAATTGGTGATAGCCCAGAGAAATATTTATTTGTCGGTGAAAACCGAAGCAACGGAGAGCTTTACGGGCAGGTCATTAGGTTTGATAACAACTCAAGTGAGGGGGTTCGGGAATGGGGCGACAATGGAAAAATTGTAAGCAACGCCTCTGGAAACAAAACAGGGGGGCGGCTTTCTGTGCTGAACAGCAATGCGCTGTTTTTTTTATGGCGTGATGAACGAAACAGGAATAGTACTTGTACGGCTGATATTTATGCTCAGGTGTTGGATGCCAACGGAAACCCGCCCCTGTCAGTAACCATTTCAAAACCGAGCCTAAATCGTAGTTCTTTGTGCGTAAAAGATACTTTGCGAATAAGTTTTACCACAACGGGCACTTTTCCTGTGGGCAATGTATTTACCGCTGATATTCTTAACGAGGCTGGCACATCCGTAGTTTTAACCAATTTTCCTGGCACTACTGCGAGCCCTATTTCCATTGTTTTACCTACTGGAATACCCAATGGCCGCTACCGAATTCGGGTAAAAAGCAGTATGCCAACGGCAAACAGTCTGGAAAACAGTGATGTATTTACGGTCACTTCTACGCCTGTAATTAGCGCTACCGCCAACGGCCTCAAGTCGTTGTCTGTTTGCAGTGGCGCACCCGTAACCCTTACGTCGTCTGCTGGATTTACGATGTACAGTTGGAAAGGCCCCGCAGGTTATACAAATTCCTCCCAGTCTCCGATGTTGACCTCCACTATTCCGGGGTATTACACTGTCACGGGGACGAGCTCCTGCGGAACTGCCAAAGACAGTATTCAACTCTCAGTCAATCAAATTCCAAACGCCGTTGATGCGACCAATCGTACCAGCTACGTATCGGGGGAAACCATCCAATTGAAGGCGCCATCTGGAATGGGATATACCTATGCGTGGACGGGGCCTAATGGATTTATGTCTACCCTGCAAAATCCAACCATCGCCAACGCGGCCGTCGGTATGAGCGGAAACTACGTTGTTACGGTGAAGGCTAACGGTTGTGAGGCAAAAAACGAACTAATGATTACGGTTTCTAATCAACCCGTAACGGGCATAACAACTGTATCCGCGAACCCTGGAGTGGTATGTCCCGGTGCAAACGTCAGCGTGAGTTTTGTAAAACAACCCAGTAATAGCGTAGGTATTTTTAACGTTTTTTTGATCAATAGCGCTGGACAAAAGATCGGTGGTAGTTTAGCCAGCGGAGCGGGAAGCCCTTTGTCAGTGCGCATACCAGATGCTACTCCTGCGGGTGCCAACTATCAACTACAGGTGGAAGTATCGGATGCGATAAAGGCCCAGAGTGGTCCTGTAACGGTGTTGCAACGGGCTTCTGCTCAAATGCTTAGTCCTCGTGGAGACACGTCGGTGGTTTTCAGAAAGGCGGGCGATAATCTCAACGTTCGGGTGAGGGTTCAGGGAAGTGGCCCTTTCACGCTGAATTTCAGCGGCGGCAGCCGAACAGTCCGCAATGCTGGCGATACGACCCTGAGCTTTCGGATTGAAAATGAAACGACCTTCACTTTTCAGGGAGTAACGGGTGCTTGCGGGGCGGGTACTTTGAGCGGTGTGCAAAGCGCCCGCATAGCCCTCAAACGCGTAGTTGCGATAGAAAAAGACAGTCTTGGGCGCCCCGCAGTGACGGTGTTCCCCAACCCAGCGGCCCATAAACTGGCGATTCAGCT
The DNA here is from genome assembly GCF_003325355.1 of Runella rosea. Taxonomy (GTDB): domain Bacteria; phylum Bacteroidota; class Bacteroidia; order Cytophagales; family Spirosomataceae; genus Runella; species Runella rosea. The sequence goes on from NZ_CP030850.1 coordinate 174,050, forward strand.
TCGTGATAATTTGCCCACAAATGTGACAACGGAGGTGAGAATATTTGACTTAAAAGGAAGTGTGGTAAAAAAAGTTACTTTCAGTAACTTACAACACGATTGGGATATAAGTAGCCTTCCTTCGGGATTTTATGTAGTGGAAGTGATTCGGACCGAAACTAGGTACACCTTTAAAATCAGGAAAGAATGATGCAAACCATGAAGATACAGGGATTGATTTTTGCGCTACTGATTGGCGTTTTGGGGTGCAAAAAAAAGGACGTCAGCACCCAAATGGACCGTGCTTGGATTATGAAGCAGGCTGTTCATATTCCACAGGGTGGCGGCGGACGAACCAAAGTTTATGAGCGAGGACAAGCTGGTAATCTGTTTAATTACGACGGATTTTTGCTGGATTTGAGCAATCAAAATGCCTTACAGTTTACTGACATCGGGCAGGGAGGCGACCGTTTTGATTTTACGGGAAAATGGCGAGTTGACCAAAATGTTCGCCTCGTATTGTTTGAACTGAATCCTGAGCCTACCTGTAGCGAAGGCGTGGATTGTGCCAAAGAAGGTATTCAGTTTTTTATTGATAAAATATCAGACACTGAGTTGAAAATCAATCGATTGTATGTCAGTGACAAAACGGGAAATACCGTGAATGAATATACCTTAATCCCTAAGTAATTGATTGAATACAACGCTACTCTGTACAAAAAAATGGGCTTTACAGTAATACGACGCATCGGTAAAAAACAACTCTGTTCAGGACTGTTGTTGCTTTCGTCGTATGTGGGTATGGCCCAAAATCTGAATCTAAACGCTACTGGACCTGGAAGTCGGGCAATGGCAATGGGAGGAGCCTTCATCGGTGTAGCTGACGATGCTACCGCGATGTATTGGAATCCAGCGGGCATTGCCATGCTCAATTATGATGACGAATTGGCCGAAGGCATTGGGCCACATTTGTTGTGTTCGGGGAGGAATACTACGCTTCAAGTACCCATTGATGCAACCCGATTTTCTACCACTTCCAATTTTGGCCCAACCTTTATCGGGGCCGTAATGCCCTTTTCAGCGTCCCGGCTAAAGGGAGAAAGGCATTATCGGATTGGCGATTTGGACCGTAATATAGTACTCGGGGTGGCTTACCAAAGTGTGACGGATGCTAATAAATATACCATTGACCGTACGGTGGCATCGGCTACCGAAAGCATCAAAAATAATCTGACCATCAGCAACGCTTCGCTGAGCGCGGCGTATCAACTTAGCCGTTACGTTGGAATCGGCTTGACTGCAAACTATTGGTTCGGAATGGGTAATAAACTGAATTATAGCTCAGGGGAGCGCACTTTGAATGTAAATCGAACAGGGGAAGGGACGTATGACATCAGCGGGGTAAATTTTGTAACGGGGATTTTGGCCGATTTTTATGAAGCAAACGTTCCGTTGCGCGTAGGCCTCCGCGTGACGACTCCTTTCAATCTCCGCAATAATTTTACTTACAGCGGTACCGTCACCGATGCGTCGCTGGATGCGACCGAGTTGCGCAGTTACGAACAAAAATATAAAATGCCTTTTACAGTTGGGATGGGTCTTTCGTACCGCGTTCCATTTTTTCCATTGCTGATGCTTGCCGCCGATGCCGAATGGTTGCCCTATAAAAACCAAGCAATTTCCCAGACTTTTTATGAATACAATCAATACAATAGTTTGGACCCGAATCGTGGGTTGCCGTTGGTCATTCAGACGCCGCGCCCGCCCGTAATCAGCAACGAAAACCATTATCAATTACGCAGCGGTTTAGAGTTTTTGCTCGTGAATGCCGAAAAAGTCGAGTTTCGGGTGATGGGGGGCTACCGCATTCAAACCCAGCTAAACGAAGATGGGTCGAGCAGTAAAGCCAAGGGATTCAGCGCGGGAGCGACGCTCTTTTTTGACCGTTTCAAAATTCACGCTGGCTTTCAGCAAATGAAATATCCGCAAACGACGGCTGGTGTGACCAATCAAACGACCCAAAGCGCTTTTTCGGTGGATTTGGTAGTCCATCTGGTAGAAGATATTTTTTGACATGAAATTACGAAAACTTCTTTTTGGATTGCTTTTGATTTTTGCCGCCTCCGAGGCAAGAGGGCAAAGCTACGTGACGTATTACAAAAAAGGAGAAAGCCTGAGCCAATCCAAAAATTGGACCGAAGCCATTGAATATTTGAAGGCTGCGTTGCAAGGTTCTGGAGTCGATAAAAAAAGCATTGCCACGCGCAATGGGGTTGCGGCTTACTTTCCTAATCGGGAGTTGGGTATCATTTATTTTATGCAAGGAAAAAAAGAAGAAGCCAAGCAACTTTTGGAAAAATCGTACCGTGATGAGCCTACGGACCGAGCATTGGAATTTCTTCAAAAATTGGACCCCGCATGGATGTCAAACCACCAATTGGCGAATATTCCGCAACCCAAACCGTTGTTTGAGAAAGAAAAACTGGAGAAAAGCGCTGAATCGGTGGAAGGTGGCGGAAGTTTGACCTTCAAAATACCCGTTCGGAACGAAGGAGAAGGACGATTTGATAACGGAAAGATAAGAATTGCGGCCGTAGCACCCGTCAAAGGTGTTGAATTTGAGCCCTTGGTAACGGTTGGAGATGTGCGAGGAGGAAGCAGTCGACTGATTCAAATAACGATTCGAACCAATCAATTGCTCACCGATGGCAAAGCGGCCTTGACATTGACTTTGGAAAGTGAATCAGGCACGGTTTGGGATGAGCTACCCGTAAGTTTCAGCACGTTCAGTCCGCCAGCACCGCAGCTGAAACTAGTCGGATTGTTTGTGGTCAATGATGCTAAATTGGTGCTAGAAAAAGGCCGCCGCATAAAATCCGTTAAACTTTTGCTCAAAAATGAAGGTCGAGGAATGTTGACAAAACCGCGTATTACGCTCACTTTAAATGAACAGCCTCTTCTGCCTACCACCAACGGATTAACTACGATTTTGGCGGGAGAAACCGCGACAATTCCTTGTGAGTTTTTTATCCCATCAAGTTTTGTCGCCGCCACTGCTACTGTTGGTGTAACCGTACAAGAAGGAAGTGGTACGTACAGTTTTAGCGAAAAAATATCCGTGTCGGTTCAAGAACCTGCGACGCCATTGGTTCATTTCGACAAAACAATGACGCAATGGGAAGGTATCCGTGAAGGGTTTATTACTCGACTTTCACAACCGACGTTGAAATATGCGGTGATGAATGAGTCAGATGAGCCTTCCAAGGATTTGATTGTGAAGGTAGTTCAAGCGCCTAACAATGTAGGTTTATCGGTGCCCGCCTCCAAGAAAGTTGCTCCGTTAGAATCCAATAAAACGGTGGGAGACGAAGCCAAGCTGAGCGTTTCACCCAAATTGTTGAAGGGGACCTTGGCCAAGTTTACCCTACGTTTGGAAAATCCCCATGGTAAATTGTTGGATAAAATGGACGTGGAAGTGCCCATTTTGGTGCCGACTAAGTCAAAGGTATCCCTGCCGAGCGCGGAGGAGTCACATAATCTTACGGTAAAGATTGGAGAGTTTTTAGAAAATAATTTTTACTTTAACCTCCGTTCCATGGGTTCAATCGACGAAGACATTGAAACCAAAAGTAATTTCCAAAAAGAGTTAGTGAGGCTTTGCTTCAAAAAAGGTGATAAAGTAAGTATCGGCAATGACATTGTTCCTGGTGAGTTAATTCTGTCGGGCAAATTTCCTGAGGCTTACGAGGCGGAGAGTTATCTTAATAATTTGTTTTTATGGTATGATAATTATCAGATTGATTTTCAGTCGGATAATGCACGGTTTTCTCCTATTTTGTTCTCAGATAAAGGGGTTCCCTACGTTGATGTTTACGTCTCAAAAACGTTTACTGGAAAGTCTAAAAGCAAGGATTTTTTTGGGGTTATGGTAACGCAGGAAAATCTACTACAAATTAAAATTGTCTTTGACCGCTACCGTCAGTCCAACGGCAAATGGGACAGCCGACAATTGTCGGTGAAAGGAGTAGAGAAGGTGAAAATCCCCACAACAATCGCCGTTTTCCCAACGGCCGAAGAATGGGAGAAAAAAGAAGCGAACGAGAAAAATGAGCTGATGACATTGTCATCAACCTTGAATGGATTGGTTGAAAACCTGAAAAGCAAACTGCCGCCAACTACCAAGCGTCTGGTGGCCGAGCATTTTATGAAAAAGGATGGTAAAAGCGAAGAAATATATACTTATAAGATAGAAAACGAGTTGACGACGTCGTTGGCACTCAAAAAAATAAAATTGATTAATGCCGAAGACTGGGATCCGCTAAAGGCGGTTCCTAACGAAGAGTTTTTGATGGAAGGTACCTACGAATTGGGAACAGCAGGCCTGAAACTCAAAATCAATGTGCGGAATTTCAGAACCTACGAATCAGTAGGCGAGGCGGAAGCAATCATCAACCCCGAGTTGTTGGGCATTGCAACTAAATGATAACCAATGAAATGTAAATATATACTTAGGGTGTTAATGGGAGGGCTGTTGGTCGGTGGGTTGGCCCACGCTCAGCAACCACTGCCCAATCGAAACGTGAACAATGGGTCGGTCCCTGCGTATGAGGGCGAAATCAAAGAGCCGACTCGTGAAGAGTTGGACGGGGAGTTTAAGAAACGTACTGAACAGCAAATTCTGCGTTTGCAGGAGTATATTCAAATCATTTCGGATAAAAAACAGTCGGATGAAAACCGGGACAAAGCTATTAAAGAGGCCATAAAGTTGTTTCAACCGGGCTCAGTGGTGCAGGTTTCATCGGGCAAAAAAGGCTCATCGGTGATTTCGCGTACTGTCGGAGATTATTTCAGGAGATTGAAGGCGCTGCAATATCCACAGGTAGAGATTACTTTTTATGATGCTACTTACGTGGGCGATTACCGCAAAGGTGCCGATGGGGGCTATTACACCACGGCCACTTTTTCGCAGGAATTTAAGGGGAAAGACGAAAAAGGAAACATCATGTATCAGGACAAAACCACCAAAGATGTGGATGTATCGCTGCAAAACCTGATGGATGAAGATTTTTATAAGCAAAATCGTTGGATTATAAAATTCGGAAACATCAAAGTAACCGAAACCAAAACGCCCGGAAAGCCCATCAATTAAAGACGGGATTTGCTGGCATGGTCATAAAAGTAAGGGAGTTTGTACTTTATACGTTACTGCCCATGCGTTGTTTTTTTGTTTTTATTTTACTGGCAGCAACCGCGTGTACGGCGTGGGCGCAAACGGCTGTAAAACGGATTAAAACTCCCGAATCTACTGTTCAAGAAGTAAAGCAGCTGGATGATTTTTTTGACCGATTCAACGCAGCACGTCTTCCAAACGGTCAAAAAGCCCCCGACTCCCTCAAGACCGCGCGCATTCGATTGGCTTATTTGGAGCAACTAGTAAATTCTGAAGATACCAAATGGCAAAAAGGGCCCGAGCGTGAAAAACTCATTCGGTTTCTTCAATTGGTTTGTGATGAGCGTAATTCGCTGTTTTTGAATAAGTTTGACGAGCAAATTTTTTGCATTACTTCGTGCAATGTAGACTATTTCGGAACCCAGAGCCTCGCCGATTTATTGTTTCGCCGTAAGGTTTCCAACGACCGGCATCAGTGGGTATTGCAGGGAGCATCAGACCCTTTTATGGAGCAATTGGAGCAGAAAATTGAAGCGCGCGGGATTATCCCCAATGCCCACGAAACCAATTTTCTGAGTTTGTCGAATGATCTGCATGCGGGTATTCCGTTACGGAGTTATACCGATTCCACCTTTCGATTTGACGCGCTGAGTGCTTTTATTTTTGCCGTCGATAGTCGCCTTATTAAATTTAATGAATGCGAACGAGTTACTGTTTTTTTGACGGGAATAAAAGGTTGGGTGATGAAATTAGAGGATTTTACGCGTGAAAAAGGCAATACTGGCTGGCTAATTAGCGACTTGATGGAAGTAAAAGAGGAGCCGCTTAGTCAATGGTTGTTTCAACATCGGTAATTCTTTACCATTAAGTAAGTTTCAGATTGTATCCTACAACGCTATTCAAAAAGTAACAAAGCAGATTTAAATTTGACATCATCAGGATGAGACTTCTTGGCATAGACAGCGAAGCAACTAGGGTGGAATAAAAAGGATTTGAACTATGATTGAATACACGACTGAACCTGTTGAAATAGATGTTAGGGTAGGTGCAGGATATGGCCACGAAAGAGCCGCGTTGAGAGATTTACTTGTAGGGCCAGACGGAACAAGCTCATGGGAAAGTGTACGCGTTGGAAGACGTGACTTTCCTGTTCAAAGAATGCCCTATATGCTTCAAGATGGGATAATTACCGTCCATGATGGCATAAGAATTAACGTATATCGTGGTACTACTCACCATTTTAGACTTTTAGAGGCAACTTTGGAAGAGCTGCCTCCTTCTCATTTAGAATTGTTTATACAACGAAAACCTTTGGGAATCATTCTCAATGATTATGCTGGTCTAAACAGTAGTATGCGTTTTACGGGAGGGGTAAATCCCAGTAGAGATTATGCCGACACTGCCGTTTTGGATGATTCTAGAGGGATTATTATTACGTACGGTGCTTTGTGGAGTTTTCATGATAACGGATTTTCTCCCACCCTTATTCATGAAATTGGGCACGTAATGACCCACCATGGAGAAATTAACTATCGACGTTTTGAATCGAGTGTCCGAGATGGGTTGATTCAGGAAAGTATTTCTGGAGGCCACTCTCGTAGCGGAGGTCGCGACGAAGGTTTGTGCGATGTATACATGTACATGATTTGTTACGGTGCTGTCAATCCAAGTTTGGTCAATTACTGGAGTTCCAAAACCACTGAATTAGCAGCATCTGCCGAAGCCTTGGAAGGGATTCGAAACACACCAGCATTTAACAGGATGCTAACTGCTGGATGGCGAACTCGATACCAAACAAGACGACGATAGAGTAAAAATCCCTACTCCCTCATTCCCCTTTACCGTTTACTCAATACTTCTTGCTATTCATGGTCTCTTTGCCTAAGTTTGGTTATAGCATCCCCCAATCCTTACTCTATGCTCTCGACATTAACTTTCAGTAATGACCTCAAACAAGCCGTTCAGATTGCCCAGTCGGTAGCCAAAGAAAATCAGCACGCTACTTTTTCGCCGGGGCATTTATTGAAAGGATTGTTGCACAATGATGTAGGTTTGTCCAGCGTCTTAGCCATCTGGGACGTAGATATTCATTATCTGCGCGATTGGGCCGATATTCGAATCGAAAAATATCCTAAGTCGGCGCGGCTGGGTGATTCTATCCGTGGAGATGCGCAAGTGCAAGCAGTGTTTGAAGTTTCGGATGTAATCCGGATGAAATTGGGAGAGGAGGAGGTGACGCCTTTGGCTGTTTTGGCCGCGATTGCGCGGCCCGGAGTGGGTTTTCAAAAAGACCAACTGAAATCCTTTCCGCTCACCGAAACCGAGATTCTGGGAAAAGTCATGGCTTCGGCGGGGGTTCAAAGTGCTGTAAACCCACAAAACGGCTCATCACCTGCCAAAGGCACCCCCACCTCGGTGGGAGGCAACGCCTCCGCGCAGGCATTGTTGAAATACTGCTTCGACAAAACGGCCATTGCCCGCGAAGGCAAACTCGACCCCATCATTGGTCGCGACAAAGAAACCCGCATGATGGTCGAAATCCTAGGCCGACGTACAAAGCCTAACGTTATCATCGTGGGCGAGCCGGGCGTGGGCAAAACCGCCTTGGTCGAAGGGTTAGCCCAGTTGATTGTGGCGGAGCAGGTGCCGGGGCATCTGCAAAAAGCTTCCCTCTTTCAGCTCGATATGGGCGCGCTCATTGCGGGCGCTTCTTACAAAGGGGAAATCGAAGACCGTCTCAAAAATATCATTGCTGAAGTCAAACAGCACGAACGGGCCTTACTTTTTATTGACGAAATTCACGTGCTAATGGATCCCCAAAGCGGAGCCATGGGACTGGTCAATTTGCTCAAACCCGAACTGGCGCGCGGGGAACTGACCGTCATTGGCGCCACAACGCTCGACGAGTTTCGCAAATTCATGGAGCCTGACGAAGCCTTTAGCCGTCGCTTCGAACTCGTCAAAGTCGAAGAACCCGACGAAATCACCGCAGGCCGCATGGTGGGCAAAGTAGTTTCGCTTTTTGAAGACCATCACCAAATCAAAGTGGGTGAGGGAACCATCAACGAAACCGTTCGGCTGGCGCGGCGCTACATCAAAGACCGCCGCCTGCCCGATGCCGCCATTGACCTCATCGACCGCACGATGGCGGCCATGAAACTCATGTCCGAAACCACGCAGCGCGAGATTGACTTTTTACGCACCGAGCTTTCCAGTCTGCGCGAGTCGCATGGGAGCGGCGACCCGCTTTTATACACCCAAGAGCTGCGCTGGTTTGAACGCCAGTTGCAGCACCGACTCAGTCCGATTTTGTTGGGACAGTTGGAAGAAGAAACGGAACTTGCCCAAATGGAATTGCCAGAAGCCGTGGCGGATTACCTGACGGAGCTGCTGATAAAACTAGAAACTTTGGGTGGTCAGAAAAAAGAGACCGTGGAAAAACACGATGTGGCGGCCGTAGTGGCGCACAAAACGGGGATTCCGCTGGGGAAACTGCAATCGAAAGAGCGGGAAAAACTGCTGCAATTGGACGAACACCTCAAAAAACGGGTGGTGGGACAAGACCACGCTATCAAAGTGATTTCGGATGCCATTCTGGAAAACCGCTCGGGGTTGAGTCGTCCGGGACAGCCCATTGGTTCATTTTTCTTTTCGGGCCCCACGGGGACGGGCAAAACAGAGTTGGCCAAAACGATGGCCGATTTTCTGTTCAACGACGAAAAAGCCCTGATTCGTTTCGATATGTCGGAGTTTAAGGAAGAACATTCGGCCGCGGTGTTATACGGTGCGCCTCCGGGCTACGTGGGCTACGAAGAGGGAGGATTGTTGGTGACCAAAATCAAACAACAGCCTTTTGCGATAGTGTTGTTTGACGAAATCGAAAAAGCGCACCCGTCGGTTTTTGACCTGTTTTTACAGATTCTGGACGAAGGTACGCTACACGACCGCTTGGGTCGGGAGGGGGATTTCAGTAATGCCATCATACTGTTTACGTCTAACATTGGTGCAGATTGGATAGTGGAGCAGTTTGGGAAGGGCAAAATTCCTGCCTCCAACGATGTGTTGGATTTGATGACCAAGCACTTCCGCCCCGAGTTTTTGGGCCGCTTAACCGAAATTATTCCGTTTAGTCCGATTACAGAGAATGCAGTAATCAACATCTTTAATATCCAGCTCAAGCCGTTGGTGGCGTTGCTGGAAAAACAGGGGATAACGCTGAAGATTGAAGACGAAGCGCGCAAGGCGTTGGCGTTGGAGGGCTTTACTCCCAAATACGGGGCAAGGCCGATTCGGGGGGTGATTCGTAACCGCATTCGTCGACCGCTGTCGCGGATGATTGTTTCGGGAGAACTCAGCAAGGGAAGCTCAGTAACGCTGAAATTGAACGAAAATGGCGAGTTTGAGTGGGTGAAAGAAGCTGAATAAAGGCAGGAAACCAATTTTAATAGCCCATGGACGAAGAAGAAAGAGCGCTGATTGTGAGCGAAATTAAAACGATGATGCGCACGAGCCCGATTAATATTGACCTCGACCGGTTTGATATTAAAGTGAAACCCAATTCAGAGTATAAAAAAGGTACGCACATCGGTTTTAAGTTCCAGTGCAAGAATCCCGATGGGCTTACCAATGCCTTATTGGGAAGTCAGGAGTTTAATTTAGACAGTACCAGTACGGTTTTAGGTTGGTTTATGCAGCTCGCTACGCACGGCGTGGGTTTTCGACAAATAGGAAGGGCAAGGTCGATACACATTGAGATTGACGAGCAGGATTGTGATATACACATTGATACCCACGGGATTGTCGCGGGGCTGGGAGTGTACTATTTCAAAGGAATGGAAGGCCACTTGAATTGGGATTTGATACCGAGTTACTTCCCGACGCTGCACCTTGGACGGAATTCCTTTCTGGGTCTGTACGTGGGTCTTACGGATTCATTGGACGAAGAAAGTGTTTTGGAGGGTTTAGCAACGCACGGTCCAGTGCTACCAAAACTCAGTAAAGCTACCTTGGATTTGCTTTCCCGGGCAGAAGTAGGTGTACAGCTTTACATCGGCGAAGCTACCGGACTTCGGGCAACAGTATCTGGGCTAGGAGATGAGGCTAAAATATGGGGCTCGTTTGAAACAAGGATCGGACGGGATGCAAACCTTAGGTTATCAGCCACTTCAAATGAAGCGAAATTAACCCTCGGAGGTTCGTGGTGAAGGACCTTGCGGACTTAGAAAAGCAACTTTTCGCTGAATTATAAAATATTATACAGCAAAGAAAATGAAGTTTGAGACCATTCATTAATCACGATTAATACCATGGCTTATACTGTTCCAAATATGAAACTAATACCGCAGGACAAAGGAATGTCGTGTTGGTATGCCAGTGCTCAAATGCTGATTAACTGGCGGAGAGAAATGTACCAAATGTCGGAAATGGGGATTCTTGACCCGAGCGAAGATACTGGAAGTCAATCTATTTACGCATTAGATAGTGGGATTCAGAATCCGCAGATTGTTGCGATGGCTAGGCGACTGGGCTTGGTGGCCGTTCCGCCATTGTCGCCCACTGAAGACGCGATAGAAAACTGGTTGTTTCAATACGGGCCATTATGGGTCAATGGTATAAGCCATATTGTGGTCATTGCGGGGATTAAAGCGGGAAACGTATTAATCTATGACCCTTCTCCGGTCAATAAAGGTAGCATTGGCTGGCGAAGCTTGGATACATGGTATGTTGGCAATGCGGTGGATTCCAGAGATACAGCCAATAGCGTTCAAACCGTGTTTTTGCATTGTCCGTAAAAAGAGCGTTAGTCAAATATGCTTAACTACTCGGCAACGCGTAGGAATACGCAGTTTTTAAAACAGGTGTTTTCACTATAAAACCCTTGAAAGTGAATCGGTAACTTTGTTCAGTATTAAAATAAATAAAAAAAACGCTAAACGACACAGTCATGCCGGTCAATCAAACAATCGTTGCTTGGATAACAACTCGGGTGGGAACACAAATTGGGAACGGGGAATGTTGGACTATGGTCGAAACAACATTGCGGGAGTCGGGAGCGCGTACTTCCAACAGTATCATGGGAGCAAGCGGCGTCACTGCCACTGCCGATTACGTGTGGGGAACGCCTACGACTCTAGCCAATCTGGCCCCAGGAGATATTATTCAGATGCGAAACTATCGCTATTCGGAATCTGATGGGGCTTATCAAACGCGTCCCCATCATTCGGCGATTGTGGAGGCAGTTTGGGCCGACGGCGTTATTGATGTGTTTGAGTGCAATGTCAATGGGTCGCGTCGGGTTCAACAAAATACCCTGTATTTTCAGAGCGGCGACGGAATCTCGGTCAGTGGCAGATGGTGGTTTTATCGCCCCATACCAAGAACGTAGAAACGGCGTATTACGTAGAACTACCCGATTTTAAAATCACGTAGTTTCACGATAAAATCCTTGAGAATCAGCATTTACCTTTGTAACGTTACTAAAGCATAACCTACTAATAAACCTTAACCATGGCAATCGAAAAACCCCAGTTGGGCGGCGTCGTAATCGACGAAGGCACCAGCGAAGCAATCAAGCTGCTCCACGACAACAAAACGGCCATTATCAGTAAATTTACGGCTGATTCTATGAGCCAAGCTCCCGTAGAAGGTATCCAAAAATTGCAAGATGCGTTTGATCATTTCCAGCCTCAGGTGGACGTAAGTCATACAACTGAGGAGGGGGCCGAAGTGAATGAAACCCTTAGTTTTACGAGTGTTAGCGCCTTTACGGTAAAAGGAATGATTGAGCAAAGCGGCTTTTTGCAAGAACTGAAGGGCAAGGAAGACGACTACCAAACGCTCATCAAACGCCTAATGACCAACAAGGTGTTTCAGAAATTGTTGGCTGACCCAGCAGGCAAAGCCGCATTTTTAGAAGCCCTCACCGCCATGATTGCCGAATTAGACGCAATTGACGAGGAATAAAACGACATCCCCTAACAGAATGACGAACTTTTGCAACTGAAACCCGCTATGGCACAAGAAGAACAACTACCTCAATCAAAAGAACTTTTCAAAGAGAAGGCCGCGCCCCGTCCGTTGACTCAAATAGTCCCTCAATTGTCAAAATATGGCGGTTTTGAGTTTATTAAAACCATCGTGGACGGTACTGAAAATATGGATCCGACCAAAAAGGCGCGTAAAGCGATGTTTTTGGAGGAAGAAGACAACAAAGCCGATCGCAAAAAACTCAAAAAACGCCTTCAGGCCGTGGCTGATTTGCTCTCAGCGCACGATAATGTGGCGGATATGATAGCTGATGCCGAACAAAAAGCCGCCTCGGCCAGCGAAACGCTTAAATCTAACTTACTCAATTGCCTGAGTCAGACGGAGGAACTGGAGCGCTCTTATCGTTCGTTGGCGTTGTTTTTTGAAAATACCGCCGAAGAAAAAGTGAAAAATCTGGTGCTTTTTGATGCTGGTAACGACATGACGACCGATGTGGACGGTTTTAGTAATCCAACAGGAATTTTTGAGCAACTAGCCAAAGAACTCCGCGACAACTATGACCGCTTCGATTTAACAAATAATTATTCCTTGGTAGTGATACCGGGCTGGTTGAAGAAAAATATCATCGTGGACAAATGGGCCGAACTTGCTCACCAAAACAAAACGATGATGATTACTGATTATCGCCACCTAGACAGTGCTGAAGACGTGGAAGCGGCCTTCGACAAAGATAAACTGACGGGCTCAGATGCGTACAAATCCCACGTAATGATGCCTTGCAACTGGGTGGTGGGCCGTGAAGCCAACACCGATATAGGGGAAGAAGATCACCTCTTTGTTCCTCCTTCAATGGCCTTGGCTGGCTTGCTTTGGGGTGGAAATATTGCCCAACCATCGGCGGGATTGGCCAACGGTAAACTCAAAATGGCCAGTGGAACGCGCTTCACGATGCGCAAAAACGAAGTGGCGCAATTGGAAAACCGAGGCCTGATTCCGTTGATTTATGAGTGGGGCCGTGTAGTGCCGCAGTCGGCCAAAACCCTCTTTGACGGCGACAACGTCGGTTTGCAAACGTACAGTGTGGTACGTGTGTTTGACTGGATTGGCAAAATCATGCAGGATTTTCTGAACCGTCGCACGTTTGAGAATATCGACAACAAGATGTTGGAAGACATCAAAAAGCAGATTTCAAAGTTCTTGGCCGAAATTCGCGGGCCAGGAAAGATCATCGAAGACTACCGCAATCTGGAAGTAAAGCGCCATCCGCAGAAGCCTACGCACGTGATTGTGAACATGGATTTGAAGCCCTTCTTCCCTGCCAAAGTATTTGCTATCAACATGACAGGTACCAAAGGTGATTGGGATTCGGAATTGAAACCGTAAAACTTCAGAAGGTGTCATTCTGTAAAAAGAGTGACACCCATTAAAAGACACAAATATGGGAAAGCCCGCTGCAGCTGTAGGCGACATGCACATTTGTCCGATGGTAACGCCCGGTACACCGCCTGTCCCTCACGTAGGAGGGGCGATTTTACCACCTGGAGCGCCGACGGTTTTGATCGGGGGAAAGTTTGCGGCTACTTTTGGTAATATGTGTGTATGCACTGGCCCACCTGACAGTATAGTTCTAGGCTCTATGGGGGTGTTTATTGGTGGCAATCCCTCGGCCAGAATAGGTGACACAACCGCCCACGGTGGAAATATTGTGTTAGGTAATTTTACAGTACTGGTAGGCGATTTAGATGTCTCTACTTTAACTCCTGCTAATATTGCTTTTCTGTTAGCATTCATCAATCGTGCTAATTCAGTTGTCAACTGTGGACACATTATTGACCAAGTCATTAGTATGATACGTACAGGCAGAGGGGGAGCCGCCCCAGCTGGAGGAGATGGGTCGTGGACAGAAATTAATAGTCGTTTGGGGGTTAATATTGACTTTAACAACCCTACCAACTTGAATACGGTCTTCAACCAAGTACAAGCTGGCGGACCAGGTACGATGCAAGTTGTTGGCATTGATTATGGAAACGGAAGATCACACATAGTAGTGGTAGCAAACGTAAACGGTCAGACGGGAGTGATGGAAGGACAAAATTGGGGGCCAGGGCAAGACCGAGGATTTATTACTGATCCTGCCGTAGCCAATGCCCGCTACAATCCCAGCGGAACTACTACTTATGCCGCGAGTCCAGTACCATAATCTAACTAAATGGACCCTAGGATGAAACGATATTGGTTGTATCTGATGCTCATTGCAGTTTGTCAAACGTATTGTGTTGGGCAAAAAAAACAACAAAAATTATCCAAAAATAAAATGGTTGACTACTATCAAGCACGGACGATTGCACTCGAAAAAATGGCTACATTTTCTCCCGCAATAGATGTAGTACTATGGGAAGAACAAACCATCACAAAACCCTATGGATGGATATTTATGTTCACTACTGAAAAATACATTGAAACCCGCAATCCAAATGATACTCGGCCTGGCACTCCCGCTATCATCGTAGAATACCAAACAGGACTGGCCACTGAAACACCTTCCTCCGTACCCCTAGAAACATTTCTGAAAGAATTTGAGAAGAAGTTTCAGCCAAAATATTAGGGAGATTCAAAAACATTAAGAAAACAAATTCAATCATTTATTTTTCACTCATAAACATTTTAACCTCAAAACGCTTACAACCATGGCACACAAGGCAACCATCAAAATCGACGGCACTGAATTCGAAGTACTACATTGCTCATACTCGTTTCACCAACACGTAAATCCTCATACCAACGAAACTACTTCAGAAGTATTTGGTGGCAACATCGACGTAACCATCGAAACTCGTAACGCAAACGCGAAAATCATTGAGTTGATGACCCTCCAACACAAAGATGATATCGACGGCGAAATTAAATTTGTGAACCAGAAAGGCGAAGAACTACGAACCATTAAATTCAACGATGCCTCGGTAGTCAACTTCAGCGAAACATTCAACTTGGCAGGAGCGGGGACAGGAACCCAAACTTTTACCATCTGCTCACGGGACTTGGACGTCAACGGACAAAAGTTAAAATTGAAGAGAGAGTAGCTTTTAAGCCTTTGTTTGTGCCGCATTCTGCGAAAAAATAACCCCTCGCTAATGTGGCACAACTGTTTTTTTGACAGATTGACCCTTTTTATTTTCAGCAAGTTATTATGTTATATCATGGCTCTCACCAATACTTTTACTGCCAGCACTGAAATCACCATTAACGGTGAAACCATTCGGCGTGTCAATCACCTGCGGATTGGTCAGCGGTTTGAAAGTCACCACGATTTCGAAATCAGCGTATCGCCAGATATGCTCGCCAATCGATTCATAAAACTGAAAGAACTGGCAGAAAAATTTGTTGGGAAAACAGCCGCCATTACCCTGCGTCAGGGTCGGTTAGGGGTAACTGAACAAACACAGATTTTTTCGGGAATTGTCACGTCGATACGGCTGGTCAAGGGACAAAGTCAATCGAGCACGTACCTGATTTCGGGATTAAGCCCAACCATCCAATTAGCGGCGGGTGTCACAACGCGCAGTTTTACTGACAAAACGCTGATGGATATTGTTACGCAGGTTCTTTCTCCTTTTTCTTTTGCCGCAAGTATGGCCCCTGCCAACAGCACGCCTATTCCTTACGTGACGCAGTATGAGGAAGATAACTTCCATTTTTTGCAACGCTTGGCCGAAGAGTTCGGCGAATGGATGTTTTATGATGGGAGAACGTTGATTTTTGGTAAAAATATCCGAGAAACCTCCCCCACGGTAGCTTTGACCCACGGAACCAATCTATTTGATATGGAATACGGACTGCGGGTAACACCCCTCAATTTTAAGGCTTCGTATTTTAATTATGAGGCGTTTGATTTATTTAAAGCAGATTCGGCAAGTGAACAGGTGGAAGGGTTGAGTTCTTTCCCCCAAATGGCATTTGACCGCTCCAAAGAAGTTTTTGCCGATGATTTGATGAATATCAACTTCACGGACCATGTCAGTGAAAGTAGTCTTAAAACGGCGGTGAAACTCAAGAGAAGCGAGCAGGCCAATAAATTGGCCGTGTTTACGGGACGTAGCCCCGAAATGGAGATGAAAATAGGCGGCTTGGTGAATATCACTGAGCCAGTGTTTATAGATGGAATACGTACAGATACCATTGATTACGGCACGTTTGTAGTGACCCGATTGAATCATTTTGTCGATGCTCGTGGCGTATATCAAGCTAATTTTGAGGCTGTTCCGCAGGATAGTACTTTTCCGCCCGTTGATTATCGCATTGTAATGCCAGTGGCCAGGCCACACATCGCGCAGGTGAGGGATACAAATGATCCGTTGAAATTGGGTCGGATTAAAGTGCAGTTTGGCTGGCAGCCGCAGGGTGATACAACGCCGTTTATTCGGGTAGCGAGCATGATGACGGGTCGCTCAAAAGGGTATTTTATCCCCGAGGTTAGCGATATGGTGATGGTAGACTTTGAGTTTGGGAATCCTGATTTACCTTACGTAAGCGGCAGTTTGTACGCCAACGACGGAGGCACTCGAATGCCCGGCGATGAATTATTTAAAGCAGATAATCACATCAAAGGAATCATTACCCGGGGCGGTAATCACATTATTATTGACGATAGCGAGGGGAAGGAAAACATTAAAATTTTTAACAAAGAAAATAAAAATGAGATTGAACTATCACTGGATGGCGGGTCTCACATAAATATCAAAAGTAAAGGTTCGGTGAATATTAGCGCGGGTAGTATCAATCTCAATGCTTCAAAAATTAATATCAAAGCGTCGGAAGATTTGGTGTTACACGGAGAAGACAATATCAAAGGGACGTCAAAAGATAAGATTGATATTCAAGCCAAGAGCTATAAACTAAAATCTGACACGGATGTGGATATTGAAGGAATGAACGTAAATATCAAAGCAACGGCCAATGCTAAAGTAGAAGCTGGAGCACAATTGGAGCTAAAAGGTGGGCCGATGGCCACCATGAAAGCGGGCATTATTCAAATCAATTGATTATGCCCGACGAGTATTATCCCGTACCGCCTTCTTTTGGCTCCTTAATGAAGCGCCAATTCACCGAAAAAATCTCGGTGGAGGATTCTATTGCCCAAAATATATCGCTTTATCTGGCGTCCAAACCCAAGGAGTTTCATTTTGACCATAATTACGGATGCATCATTCACGGGTATGATTTTCGGCAATTGAGAGATACTCCGAGCAAGGACCAAATCAAACGGTCGGTGGAAGAATACCTGAAAAAATTTGAACCGAGAATTACAATTATTAAAGTTGATATTGAAATTACGGATGTAGAAGAAAAAGTAGAGGGTGGAAGCCCGCGTATTTGTCGCTACATCCAAATCATTATTTCAAGTACCCTCGTTCAGACCCAAGAACGCTTGAAAGACATGAAGTTTCGATTAGTGAGGTATTCTTAAGGTGAGCCGCCTACCCATAACCCCTAACAATGTACAACGAACCCCAACGATACAAAACCCGCGAACAAATCCGAAGCGAAATGATTCGGGAAATTGCGCGTTTGTGGCATTATGACGAGAGTGATTTAGCCATCGAAAGCTTTGACCCACTGGTTGGAATGCTGTTAGGAGCTTTTGCGACTGGGCTTGAAAATATTCACCATGAGTTAGACAATTCGCGGAGCCGGGTGGTACAACGCTTGGCACATTTGCTTACGCCAGAGGTACTAACGGGGCCACAACCTGCCCATGCCATGATGAAAGCGGGTATCATTGATCCCACTTTCGATGTATTGCCAGAACATACATTTAATTGTGCATTGGCGGGAAAAGAGTTTTTTTTCTCATCGGTGGGGCACTATACCCTGCATAATCTCCGATTGAATACCGTCATTATGCAAAGCCGTATCCGAGAGATGGGCATGGGAGGCGCACCGCGTGAATTTTTTATGGACCAGGCGTTGCCGTTGGATGAAGTCTGGATTGGCCTGTCTTTAAACGAGGAATTGGAAGCCCTTGATGACCTTGCACTCTTTTTTGATTGGCGCAATGACCCCTCACGCACCACCCATCTGAGCCGTTTATTGGACGTACGGATGTTTACCGAAACAGAAGAACTTCAGGTAGTGCAGGGGTTGGCAAACAAAAAAACTTTTGACGGACTGGCTAATGAACTGGGGGCTTCGGCCCGAATTGAGCGGACGGTCCAACGCCAATACGACGGGCATGTCCTGAGCGTCAGCAGTCGCAATCGACTAACGGGGCAGGAAATTTCCATTCAAAGCCAAAAGAAAAAATATCCCGAAGCCATCACTTCCTTCCTGCGCCCTGATGAGCTTCAGCGGTATTTTGTGCAGGAATTGTTTTGGATAAAAATCAAATTTCCGGGGGCATTATCACCAGAAATTTTGTCACGTATGTACCTTGATGTAAACGCTTTTCCAGTAGTCAACCGCCGGGCGGTTACTAATTTTCAGGAATTGCGTGCGTTGTTTAATGTATTTCCCATTCGTACCGAAGAAACTGACTTTTTTCTGGATATGATTGAGGTTGAGACTCCTACGGGGGCTAAACTCGCCAATGTGCAGCAGTTCAATCGAGAAACGGGTAATCAATATTTGCTCCGACAGGGTGGCGTGGCGCGTTTTGATGAGCGCGATGCTTCCGAAATTTTGTCGTATTTGGTGGATTTATTGCGGGACGAAGGAGCCATGTTTATGGCCTTGGGACGTGGTGAAATCGAAAACGACGTGGAAGAAATTCGGAAACGGCTGGAACGCATCAGCAATATTATTAAAAAAGATAATTTTCAAAATTGGTTTATAAGCGCCAAAACCACCGAAAAAACGGGGCGACTAAGTATACGCTATTGGACTACGAAAGCAGATGCCGCCAACAACCTCGCGTTTGGAACAAAACTAATGCGTGACCGCGCAAATATTGCTTTTACGGACGACATAACCATGCTCCTCACCACCACCAAAGGCGGGCAGCGACCGTTGCAGGGAGACGATAATTTGCCCGTTTTCAAAAAAGCAATCCTCACCCGAGGGCGCGCCGTGACGATGGAAGATTACAAAGCGGTGTGTTTTGCCGAATTGGGCGATAAATTAAAACGGGTGGAAATCACCAAGGGCTTCAGCATGGGAGCGTCTCAGTATCAGGGACTACAGCGAACCTTAGACATCAACCTTACGTCTAATCCTGCAAAACCGCTTCCGCCCGAGCAATGGTCGGAGTATAGTTTACGCATCAAACATTTGTTGGAAGAACAGTCGTCGGGTGTTTTGCCCATCAGGATGTTGGTCAACGGAACAGTAACTTGAATGACGAAGGAGCGAATGACGACGTGGGCCGAGCGATGACGAATTCGGAATTCGTTCTTCTGAATTCTTACATCCTACCTCTGATTTCCTACTTCCTATCTCCCATTAACCAACCAACAAAATAACCTATGTCACCCGAAGAACTCAAATCAGCGTTGGATCAATTGCCCGTCAGGCGGCTTCGGGTAGAGGCCGTGGTGGATGAATTGATTGCGTGCGGGTTTTGTCGGAAAGAAGAAATCGTCATTTATCCCGAACGCTCATCGGCGTATTTTTACGAACGGGATGTTTCAGAAATCGAGGAAGTATTTAACGAACTGACCGGAACTTCGTGGTACCGGGTCAATACCCCCCGCGACGGTTTGTATGACACCTTGCCTGAGCGTCTTTTTCACCGGCCCACGGGCCGCAATAAAACCGATGAGCAATGGGAGGAGATTCGGAATGAAGAAGAACGCCAAGAAGACGATGCGCGGCAGTTTTTTCTGCCCTTCGACAACGCCATCACTCATCAACGGGTGCGCATTGAGCAGTTTGAAAAACAAGCGTTGGCGGGGCAGGACAAAGGTTTTTTGAAGGAGTTTTTAGCCGTTTTCTGGCCAGAAAGTGCCCATTTGTCCTTGACAGATAATCAGCAGGCTTCGTTGTTTCAAATAACCACCATTGCTCACAAAGCCGCTGGGAATTTGGTGTGGATGCGTGATTGTTTTGAGCAATTGTTGGGGGATTCGGTGAAACTAGACTATGAGTCAATTGTCCAGTCATTACCCGTCGAGGCTCCTTTCATGCCACTTGGTGAGGCCGCTTTAGGCGTGGATACGGTCATTGCCACTCCTTCGTTGACCGACCAATTCCTTTGTTTGAAAATCTCTATCGGCCCACTCACAGCTCACCAAATGGAAGGGTATGTTCCCAATGGTAGACAACGAAAAATGGTCGATTTTTTAGCTGGATTATTAGTGCCGATTGAATTGGATTGGCGGTTGGAGTTGCTGCCCCAAAAATCCGAAGATGGATTTCAGTTAAATAATGGCAGTCAGGCGGCATTATTAGGTTTTACGACGGTTTTATGAGTATTTTTAGTGAAGAATGGAGACTAATTTCAAATTTAGTAATTAATCAATTGTAGTAATGTCGTCAACAATACTTACGCTTTTAATCGGAAATATTGTCTTTGGAATAGCCAATTTAGGGATTGTTGCCTATTTAAAATCATCGGCGATTTTCTCCAAGAAATTGTTGATGCACGTGCTTATCGTCTTTGCTCTATTTGCGGCATTGGGAGGGGTTGTTAGTCAAATAGCGTCGCTGTCGTTGAATTTTATTGTGTTTGAAACGGGTGCTTTGATTTTAGGGGTTGTCTTTTTAATAACAGCTTACAAAACTTTTTCGACGTGGCTGGAACGTAAAGAATTTGCCCCAGGATTTTGGTTGTGCGTCTCACTCATGTTTTTTGGAATGGCGGGTTTTATCCTTTCGTATTCCCTCATTTCCAAACAAGCGGAGATGCTCATTCCGTATCTTTCGCTGGGCGCCTTGCGGTATTTGCTGCCTTATGTGTTCATCAAATCGTATGATTTCTGGAAGACTATACCGCCGAGTGTTTACCAAAAATGGTATTATCCCGTCACGACGCGTGTGCCAGCGATTGAATTGCGAAATACGATGCGGGTCAAGGTCAGAATCAGCAAGAAACCCAATGACCCCACGTGGGAAGGCCACGAATTTGAAGCGCCCCAAGATCGTACTTTGGGCGAATGGCTGCATTATATGATGAATTTGTACAATACCAAAGTCGACCCCAATAACCCTATCTTGTTTGAAGATATTCAAACGGGCCGGGCCGTGGGTTGGGTTTTTTATACCTCTTCGTTTTGGGGGTTATTTAAAACGTACCTTGATCCTGAAAAAACCTTTATACAAAATAACATAACCACGAGCACACCGATTATTGCGCGTAGTTATACCGATTAAACCTGCGTATGGCAACTCCAACTTCAAAGCATTTACCGATCAACTGGGTGGACGGGATGAAAATCACCAAAGACCACCTGTTGGGCAGTGATTTGGCCGCAATCGACGCAATGTGCGATGTGGCCCGTACGCACTTAAACGCCCATACTTACGGCCTTCTACCTTCCAACGACGGAAAAGTGTGTCAACTAAGCCAAAATGGCAATGAACTGACCCTGCCGTTTTGCCGGGCCGTTACGCCCGGCGGGGTGCGCATTGAATTCCCCGCTTATGCCAGTCAACCCGCGCTGACCTGCTCGTTGTCAAGCATTCAAAATGAATTGCTCAATGAGCGCAGCACGGAGTTTTATGTGTTGCTCATTGTGGACCCCACCAACGTAGTGCCGTTTGGCGAACCCGACCCCAAAGAATCCCCGTTACGGTTGCCCTATTGGATGCCGTCACTCCGATTGGCCGTGGCTACCGCTGAGCATATCAAGCACAACACCTCTGGTATTCATCATTTGGTGGTGGGAAAACTAAAAAAAGTAAATCAGCAATTCAACCTGCTCTCCGAGTGGGAATATGTGCCGCCGTGCATGAATATCAGCGCCCACCCAACGCTGATGTGGTATTATGATCATTTTGACGCTTTGATTGGACAAATTGACAAAAATGCCGAGACCACCGTGCAGAATGTATATTTGAAAGCGCAGGATGATTGGTCAAAAAACGTGGGGATATTGGCCCAAAAAGTAATCCTGCATATTGCCGACTCGTACGACCACTACCGCTTGATTCTCAACGAATCATCGCCTGCGTATTTTGTGGAATATTTCGCCCGATTTGCCCGGGTTTTTATGGGAACCCTGCGTTGTTTGCCCCAGCGTAATAAAGAATACATGTACAATTACTTTGGACAACGTTTTGGCGTGACCCAGGCTTCGTTTGAAGCAAAACTCAATTTATTGGTGAAAATTCAGTACAACCACAACGACGTCGTTCCCGCTTTTGCCCTTATCAAAGATTTTTTGGACAATCTCAACGCCATTTTTAATGAATTAAGCGGCCTTGAATACGTCTATAAAGGCGACAGCGACGGCGGGTATCGTGGACGGGAACAGTACCGGTCGTAAAATGGGAAAAGTTAAAAAAGGGTAAGCGAAAAAATAGAATAAGCCTTCATTAAGGGTTAATTTTTTAGGGTAAATCAATCGCCGAAACATGAGTCCTTTTCTAAAATATATTTTGGTCAGCTTGCTGTTTTTTGGATTGCTGACGGCCATCAGTTACCGTTTTCTCAACCCGCGCTCGGCGGGCAAAGCGGCGCTCTCTTCCCAAACAGAAGTGCGGTTTTTGACGGATGTACAGTTGTTGGATACCCTTTATCGTTCCTTCAGAATAGCCATTAAAGGTACTGATCAGAGCGCTTTGGCGCAAACAAAAAGTAATCTTCAGGAACAACTGGAAGCATTGCAAAAACGCCCAGCAGAAGCTACGGTATTGGACACCATTTTCAGACGTGTAGTTCGCAATTATAAATTTCTGATACTGGTCAATGAAGAAGCCGTTGCCAATCAAAAAGACATAGTTGCCAAAAAACAGGCGTATAAAGACCAAATTGAGCATTTGACGCAGGATAATCAATTTTTGAAACTCCAGATTGTAAACAAGCAATCGCAGCCGCCACCGCCGCCCGTTGCGCCCATTAAATAAGCGTGGAAATGGCATGGTGTGCGTGTTCAATTTTGTTTTCCACTTTCGAACCTCGAAAAATATGAAAGCCCTTAATAGTGAAATACGCCGTTCTCGCATTATATACTTCTGGGCCTGTTATGCAGGCGTTGTGGTCTTGTTGGGTATTTCAATCTATCTTAATCTCCGTAAAATCCCTGAATTGGCCCTTCAACGAAATCAATCGACCGAAACAGAAATCAAGGGTTTTTTGGTCGAAACCGACCGTCTGGATGATTATATCGAAGTGCTGACCAAAACTAAACCGTTTTCTGCCAAGCAATTACAGACTGTTTTCGGGTTTATCACCCGACTTCAGCAGCGGTATGATAAACCGCTCTTTAGGTCTGTTCTCAAAAGTTATGAGGCTTATTTGACGGATTTGGGAAATGCGCGGTTGATACAAGACGATGAATGGAAACAACTCACGGATAAGTACAGTCTGTTGGTTCAGGAAAAGCAAGGTCTTGAACTGCGGCTCCAACAACTTGAACAACAACGCGCTCAACCCTAAAACGCCATTTGAGCGTTAAATTTACCCTAATCTGCAATTGCCACGATATGATTCGCCTACTGTTTGTTTTTGGTTGTATCCTTTTATCGGTCGCCTCGGTTGCCCAAAAAGTAACTTTTGATGACTACAAAAAAAGAGCGGATGTGTGTTTTAAAAAACAGGATTATCAATGTGCCAAAGAAAATTATGAACGTGCGTTGCGCATTCGAAACGAAGAACCTTACTGTAAAAGTCAACTTCAAAAAGCCATAAAAGCGTTGGCCCAGAAAAATAACGCATCCGTCACGCCCAACCCTACATCGTTTCCCCGAAAAAATACAAATTCCAACCAAGCACCCGAAAAAAACGAAAGCCGCGCTGAATTACCCGATTTTGTACTCGTAAAAGGTGGTGCATTTTTAATGGGGGACGACAAAGGAGCCATTGATGAGCGCCCTGTACATTCCGTAACACTCGCTGATTTTTTCGTGGCAAAGCATGAAGTGACAGTTGCCCAATTCCGAACATTCGCCAAAGCTACTGGAAAAGTAATGCCCGCACCGCCCAATTGGGGCTGGCAGGATGACCATCCCGTCGTCGGGGTTTCGTGGGACGATGCCGTGGCGTATTGCGAATGGCTTTCAGGTCAGACAAAAAAAAGGGTTCGCCTTTTGACCGAAGCCGAATGGGAATACGCGGCCTGCGGCGGTGCCGTTAAAAATATCGTTGCTACCGAAGAGATGGGTTGGTATGCTGGAAATACCGACGGCGCGGGAACTAAGCCCGTCAACACCAAAAAAGCGAATAAATTAGGACTCTTTGATATGGGAGGCAATGCCGCCGAATGGTGCGCCGATTGGTACGATAAAAATTATTATGCCAACAGCCCAAGTACGGCTCCTGCGGGCCCACCACAGGGAAGCGGCCGAGTGGTGAGAGGCCGTTCGTTTGGCGACGAACCCAAACCGCTTACGTTTCGTTACGGATTAGCACCCACATCCAAAAAAAATACCGTTGGCTTTCGGGTGTGTTATGAGTAATTAATGTAGGCCAAAACAGTCTCGATATGTCGGATGTAATTCTTTTTGACGGTGTTTGTAATTTCTGCAACGCGAGTATCAACTTCGTCATCGACCGTGATGCCGCGCGGAGATTTCGGTTTGCCTCTTTACAATCGGATTTCGGTCAGCGACTCTTGGCCGAGAATAATCGCCAATTGACTGATTTTGATACCGTACTTTTGCTGAGAGCGGGGAAGTTATACGAAAAATCGGATGCGGCACTGGAGATAGCGCGTTACTTGAAAGGCTGGTCTTGGCTGTATCTGTTTCGCATCGTTCCCCGTTTCATCCGGGATTTCTTTTACGATATCATTGCCAAAAATCGCTACCGACTTTTTGGCAAGAGCGACTCCTGCCGTATCCCTACGCCCGAAGAGAAAAAATTGTTTGTGATAGAGTGAGTTAGGGAGGGAGTGATTAAGTTTGCAGTCATTAATTCATAATTCACTCAATAATAACCTTAATGAAAGCATACGTTTTCCCCGGCCAAGGCTCTCAGTTCAGCGGAATGGGCAAAGATTTGTACGAAAATAATGCCCAAGCCCGTGCAATGTTTGATAAAGCAAACGAAATTTTAGGTTTTGAGATTACAAAAGTAATGTTTGAAGGAACCGACGAAGAACTCAAACAAACCGATGTGACTCAGCCAGCCATATTTTTACATTCCGTTATTCTGGCTTCTACCATTGAAGATTTCAAGCCCGACATGGTGGCGGGCCATTCGTTGGGAGAGTTTTCGGCGTTAGTAGCGGCGGGAGCATTATCTTTTGAGGATGCATTGCGGTTGGTCGCCAAACGGGCCGACGCCATGCAACGGGCCTGTGTCATCAGTCCGTCAACGATGGCGGCCGTATTGGGTTTGGATGATGCTAAAATTGAGGAAATTTGTGCCTCGATTGAAGGAGAAGTGGTGGTAGCGGCCAATTTTAACTGCCCAGGACAGGTAGTCATTTCTGGTACGCATGAAGGGGTGCGCCTAGCGGGTGAAAAATTGAAAGAAGCAGGTGCTAAGCGCGTATTGCCGCTTCCCGTTGGTGGTGCGTTTCACTCTCCCCTCATGGAGCCCGCCCGCGAAGAATTGGCGGCGGCCATTGAAGCAACGGTCTTTTCAGTCCCGCGTTGCCCCATTTATCAAAACGTAAACGCGCAGGCGGCTACGGAGGTAGAAACCATCAAAGAAAATCTGATTTCGCAACTCACCGCGCCCGTACGCTGGACCCAATCAGTTCGGGCGATGGTGGCCGACGGTGCCGTTGAGTTCATAGAGTGCGGTCCAGGAAAAGTCTTGCAAGGCTTGGTTAAGAAGATAGCTTCCGACGTAACCACGGCCGGAGTTTAAAATAAGGATAAAAAAGTTTGCATTTTTATTTCTCATAAACTCCCTGATTATCAATTCTAAAGACGCAGGCTTATTTTTTTTATCAGTTTTTTTTCAAAAACGACTTGACACGTAACCGATAAAGGGCTACTTTTGCACCACCAAAACGGAATTGGTGGATGGTGTAATGGTAACACAGAAGATTTTGGTTCTTTTATTCAGGGTTCGAGTCCTTGTCCGCCAACTGAAAAGCCTCGCAATTGCGAGGCTTTTTTTATTTAGGATATTTTAACTTCGAAAAATGCTGGAACCAGCCACAATTTTATCATTACACAAACTGATCCAGCACCAAAACGCCCAGTAAACCTACGATTGACACGATGGTTTCCATGACCGTCCAGGTTTGGAGGGTTTCTTTTATGGAAAGGTTGAAGTATTCTTTAAACAGCCAAAAGCCGCCGTCGTTGAGGTGGGAGCAAATTAAACTCCCCGAGCCAATGGCCAATACCATCAATTCGGGCTTTACCCCTTGACTTTGCACCAATGGCGCAATAATACCTACCGCCGTAAGCCCGGCCACGGTGGCGGAGCCTACACAGATGCGAATCACTCCCGCAATGGCCCATCCTAAAATAAGGGGAGAAATTTCTACCCCTGCCAACAGTTCTCCAATGTACTTACTTACGCCACCATCGGTCAGGATTTGTTTGAAGCCTCCAGCGCCGGCAACAATTAACAAAATGATAGAAACGCTCTTAAAAGCTTCTTCGAGCGATTTCATGACGTTTTTGGTCGTTCTGCCGCGTTTAATCCCGAGAAAGTAAATGGCGACCAGTACAGAAATCAACATCGAAATCGAAGGGTCGCCCAAAAAAGCAAAAACCGTGTAAAGAATGCTTTCTTCGGCAAAATTACCTTTCAACCAAGGCATAAGCGTCAGGAGCAATAAAGGCAACAACGCTACGATTAAGCTGATGCTCAGGCTAGGCATTTCCGACTCGCTGAAATGCTTGGTGTTAAATAAAGAAGCGTCGGGTTTTGGGTCGTATTTTTTGAGCGTTTTGGCAAAAATGGGCCCTGCTAGAATAATGGCTGGGATAGCGACGATTAAGCCGTAAAAAAGCGTTTGACCAACATCCGCTTTGAACTGCGCCG
This sequence comes from Runella rosea, assembly GCF_003325355.1. GTDB lineage: Bacteria > Bacteroidota > Bacteroidia > Cytophagales > Spirosomataceae > Runella > Runella rosea. Next base: position 201,229 of record NZ_CP030850.1, read on the forward strand.
CAATGGCCGTAGGAGAGGGATGAGGGGGCAAATAACCATGTGCCACCGATAATGCCGACAACATTGGAACTGCCACGTACAGCATGGGTAGTTTGGTGGATGCGGCAATGGTAAAAATCAGCGGGATGACAATGACAAACCCGGCATTGTAGAACAACGGTAGGCCAATGATAAAACCAGCCAACGCCAACCCCCAAGGCAAATATTTTAAGCCAAAAATATTCATTAGGGTAGTGGTAATCCGCTGGGCTGCGCCGCTGTCGGCCACGAGTTTTCCGAGCATAGAGCCGAAACCGATAATAATGACCAAGGAGCCTAGCGTACCTCCAATGCCTTTTTCGAGCGATTGACTAATCGACGTCACACTCATGCCACACGCCAGACCAAGCCCAATACTGACCAAAACAAACGAAATAAAGGTATCCAAATGAAAATAAGCGACTAAAATGATAAGCGCTAAAATGCCCAGCAGGACGTACAATAAGAGCATAAAGGGTAGGAGTTAAGAAGTTAGGATTAGTAACTGACTTGGTACAGTTAATTTGTGCAATAATAATAACTTAATGGGTTTAAGTTGTACAAAATCGTGAGCCGAATAATTTTACCCTGACTGACCAAGTTTTGAAAAGTAAGCAGCAGACGCTTGTAATCTACTCCCGTACCAGCTGAAGAGTTCGCCATCTACCACCAAAATGGCCGCATCTGGACAAATATTCTGAAATTCCTGAAGGTGTTTTTCTTTAAAAGGATAAGGCTCGGAAGATAAAAAGATGTAATCAGGTTGGGCTTGTTTAAGTTGCTCAGCGGATATTTCGGGATAACGGCTCAATGTACCAAAAACATTCTGAAACCCTGCGCGTTTGAGCATATCGTCGATAAATGTATCGGAAGCGGCTACCATGTATGGTTTACGCCAAATGAAGTACGCCGCTGTTTTGGATGAAAGCTTCGTTGTTGGAAGTGCTGAAAATCCTCGTTCAATGTTCAATATGATAGATTTCGCCTCTGACTCTTTTCCTACCAATGCTCCAATCCGTAAAATCATATCGACGGCATCTTCAAGGTTAAAGATATCCGACATCCACACGGGGAGGAACTGTTTAAGGGTGTTTATCCCATTTTCCTCATTTTCTTCTTTATTGCCAATAACTAAATCTGGATTGAGTCTTTTGACGGCCTCAACATCAAAGCTTTTAGTGCCCCCAACCTTGATTTTTTGTTTTATTTCCTCGGCGGGATGAATACAGTAGTTAGTAACTCCCACGATTTCTTCGCGCAGTCCTAGGGCAAATAGTAACTCAGTTTGTGAAGGTACAAGCGAAACAATACGTTTTGGGACCACAGGCAGCGTAACATCCTGATTCATTTGGTCTTTTACGGTCTTAGTCATGGCCCAAGAGAGTTACTTTTTACCCGACCACGTTTTACGAATGCCAATTTTACCGCCAAACGTATTGGTATAAAGTTGTCCTTGATCAAAGGCGATGGCCGCGTTCCATTCAAGCCCTTCCCAAAGGCCAATTTGGCCATCCACTTGAAACAAACCCGAAAATTGTTTGGGTACAGTTTCATAAGGGAAACCGTAGGTTCCGTAATTCAAGCTGTAGGAAAGTTTACTCAAAAAATGCAGTTTCTCGCCATAGTAGCCTTCAAAGCCGAAATGATAGACAACCACGCGGTTGTTGTTTGCGATTTCATTACTATTATAATCATCGGAATTGTTCGTATCTCGGTAATTGGTAATGAAAGGAGTGCCTATGATGCGTCGTTTGTATGACCAACCATCAAAATATTGTTGGTGATTGAAGTAGTTGTCACGGCCAAAAATGCCGCCCTCAAAATCAAAGGTCGAACCTCCTTGGCTTTTTGTATATAAAAGTTCAAAAAGGGCTTTCTTGAGGCTGAATTGCCCTTTTTTTCGTTCTGGGTAAAGAAAGGTAAGGACGATCCCCTGTAGGCCATCTGCGACGTTGTTGGCCTCTTTTCGTGCTAAAGAACCATCGTCGAATAGGCTCTGTCGGTAAATGGAAAGGCTCAGGCGACGAAATTCAAATTCTGCGCCAACGTCAATGGTTCCCAAATGATTCCCGATACGATTAGTTGAGTCAAAATAAGAATTTCCCTTATTCCTGAATCCTGTAACTACAGAAATATAATCTCTGAAGCTACCAGGCAGCGTTCGATTGTTGACAGTTCCAAGGTCACCATAGGTTTTACCGCCCCATTGTACCTGATGATTGAAGCCACCGTATAATCTTAGTTGGGAAGTGGGTTTTCCTATGCGGGCATAAAATGATTTCTGGTGAAGGAAGTAGCCGTAGGCGAAATCTCCTGAGCCAAACCAACCATGAGCGTATGACCCTTTGAAAGAAATGAGGTTTTTGGTGAAAGTGAGTGGAAGAAAGTCTACAATGGCTAGTTGGATTTTTGGGATGGGGAGGGCATTGCCCGACCAAATATAAGAACCGCTACTAAGGAGTGTATCACATAAACCTACTGTTTCACGTTTTCTCCCTATATAAAACTCCCATTTCTTATACTGCACATTTCCGTACAATTCTGGTAAAATCACCTGGCTTTTAGTTGACATATTTGCCACTAGGTCGATGCCATACCCTGCTTTCAAATGAGGTGTTTGAGCAATGGGAAACAGGTTTCTTGAACCTCCACGAATCATTAGACCCGATGTCTCAGGAACCGTAGCATATTGATTGGTTCGCATCCAAAAGGGTGTTCTGGCAGTTGAGCCATATCCTGTCAGCGATACGTATTGTTGATTGTGGTTGCTTTGTGTCGAATCTTGGGAAAATGCGTTATAGGAAACGAAAAAGAGCCCTTGAAAGAATAAGTGTAATACAATGATTTTTTTTTTCACACAATTATAGCTCTTTGAATGGATCGTAGGGGTATCGTTTATTTTAAATGAAAACTGCTTTCGAACAAACATTTAAAACTGGATTAGTTGACAAATAAAATCAAAAAAACACGCCCCTCAAAAAGTATCTTCTTTATATTGCTCGCTAAAACAATAATAATGACCCTCGAAGAAGTAAAAAAACTCATCGGCATCCGAGAAGACCAAATTTGGTTACTAAAAGCGGCCCTGTTTGCCCCTGAGGAAGCGATTACCTATTGGGAGTGTTGGAAAACACATAAAAATCTCAATCATATAACGAAAGAGGACGCAAACTATTCCATTTTCTCAGGGGTTGATACTGAATCTTTAAGGGTGCTTCCCTTAATTTATCGAAATTTAGAACATTCTGCCGATCCCCTTTTGCCTGCATTAAGGGATGCGTATCGTGACACTTGGATGTCCAACCAAAAATTGTTGTACAGGGCGCAGGAGATAGTTAGGGCTTGCAATGAAGCGGGTATTCCTAACATGCTGCTTAAAGGTATTCCGATGTCTTTGCATTATTATAAAGATATGGGCGTACGACCCATGGGTGATATTGATCTGTTAGTTCCATTGGAATATTTAGAGGCAACCATCTCACTATTAGCTGTCTATGGGAATACTCCCGATGCTGTTGAGTACAAATATCGACATCTGATTCATGCAATGCACTGTTTTGATGAAGGGGGTGTTGATGTGGATTTGCACTGGCAAGCTTTTTTCTTTCAGGAGTATCAACAGAGTAATTGGATATTTGAAAGAAAATATTCAGAAAATCTACAGATTGATTCCGAAAACGCTACATGGATTTTAAATGATTCATATCAACTTTTTCATACGATTATTCATGGAACATTGGAAGGGCAACCAACTATTCGGTGGATTTTGGATGCTGTCAAAATTTGTAAAAGTCCTTCTTTTAATGGTGACATTAATCAAATAACGGAGTTTGCCGCCGCTAACCATCTTGATTATGCTTTGAAAATATGCCTTTTTTATCTTAAAAATGAGTTTCAATTATCAGATTTTTCGGTAAATACTGATGCTAGTAGCATTAAAGAAATTAATTTACAAAAAAAATTTTTTCGTTTATCCGGCCAATACACCGAAAACAGCATAAAACGTACAGTGCGAATGTTTGAGAGACAAGGTATCGCCTATGAATTGTTTTATAAAGACGTAACTAAAAAATCAAAAGCTGCGTGGTTATTTGAGCGATTTAAGTTTAGATTATTGCAAGAAAAAAAACGATTAATAATCCAATCTTGAAGGTAGTGTTTGCATTTTATTTACCCTTGGCCTTAAGCATTACAACAACCGTTTCCCAAATAATCAACATATCCACAAACAGCGAAACTTTTGTTAAGTATTGTAAATCAAATTCTAAACGCTGAATCATTTCTTCGACGTTTTGTGCATATCCAAATTTTACTTGGCCAATGGAGGTAATGCCCGGCTTGACCGTCAATAATTTAGTAAAGTCAGGGGCAATGGGCGTTATTTGGTCAATAAAGAATTGGCGCTCAGGGCGCGGCCCCACGACTGACATATCCCCTTTTAAAACATTGTAAAATTGCGGGATTTCATCCAAGCGCATTTTACGCATGAATTGTCCCCATGGGGTTATTCTGGGATCTTCGTTGCCAAATGATAATGCGGGCCCTTCCTGTTCCGCATTTACGTACATACTTCGGAATTTATAAATACGGAAAGGTTTGCCAGATTTGCCGATTCTTTCCTGAGAATAAAATATAGGGCCTTTGGAAGAAAGTTTGGTGATTAAACCTAAGATAATCCAAATCGGCATACCCATAAACAGAATAAACGATGAAAAGGCAATATCGAAGATACGTTTCAGGATTTGTACTTTTATATCTTCCCAAAAGCGGTTTGAAATATCAATAATCGGCAACATGTCATGGTATTCAACCGTCGATTGCCTGCTGAGAATGGAAGAAAAATCAATGACTAGCTTTACTTGAAAATTTTCTTGCTCTGATTGAGTGATGATGTTGCTTAATACTTCATTGTTGATGTAAGGAGTGCAGCAGTACACGCAATCAATGGTGTTTTGTTTAATAAATGTTGTTAAACGATCATAATCTCCTCGCATAATGGATTTATTATTTTCGTCAATGTCACCAAAAAAACCGTAAAATTCGTAACCAAACTCGGGATAATTCTCGTAAAATTCTTTTAATGTAGTGGCTAATTTTCCGTGGCCAACAATGATGTATCGTCGTATATTATGACCAGACGCGCGGTAAAATTTAATGAAGACTACGGCAAAGACCCGCCACGTGATTCCCAATGCCACAAATACCATAAGCATGAACAACATGTGCAGACGGGATAAATTTAAATCCCTCAAAATAATCCATGCAAACGCCATACATGCGGCGAATAAACCTGAAAGTGATAAGTATTGATATAAAATATTAAAAACGTGAAATTTTATTCGTGAGTAATTGTAAGGCTTCACGATGACGATTAAACCCAGCCATATCAAATTACAAACTAGCAAAAACCATTGGTACGAAGTATTGAATTCTGAGGCAAATCCAAATTTAATGAGGTATGCAATCCAAAAAGACAGATTTAGAAGTATCCAATCAAGGATAAGTTGAAATGGTAAGAAAAGAAATGAGTAACGATGTTTCATATTTTTCAATGATGAAGTGATTATTCTAAAATAATACAGCTTCAGTAGAACCTAAAACCATTAAATGGTTGTGCCCAAGATACTACTATCTTGGGCACAATTACATAAAGAACAATTCAATATTACTTGGTAATAAGTAAATTCTGTACAAAACTTTGGTTTTTTTCGGTACGAAGGACTCGTAGGAAATAACTGCCGTTGGATACTTTATCACCAATAGAATATTTAGTTGAAAAATCTTTGACTTTACCCTCCTGCTTAACCAATGAACGTCCACTCAAATCAGTAATATCAAGCGAAATTGTTTCGTTGGCTGAAAATCCTTTCAAGCGAACATCAAATGAACCATTGCTTGGATTGGGATAAACGCTGACTTCTGCATTTTCTGATGCTTCTGCAATTTGTGTGCCAATCGTAAAGTAAGATGCCCCATTCAATACAGTTTGGGCCGAGACTACGTTATTTTCGACACTGCCCGCTGTCAGATTCCATTGATTGTCGCGCAATTGCAAGATTTGGTTATTGGCTTGCTCCGACGCAACACTCACTTGAATGTTTTGGTTTTTGATTCCCTGAACTGCCCAATAGTTGTTGCCAGTCACTTCAGCAACGGCGTCAGCTAATTTATTAGACAGACGAGTGGGGCTTTGCGTCACAAATCCGACCGAAATTTTATCTTCGCTCGCTGGTTTAGAGATGGCAAACGTATGCAGTTCGAGTCCATCGCCCACGGGAAAATCAAAAGCATCATCGCCCGACTTTTGAACATAACCCTTCACGTGTGAACGGTTGGATGCTCCCGTAATCTGGGCGTTATCGGCTATTTCTAGGGGGAATAACGCGGTATTTTCAATAATTCCTTTGCCAAACTTTAGCTCGTTCTGTACAATCAACGGGGCTTGCAGATTCACTTTCCCGACTTGTGAAAGCAAAAGTGCGCCTACGTTGATAGAATTGTCACTTTTAATCAGTTGCGTTCCTTCACCGTCCAATATTACTTGACCGTTTAGCGCCATTTGACCTTGATTGCTTATCCCTTTACGGAGATGAAGCGTACCGTCTGACTTCAAGTCACCTTGATTGATTATTTCGTTGTTCATGGTAACTATGGCCCCCGAACCAATATAGACTTCGGCTGAGGAGAAAAACTGGGCATGAGCGGCAGGAATACAGAGAAAACCCAGAAAGACAAGTAGTGGCTTTTTCATATTTAAGGAATAGTTATGTCCATTTTGAAAATTCAATGAGTAAAGCTAAGTTTTTTTTGGATTATCCACAACAAGATGGACTCAAAGTTATCTAACGGTATATTTGAGTCATTAGATTGAGGTTTGATAGAATTAAATAAAGCAACCGTCATGTTATTCAAAAACAACTACCAACAATTATTTCAACGGTTACCTCATTAAATTGACAGTGCCAAGTTTAGAATAAGCCCTTTCTTTAGTATCAGTGTATTCTATTTTATAGGTATAAAATCCTGGGCTTAGCTCTCTGCCGTTTACGTCGGTTCCGTTCCATCCTTTCGTTCCATCTTTTGTGTTATAGAGCACATTGCCCCAGCGATCATAGACCGTTATTTCTAACTTATTGATTAATTGTCCTTTTACATCAAATGTATCATTAAGCCCATCATTGTTGGGGGAGAAAGTATCTGGAACAAACAATTTGACCGTTCGACCGTAGCTTATGGCATTGGATAGACTTGTTTGTCCATTGACCGCTGTTGCGCGAACGCGATAAACTACTTCTACATCATTATCACTGATGTCCATTGGCCATTCCGTAGTATTGCCAACGGGATAAGTGGCAACCACCTGACCATTTTCATTGAGCTTTTCAATGGTATAGTTGTCGATTGCCGTGGAAAAAGGTGATTCAGAAGACCATTTTAAGGTTTCTTTTTCCGCTTGAAGGTAAATGGTGCAAACCGTGGGCATTGTAGCAGGTTTACGGTCGCATGCATCGGCGTAAGCCACTTGGTAGCAAGCGCCACTTTGTGAGGCATTTAAGGTGGAGTCAACATAAGGGCTGTTGACTCGGAGGGTTTCAACGCCATTTTTACTAAACGAATAGTTTTTTACCTTAACCGTATTGGGGACCGTTATGCTTATCTGACCGTACAAGTTATTTATTACGGTAGCCGTAGCACTTGTTATAGGGGCGGGATCATTTAGCACTTCAAAAGTTTGCGGGTCGCTATCCGCATTACATCCATTCAATGCTAGGGTCCCTTCCCCCCTTACCCTAATTTGATAAGTGCCTGAATTTGCGTAGGTATAACTAAGGTCAGGTTGTCCGGGGGCATACGCTTGGGTAGGTTGTCCGTCCCCCCAATCTACCAAATATCTACCAAAAGCCAGCCCAGTTGTATTTATCTTTAATTTGGTTGTATTTCCGCATTCAGATGCGAGAGAAAAGGTGGGTTTAGATGTTGCGTATACTTGGATTGAATTACATGCGACAGAGGGTTTTCCATTAACGATGCCTATTTGAACAATATAATAATAGCCAGGTTGTATATATGAAGAAAAGGTTGTAGGTTTTGCTTGTGAAGTATCAGCAATGCTTTTGTAATCAAAAATATAACGAGCATTAACTACTGATGCAGGGGTGGTTACCGTAACTGGTCGACCAGTACACTGAGTTCCCACCTCGGTACCAGCAATTCCAAAACTCCCGTCCACCCACTGGGGACCAAACTGCGCTGGAACGGGGCACTGCGCCATCGTAACCTTTGTGAATAATCCGCACAGGCACATTATATAAGGTAGAATATACCGATAGTTGAAGCAAGCCATTGTGAATAAAAATTGTATTTGCGAAATTAGAAAGAATAAGCAATATTTAAACGTACTTAAGGGCACAAAATGCTACCGTTAGATAATTTTAGGGCAAAGCATTTTTTCATTCTGTTTTTATCCCTTATTTTCGGAAAGTGAAATAGAAACGAAAACAAAAAACATACTAGACACATGAAAAAAATTCTTACTCTAGCGTTGGCCTTTAGTTGCGGGGCTGCCTTGGCACAGAAAGCCGATAACGTCGGGATTGGAACGACAAAGCCGGACCCTTCGGCGATTTTGGACCTTAATTCTAACACAAAAGGGTTGCTACTACCCCGAATGAATCAGGCCCAGCGTGATGCCATTAAAAATCCAGCGGCAGGTTTGGTTATCTTTCAAACTGACCAAGCTGTAGGTACCTATACTTTTGATGGCACTGCATGGCAACCTTCAAATGCTCGCACATCGGCTGTTAGCTCAGTAGGTGCTTGGGATAAGCAAGGGAATGTGATTGATGATACTGATTTCTTGGGAAGTACTAATGATAAGCCTTTAAGGTTTAAAGTTAATAACAACTTATCTGGACTTGTTGAGCATACAGGTAGCTTACGAACTTTCTTGGGCTATCAATCAGGGTTAAATACTACTGGGCAGTATAACACAGCATTTGGTTGGCAAGCCCTTTTGAATAACACAACTGGACAGAGCAATGTTGCTGTAGGCACCGGAGCATTAACAGGAGCAACAGGAAGTAATAATATAGGTATAGGGGTAAACGTTCTTCATGGCAATGGTGCTTCGACAGGTGGAAATGATAACGTTGCAATTGGACATTTTTCTACTTTTAAAAATACTGCTGGTTCAAGTAACGTAGGCATAGGCTTTTTCTCTCTTTATAACAACACTCTTGGCTCACATAATTTGGCTGTTGGAACTTTTGCAATGGAGAATAGCAATTCAGGAACTTTCAATGTGGGTATTGGTTCAAGTGCATTGAGAGCTAATACAAGTGGGTCTAATAATATGGCTATCGGGGCTAACGCATTGGGTTCCAATACTGGTAGTAATAACGTAGCTATTGGAGCACAAGCTTTGCGCACAAATACAGGAAGTGGTAGTGTTGCCATAGGTGGCGGCGCAGGTGAGAACGAAACGGGTAGTAATATGTTGTACATCTCAAACTCAAACACGGCCAACCCGCTAATCAAGGGTCAGTTTTATGCTACATTACCTTCTGCAACAACACCATGGTTAAGAATAAACCTTCGTTCCGTTCCAGGGTCTCCAACTCCAAGTACTGTCGGATACTTAGCGATTGGAGATTTTGATACTGCACCTGGTGGGGCTGGGGCTGGAGGTTTAGCTCTTCCAAGTAGCTTTTCAGGTGGCCCATATCGTTTATATGTGCAAGATGGTATTATGACAGAAAAATTGAAAGTTGCCCTCCGCAATTCTTCCGATTGGGCTGACTATGTATTTGCGCCCAACTATAAGTTAATGCCATTGAACGAAGTTGAGAAATATGTAAGTGAAAATAAGCATCTACCTAACATCCCATCTGCCGAGGAAATGTCAAAAAATGGCTTAGATGTTATGCAAACCTCCGCTAAATTAATGGAAAAAATAGAAGAATTAACCTTGTATGTCATAGAGTTAAACAAGGAGATTCAGGCATTGAAAAAGCAAAACGCTCAAAAATAATTTTAGTAATATCAGTATATTCACAATAAGGGGATAGTTACATTTCCTTATTGGTTTTTTAGGGTCACTTGGTAAACACGGTCTAACCAATAGAATATTTGGTTAGACCGTGTTATTTTTTGTTTAGTTGGTTGGCATTGTTAAATTTTTAGCCAATACTCTATAAATTTCACTGTAATTACGACACATACTTAAAGTGTCAAATTCTCTTAATAGCTTATTATAAGAATTATCTCCATGAAAAGCCAAGACAGATGTATCATTAAGATAGTTGATTATGTGGCTCAAAGCTTCGTTTTTTGTTTTAAAACAGTATCCATTAATACTATTACTGACTAAGTCAATATTACCAACGCATTCATTTAGTAGTAAAGGTAGCCTATAATTCATAGCTTCTAAAACAGCAAATGGCAAACCCTCCCAAATTGATGTCGAAATATACAAATCACTATTTGATAAATATTTTTCAACTTCTGCCGATGATATCCACCCCGTTATTTTGATATTAGGGGAAGATAAAGTGGATCTAAGTTCTCCATCCCCAACCCATATAAAGTCTATTGGATAGTGTAAAAGGTTCTTAGCTATATCATTGAATAAGTGTGGGTTTTTTTGAGTTGAAATTCTCCCGATAGTAACAATTGAAAATCGCTCTCGTAGCCTTATTTTCTTCTCATAACTTTTGATGCGTATGCCATTATTTATAGTAATAGCCTGTACCCCTATGCTGTGAAATAATTGTGTTTCTGATTTTGATACACATATGACTTGCCCACATAATAGGCTTGAACAATATTCAATAGTTTTATATAAAGTTATTTTTAGTCGTGTGATGTCTTTTCTTGCAAAGGATGCACCATTAGGTGTATAAAGTATTATTTTGTCTGGGAAAAATAGACCCACAACTCTTCCTATAGCACCTGCTTTTGATGAATGAAGGTGAATAACATCATAGCTGTCGGTTTTTAAAAAACGATATAATTCAATACTAGCAATTACATCATTAAATATATTTATCTCTCTTTTTGCACTTTTCCAACTAACAAATCTAACATTGTATTTAAATTCCTTTTTTACTTCATTGATATCTACTTCTCTCTGGGCATAAAAAATGGTATGTTCACATTCGATCCCGTCAGTCAGATTTTTAATAAAAGTTATTAATCCACTACCAAATGCTTCAACAATGTGAGCTACTTTCATTCTATGTATTTTTTAATAAATGAAGGATTTTCTTAGAACATTCTATCCAAGAATACTTTTCAAGAATATGTTTAGATTTACTATGTAACTTTAATGTAGTAAAGGGGTCATTTAGTAAAAGTGAAATTTGTTCAGAAAGACTTTCAGGGCTTTGAGGGTCACAATATAGTACAGAATCTTGATAAATTTCGGGTAAGCATGATGTGTTAGAAATTATACAAGCACATCCACAACTCATTGCTTCTAAAGGTGGTAAGCCAAAACCTTCAAAAAACGAAGGATAAATAAAACAAAACGCATTTTTATACAAGCTTTTCAATTCTGAATCAGAAACTCTTCCTAAAAAGGTAACATTTCTATTTTTGAACGAAACTGCATTGCCAAATATTTTAGGGTTAGGTTTCCCGACAATAACAAAGTGTACGTTGTTAATATGTTTTAAACATGAAAGAATGATATCAAAATTTTTATTTTTATTTAGACTGCTAACCCCAAGAATGAATGGCTTTGAGTTATCTATTTTATTTAAGATTTCTTTATTCTCTTCTATTTCATCAAAATGTTGATGCCCTTCATAAATTACAGTTATTTTTGATGATTGTATTCCAAACTTTTCTATAACTTCATTTTTAGTGTAGTTTGAAATTGCTATTATTGATTTTGAAAGTTTGCCACAAATAAAGAAGATGATTTTATACCAAAGTCTAAACTGCCATGTAAAGCCTTCTGGGAAATTGATAAAATTTACATCGTGAAAAGTTGATACTTGATTTGTTTTAAAAAGCGGGCCTGTCGCACAAGGATTAAATAATAGACCATTTCTACAATATAGCGGCAATTCTATTTGCTCCCAAAGATGCCCTGTCAAAAAACCAACTTGTTTGATACTTATTCTTTTTAAATTTAATTCTATCGTTTGACTTTTAGGGGTTAAAATTACAACAACATCATTAGGACTAATTAATATGTCGATTGCTTTCGTAACTTCCAGTGCATACCTTTGAACGCCAGTTATTTCCTGAGTTAAAAATCTGCCATTTATGTATATGTTCATTCCTATATTTTCTTTAAAAATGACCCTAAAATGATGAACCCTATGAATACATAGTACTGCCAAAAATTTGCTGTCAATATAATTGCATTAGCTGATATAAAAAGGAAGGAATAGCTATAACTTTTCATAAAATTTGGAGTACTCTTCACTAATTCTGTTTTTATTTGTTTACTAACAATTGATAGTGCACTTCCCCACAAAAATCCAATAACAACAACACCTATTATTCCAAAATTTAGATATGATTCAAAAAAAGGGCCTCCTCTGATACCTCCATGTGTTCCATCTTCGTATCCAAGAAAATTATTAGTGTATGCACTAATTGCATACGTGTTTCTAAAGTCTGAGATATACCTTGGGATAAACGAAATAAAAGCTGCTAAATAAGACTTCCCATAAAGTAAATTCTCATCCCAGAATGATAGTATATAAGCAAAGTCTCTCAAATCCGAAAAATTATTTCCATATAAAAAGGAATAAGTAAAGAACCCTAAATTCTCAATTTCGTATTCCCGCCCTCCGTCTCTCAAAAGACCAAGAAGAAATACTGAATTTGCCAACCCAAAAGCCCATAAAGATAGCTTTCTTAACTTTAATTTATGTCTTAAATGGATAAGATAAAAAATGATTCCATTTAGTGCTGTAAAAAAAACAGTTGACCTATTGCCAGTAAATGTCGCAAAAATAGAAAGTAAAATGACTACTAATAATGTCATTTTTGCCTTTTTTTGAATATATATAATGATCAAAATAGGAATAAAAACATTATAGAATGATGTCCAGAAATTAAAAATGGGACGAATTTCAGGAATAGCCAAGTAGTCATTTCTTATTTTGAAGCTAAATCCAAATCGAGAGAACGAATATACCAGTCCTAATACAGTAAAAAATAGAAGAAACGAAATGCACAAATATATATATTTTTTATTTGACATAGTTTCAAATAAAAGTTGTCCGCCCCAGTTGTTTATCTTAATGATTGTGCGGTTAAAAGTAGAAAATACATTTAGACTAAATAGATAGTTAGCAAGAATAATGGATATATAACCTGTAAGGGTGATAAGAAAAGCATCATCTACTTTCTCTTTTATCATATCCATTCGTCCACCCATAGCAATACCATTTAGGTAAGAAGCCGCAAATGGATACATGAAAAATATTACAAATATATAATTGTAGAATATATAAAAATGCCAATAATCAATTTTGAATCCTTGTTTATAGCATTTATAGTACCAGCTGTATAAAAATTGTAAAAATACTAAAAATGAAATAAAAAGATTGACAATATTTGCATCAATAGCTCCAAGAAATAGTTCAACTCGTGAATTCATTTTCTAAAACAGAATTATTTCTCTTAAAATTTTTTCAATATTAAATTTACTCTTGACTTTATCTGCTGGGTCTTGCTCCACTAAGCCACAATCGCTTTAAAGTAGAAACTTTGGTTTTGTCAATAAATCATTAGGGAGTTAAATAACCCAAAATAGACAACAAAAAGTCCACTCCGAAAAGTATATATTTGTTTGAAAATTAGCTATTTCTCACTCTAAATTTAATTAATAGAATTTCAATGAAATAAATAATTTTGTATACTTTAGTGATAAATACTTTTCGAAATGGACTCAACAAAATCATTTTATATTTTTCATTAAGTTCCTATGCCCCCAAAATAATAATAATATTTTTTTAGTTAGACTTATCTTTAACAAAGGGAGGATTATATATTTTACTATTTTATATTTTAAGTTATAAAAAATCACTTTTTTATAAATTTCTTTTTCATGATAGTTTACATAATTTTTGTAAATTGTGTATTCACCTTTATTCCCTATTAGTAACTTTACTATGGCAAAAGCAATTTCAGAGTAGATTAGGCTTTTTCTACTTAATTCAATATCTTGTGTCATTTCAGGCAGATTGTGCTTCATGTATTCTATTATACTTTTGTATAACAGTAAGCGTTCATCAATGAAGTGTTTTGCTGTATTATATCTACTACTTTCATTGTCAGAATGAATTCTAAAAGTATAAGATGGTATATCAAGAAATGCTACTTTACCATGTGCTGTTAATCGTAAATTTATGTTGATATCTCCATAAAAAAAATTAGAGGAAGGTATTTTTAATAGTATACTTTTTCTTAGACAACATGCTTCCCACCCTAAACCAACTTTACCATTACAATAGTCTTTGAATACTTGAAAACCATCTACTATTTTATTTGTGTAATATTTACTATATTTTCTTTTCTTTAATAATTTTTTATCATGGTAGAAATCAAGTTCTTTTCCTTTTACATATACGATGTCACTTTCTTCCTCTAAATAGCTCACAGATTGTGATACAAACTCACTATTGATTAAATAATCGTCACTTGATAAGTACACAATGTACTTACCTTGTGATAATTCATAAATAAGTTTATTGATATTAGCTTTTGAACCAATATTACTTTCATTGTAGTGAAACCTTACTCGTTTATCTTTTAAATAGTTTATAATTACTTCTTTTGAATTGTCTTTTGAATTATTATCACAGATTATTACTTCAAAATTACTATAATCTTGACTGAGAGCACTTTCTATCGCCATTCCTATCCATTGTGCATTATTATATGAGGGAATGATTATACTTACCAGTGGATTTGATTCCATATTTTTCTATTTAAAAAATAAAATCTTAGTTGAGGCACAATAATTATGTAAGCGATTCCTGAGGTTACTAGCAGTATAAGAAATTGTATAAAACCAATGGATTGAAAAAAATGTATTTGAAGATACTTAAAAGGGACAAAAACTACCAAAGAGTAAAAAAAAGGTATTATTATACTTTCTAAAAACCATTTTTTTGTCCCACTATGAATATATAGATAATGAATCAAAGGAATACTAAATAAAACATAACATATATTCACAAAAAGCCAGACTACTCCAGCTCCCAAGATACCATATTTATTAGATAAAAAGATAATCAATGGTACAGAGATAAGAGCAATAATAATATTCTGATAAAATGTAAATTTTGTAATTCCTCTTGAAAGTAAATAAAAATATGGAACCCACATAAGAGCATTAAAAGTTGCTCCCATAGTCACAACCTGCACTAATAAAGACGTCTTGTGAGTTAGAATTTCATTTCCAGTCCAAAACAATAAAATTTCCTTCGCATAAAATATAAGCTGTAAACTTATAGGGAAAATAATAATAGATACCCAATTACAAGACTTATAATAAAGCGTCATAAGTTCATTTAATTTGAGTTTAGTATATAACTCAGTGAACTTAGGAAATAAAAAAGATTGAATAACTACTACACCTTGACTAATTATTCCAGATACAGTAAAAGCTAAGTTGTAATAACCTACATTTTCTAATGATACTGTTTTACTTACTATTAATTTATCAATTTGTGTTAAAAAAAAAGTAATTAGTGAGATTCCAGTCATCCCAGTAATGAATTTCCAAATCTTATTAATATGAGAAAGGGAAAATCTAAATTCTAAATTAGGTTCTATAAAAGACTTAATTACTCTCTTGAATAAAAAAACAGTAAAGAACATAACAGCAGCTTGTAATAAAAAGTACAGCTCTATATCTTTATTCGAAAAATATATTATTAGAAATACTCCTGCATTTTTTAATGTCATGTATAAAATAGATAGTAGAGCAACTTGATTTTGTTTAGAAATTCCAATTAAAATTCCATTATATAGGCTTATTGGAAACTGAAAAACAAGCACTATACTCATATACTTTATACAATTACTAATAGTGTCTATATCTACTGTAACAGTGTTTAGCCACTCTCTTGCAATAAAATCTGATGACAGTAAGAGAACAATTCCCACTGTAAAGGCAAAAACCCAATAAATGATTTCAACAGATTGTATTAGATTATTTCTATCAATTTTGATTTTTGAATTTGATTCAAAAATTGCTATTTCGCGTGTAACTGCTGTACTAAAACCGACATCTAATATTGATAATGAAGTTGAAAGTGTTGAATAAAAAGTTATTAGCCCAAAAGATTCTACTCCCAATATATCTACATATAATGGAATGAAAATTAAGTTGATTAAAACAGACCATAACTTACTAAATATTGTCAAAAAAAAAATTTTGTGAGTCATGAAAGAAAATCATTATAAATAGTTCGCTATTTTATTTTCTTTAAAAACCCATCAGGAGCTACGCTAATCAACAATTTATTATCTATAGACTTATCAATTTGAAAGTCTTCGGCTGTTTCTAAGAACTCAAAAACTGCAGTTTTAGGGTTATTGCCTGGATTCCAAGGCCTTCCACCTGGCATGTAATCACTTGGTAAATCTTCAACTATTGTATCAAATACTACACAATAGCTACCAATAGAAGTCAAATGTGCGTATAGTTTTAACTCTTGCAGAACATGTTCATGCGTATGATTTGAATCTAGGCATACCATGATATTTTTTTTAGTTTTTGCTACTTCATAGACTTTTTCTGCTGTTGATTCTTCTATTGAAGAACCTTCTATCATTTGAATACGCTTGATCATTGGGTGGGCCTCTATCAAGTCTCTATTGTGTTGTCTTATATCAATATCAATACCCAACACGAGGCCATCCCCTCCAATCAACTCTAGTAATGAAGCATAATAAATAATAGAACCACCATGCGCAATGCCAGCTTCAATGATTAAATCAGGCTTTATTTCCCAAATCAATTCTTGCATGGCTATCATATCTTGTGGGTATGCAATGATAGGGCGACCCATCCAAGAAAAATTATAAGAATATTTTGCCTTATTAGATTCTACATTGAACTGATATGCAGCATTAGTCAATGCTTTGTTCTTTCCGTTAGAGGCAATTAATGCTTCTCTTTCTTTTTGAAATTCTACTATTGGATTATTCATTAATTATATTATTTAATTTTTGATTATTTCCCCAAAAGGCTAAAGGTTCATAATTGGGATAAGGGTAAAACCCAAAATTGAGTTTTATTGAATAGTTATTTTTAGAAATGTAATCTTCAACTAGTCTTCTAACCGAAATGGGTTGACCACTACTACAATTAATAATACCAACAATCTTTTTTTGTAGAGCAATGGCAACAATATTTTGAGCAACTTTTTCTATAGAGAGATAATCCCTTAATTGTTCGCCACCTGACATATTAAAAACACTATCACCTTTTTGTACCGCAGTCTCTAACTGAGATAATATCGCTTTACTATATTGCCCTTCTCCATACATGTAAAATAATCGAATCCAATGAAAAACAAAAAACTGATTTTTCTGAAGCTCTTCTATAAAACGTCTTAAGCTATCTTTTGCAATAGCATAAGCACAGTCGGGTTCTGGTACTTTATCCTCACTTAGACAGCCTTCATTCTTGCCATATTCTAAACATGTGCCAATTGCCGTAATGTGCTTTCCGCCATTTTGGATATAATTTTTCAAAAATTGATAATGGGTAAATAAATTTTTTTCAATATGTACTATATCTAAAAAGTTAGGTAAGCCATCCCAGGCTAAGTGTATTAAAACATCGGGGCGATTGAAATATTCGTATAAATTAAGATTACTGTCAAAGTTTGATATATCAAAAGGAATATACTTAACTTTATTATACCATGTTTTTAGACGAACTTTATTTTCATCTCTTGAAGTAGCAATAACTTGATGTTTTTGACTCAACAAGTTATTTACAACTTGATTTCCTATAAAACCCGATGCTCCTGTCACTAATACTTTCACAATACTTTAACATTTGGAATAGGTATAACAAATTGACCATCCCATTCTCTAATATAGTTTAACTGATTCATAATTTCATTTATTAAGTTCCATGGCAAAATGAGTACAAAGTCTGGTTTTTGTGTTTTGAGATAGTTTTCCTCCATTACAGGAATATGGCTTGCTGGTAAAAACTTATGTTGCTTATGAGGGTTAGCATCTACTACAAAATTAATCAAATCAGCCTTTATGCCACAAAAATTCAATAAGGTATTACCCTTGGCCGCGGCACCATATGCAGCTACTTTTTTGCCTTTTCTTTTTTGTTCAATCAAAAAAGTTAGTAAATCTAACTTTACTTTCATGACTTTTTCTTGAAAGCCGGCGTAATAAAATAGTTGGTCAATTCCTTTCTTTTTTTCTTTTATAACTAATTCGCCTACTCTTGAAGAGATTAATTTTGATTTGTCTTCCTGATGTTTTGCGTAAATACGTAAAGAGCCACCATGAGTAGGTATTTCTTCTACATCAAACATTTCTAAGCCTGCAGCCTCAAATATTTGTTTGACAGTATAAAAAGAGAGGTATGAAAAATGCTCATGATAAATGGTATCAAACTGAATATTGTCAATTAGTTGAGCCAAATGTGGAAATTCCATGGTTATTACTCCTTCTTCAGCCAGTAATAATTTCATCCCATCAACAAAATCAACAATATCAGGTACGTGTGCTAATACATTGTTACCTAATAGCAAATCAGACTTATAGCCTTCCTTTGCCAGCTTTTGAGCTAATTTTGTTCCAAAAAACTCAGTAATCGTTTCAATGCCTTTAGCACGGGCTACTTCGGCAGTATTTGACGTAGGCTCTATACCAAGCGTAGGTATACCTTTTTCCTTAAAATATTGCAAAAGATAACCATCGTTTGAGGCAATTTCTGTTACTAAGCTTTGGCTGTTAAAACCAAAGCGTTTGACCATTAAATCCGTATATTGCTTAGCATGAGCTAACCAACTTTTGGAGTATGATGAGAAATAAACATAATTACTGTCAAAAATAGAATCAGATTTTTTATATTCATCAACTTGAACCAAAAAGCAACTATGGCATGTAAAGACTTTTAGGGGGAAAAATGTTTCCGGCTCGTTTAGTTGCTCCTTTGTCAAAAAAGAATTGGAAGCGGGTGAGTTAACGAGGTCTATAAAAGTATGTTCTAATTTGGTATTACAAAATCTACATTTCATTATGATAAAATTAAATCTATGCCTTCAAAAGATCGCGTAAGATATTGATGGTTTAAGTCTCTTTCTGAAATATCAGTAGGTTCTAACGGCCATTTTATACTCAAAAGTGGTTCATCATATCTTAATGCGCCTTCAGAATTCTTTTCATAGTACATAGTATGATGATAAATCAATTCACAGTTATCTGATAACGTCTGAAAGCCGTGTGCAAAGCCTTTCGGGATATACAACATCTTTTTATTTATTGCCGAAAGTTCGATACTAAAATGTTGTAAAAACGTTGGAGAACCTTTACGAATATCTACTATTACATCTAAGACTCCTCCCGAAATACAACGAACCATTTTTATCTCACTATGTGGAGGGTACTGAAAATGCATACCCCTTATAGCTCCTTTTGTTACAGTAAAAGAGTGATTGAGCTGTACCCATTCTTCGCTGTGTCCAATTTTCTCAAAATCTTTTTTACAAAAAGTACGGGTGAACCAGCCTCTATTGTCTGAAAATGATTGTAAGCTTATAACATAGCTATTTTTTAGTGGTGTTTCTTCAAAAATCATTTATTTTGGTAGTCATTAATTTGCTTTTTTAAGTATTCCAGTGGCTGTGTTTCACCAAACTTATAAAAATTAATCGTTTCTTGTATAGCTTGCATAGCACCCCATTTGGGCTTCCATCCTAATTCATTGATGGATTTATTGATATCTAATTTTAAAAGGCCAGCTTCATGTGGTTGATTAGTCAAGTTTGGTTTTTCCAAATTACCTTGTCCCCAAATTGTGATAGCTTCTCTGACGAGGCTTTCAACTGTAAAAGTGTCATCTTGTAAAGGCCCAAAATTCCAGGCCTCTGCATACTTTGTTGGATTTTCGATAAGTCTTGCTCCCAGAAGTAAATAGCCACTTAGAGGCTCTATTACATGCTGCCAAGGACGAACCGCTTGCGGGTTTCGTACAATTACGGCTTGGTTTTGCTGCAAAGCTCGAATTAAATCAGGTATAATTCGGTCTTTTGCCCAGTCGCCGCCTCCGATTACGTTACCTGCTCTTGCTGCGGCAATAGATTTGAAGTGGTTGATATATTCGTTTTTATTGAAAAAACTATTTTGATAAGAACTTACTAATAATTCAGCCATTGCTTTACTGGCACTGTACGGATCATAGCCCCCCAATCGGTCGTTTTCTCGGTAGGGATAATGCCATTCTTTGTTATCATAGACTTTATCCGTAGTAATAACAACCACCACACAGGGGCTTTCTAAAAAACGTAAAGTATCTAATAAATATGCGGTACCAAGTGTATTAGTTTCAAAAGTTTCGGTTGGTTTTTCGTAAGATAGCCTTACCAATGCTTGCGCTGCTAAATGAAAAATAAAATCTGGTTTAAATTCTAGAATCTCTTTTTTTAAGCGATCTTTGTCTCTAATGTCAGCAATGATACTTTGGCAGAGATTATCGCCATTTATTTGGTTATACAAATCCAGCCTATTTTCAGGTACCAAAGCATAGCCTTTAACTTCTGCACCTAAAAGGTAAAGCCAAGACAAAAGCCAAGCACCTTTAAACCCCGTGTGGCCTGTTATCAATACCCTTTTATTGCGGTATGTCTGTGTAAATATATCTTTATAGTTAATCATTCCCAGATTTTCCAAGGAGCATTATTTGAATTCCAAAGTGCCTCTAATTCAATTCTATCGCGCATAGCATCCATAGCTTTCCAAAAGCCATGATGTCTGAATGCTGCTAATTGCCCATCATTGGCTATTTCTACAAGTGGTTTCTTTTCCCATTGAATATCATCCATGTCACCGTCTAGATAGTTAAAAATGCCTGATTCCATTACAAAAAAACCTCCATTAATCCACATACCATCTCCTTCAGGTTTTTCGTGAAATTTTTTAACTATTCCGTTACGAGATGTTTCCAAATTGCCAAACCTACCTGGGACCTGAATTGAGGTTAGAGTAGCTAATTTTCCGTGTGACTTATGAAACTCTAACAGCTTATGAAGATTTATGTCTGAAACGCCGTCGCCATATGTAAGCATAAAAGCGTCCTGACCGATATATTTTTGTGCCCTTTTAAGACGTCCGGCTGTGTTGGTATGCAAACCAGTATCAATAAGTGTAACCTTAAAAGATTCGGCATCAGTATAATGAACTTCAATTTTGTTTTTTTCTAACTCAATAGTTACATCTGAATTGTATAAGTAATAATTTAAAAAGTATTCTTTTATCATTTGTGCTTTATAACCTAAACAAATGATAAACTCATTAAAACCATAATGTTCATATATTTTCATAATATGCCACAGTATCGGTTTTCCACCAATTTCCACCATTGGCTTAGGACGTGCCTCTGTTTCTTCCATCAAGCGAGTTCCAAGGCCTCCTGCAAAAATTACTACCTTCATATTTGTATTGTTACTTGTTAAGCGGCAAATAAAATTCTAAGATTTACACTTGAAGAGATGTTAAATACCACGCTTAACATTCTAGAGGTTAATATTGAAAAACATATTACTAATTAAAATTATAAAGTTTTAATTTTAGGTAGAATATGGACATAAAATTTACACAAATACATCTTAAATTATAATTGAGTTTGTATTTTCTTTGGATGAGTATGCTGGTTAAAATTGAATAATAGTTTTTTAATAAAGATTAGTGCAAGAAAAAACGTGATACCTAAAAGAGTAGAAATAAATATTACAGTTAATCTTCTTGGCTCACTCTTCTTCAAAGGTATCTTAGCGGGCTCTAACATTTTAAAAACGGGTGTTTCTTCTTCTACCCTTATTCTTGCCTGTTCATATTGTTGAACCAATCCATTGTACACATTTTGGGCCAGCATAAACTCTGATTGGAGGCGTTGCTCGGTTATTTTGGCCGAATTCATCACCAAGAAACTATTGCGGTCACGGTATCCTGCCAATGCGGCTTCACTGCTTTGATAGCGTGCCTTGGCTTCATTTACTTGTTTTTGTAAGAATGCCAGTTGTTTACGGGCTTTGTCAGTGCGGTAATTTGTCACGTATTCCTTTAGGTACTCCACTGATAATCGGGCTACGGTAGCAGCCACGACTGGGTCGGGCATTTTGGTATTAATCGTAATAATCCCCGTTTTGCGATCAAAGGCCGTTACAACCCGTTGTTGAATCTGCTTTACCAAAGCTTCTTGTTTTTGGGTAAGTTCTACCGCCTGACTCGATTGCTTGGGATCTAGTTTAGGCTTTTCTTCTTTTTCTGAATCAATTAATTTATCAAGCCAACTTTCATTCAGTGCTTCAAAATAGTTTTTTAGGGTAAGCGTTTTTTGAGTAGAGGAGACAAAAACTTTTTGTTCCAGTAAATATAAGGCAAAAGGCAGACTTTGGGTAACACTTGGATAAAGATCGGGGCGGATGGCCTCGGTACTGTTCATTTGTGAAATATCTATTCCCGCCAATCCTGCCAAGGCACCTAGTCCTCCCATTTTGGTTAAGGCGCTACTGGATGCAATTTCGGGTAATACCACAGCTTTTGATTCAAACTCTTTTTGGGCGGTAAAGGCATAAATGGCGCCTAAAATACCAAATCCTGCGCCCCAAAGCACCATACTTCGCACATTACTTTTAAAAAAATGAATGATATCAGCAAGGCTAATTTCGATTTCATTAGAAGCGGTAGGGTTGGTATTTGATGTTGAATCTTGCATAAATTGATTTTGAAGAATCAATTGGGTTAATTTGATGACGTCCCTTTTTATTAAAAGTCACGAAAAAGTAATTATAATCTTGAGATTAGTGTAACGGCAGCTAAGATTAACGTGCTTGTAAAGGAAAGAATGACAGGGCCGGTAAGGTCGGAACGTCGTTCATCTTTTGGCTTATAAGGAACTGAAATTACACTACCAGGCTGAATTTTTGGACGGATGTTAAAGAACAAAAATTTGCGGGTACGCTCGGTGTATCCGTTGGCATAAGTTACATATACGCGGCTTTTCATGGCCCGTTCTCCGTATCCTCCCGCCTGTGATAAATAATCATCGTAGTTAAATCCTTTAGAATAATTTACGACAGAAGGATTGAGTACCGCACCGTCTATTCGAACTAATTCGGAACGCTCGGGAATGAAGAGGGTGTCCCCTTCTTCTAAGATAATATTACTTTCAAGGGCGGGATTTTCGACAATCTTTTGAATGTCCAGTGCAATGCGCTCACCGCCTCTCCTGAATACTGCGTTGGGAAGGTAACCATTTAATTTGGGTCCACCAGCACGTTCTAATAACTGCGTAACGCGCTCGCTGTTGTTTTGGATGGCGTAGGTGCCAGGATAATTTACTTCTCCCAATATCACCACGCTTCGTTGTTTATCGTAGCGTGTTGATTTTCTGATATATACAATGTCAAACGGCTGAAGCTGAAATTCCTTATCGGCGGGTAATAAAGATAAATCGCGGTTTATTTTTAACGTAATAATTTGGATGGTTACGTTTTCGGCTACGTCAGGTAGATTGTTCTCTTTGATGCGTCGCGCAATCTCAATCCGACTGTCAATCGCCCCGTCGGTGAGACCGCCAGCTTGGGTGATCAAATCGGAAACGGTCATTGCTTCCGCAAAAGGAAAGTCGGAGGGGTTGTTAATTTCTCCTACTATGGTGACAAAGTAGGCTTCCCGTAGGTCTTTAATGGAAGATATAACCACGCTGTCCTGATTCTTTAGTTCAATATCGGGCAATTCATTAGAGAGAACTTTGCCTAAGGCGACGGCAATTACCTCGGGTTCGCGATTGGGTTTTTCGCGGTGAATCAGGGCTCGGTTCAAAAAAGCGTCCTCACGCACGCCTTCTGATTGGTTGATGAGGTCTTTAAGTGTTTTGAGGTTGTCGCCAAGGGCATATTCACCCGGACGTGAAATGGCTCCTTCAATGACCACTTTATTGTCAAATCGCTCCAATACCTTGCCAACCATGATGGCATCGCCGCTTTGGGGATGGAAAGTGGCGTACTCATTTTTAATAACCGTAACTACTTTACGCGCCTTGTCGGTGTTGCGGCGCATGGTTATGGATGCCTGGTAGGCGTGTTCATTAAAACCGCCCGCCAAATCGACCAACTGCTGAAGGGTTTCACCCTTTTTTAGCTCATAAATAGCAGGGCGTTTTACTTCCCCGTCCAGTTCTACTCGAGTGAGATAAAACGGTACTTGAATAATGTCTTGGTCTTGTAAAATAATGTTATCAGCCTGACTGGCTCGGAGGAGAAAATCATAAATGTCAATCGTACGAACAACTTTGTTATTTCGTATGACGTTTATGGCGCGAAAAGAACCATTTTTATTCGGCCCTCCGCACAGATAAAGGGCGTTGAAAGCGGTGGCCAAAGAAGAAACCGTGTAGACTCCTGGTTTTACAACCTCACCCGTCACCATTACTTTGATGCTTCGAATATTACCCAAATTGATGGAAGCAAATGAGCCGCTGGAGTTTAGGCCCGCGTAGGATTGTCTTAAGCGACCGACAATTTTGTCCCGGGCTTCTTCGATTGTAAGGCCACTCACGTAAATCGGGGCCAGATTTAATACTTTAACGGTTCCTTCAGGACTGACTTTCAGGCGATAAGAGCCTTTGGCGTCGCCGTAAATTTCAACAAGCAGTTCGTCGTCGGGACCTAATTGATAGTTTTTGGGGGTAGCAATGCGTAGACTTGGTTCAAAGGTGAGTCCTGCTGTATTAAATAACTCACTCCCATATACTTTAAGTGGCTCTTTTTTAGGAACTTTTAGCGTATCTTTTTCAATATCACGCTTGCTCAATTTACCGATTTGTTGCCGGCTAAGTTTCAGCGAATCAGTATCTGTAAGGTCTTCTTTATTTTCTTTGTCTTGCACTTCTGCGAGCCGCTTGCGCATGAGCGAGATGTCAGAGAGCGTAAATCCCTGTGCTAAAGCTGCTTGTTCGATTTGCATTTCAGACATTCCGCTCGCTTTGGCTTTTTCATAAAAGGCTTTTACTTGGGAATCACTCAGTTGCTCTACTTTAGACGGAGTTTGTGCGCTAATTCCTAATGATAAAGTTAAACAAAAAAAACTGAAGAAGAAAAATCGAATTTGTGGAGTCACTGGTTCCGTGGTCTAGTTTATAAAGTAGGCGTTGATGTCGAAATAATACCGCAGAATTGCCCAATTATTTCTAAAAATCTTGAATTAAGATAAATTCTGCTCAAAAATAGGGAACAAATTCATACTATCGAAAAAATATTACTTTATTTTACTTATCGGTTCATTTATCTTTGTCACTAAACCTAACTCTTTTCTCGCTTTATGCCCAATTCTACAACTAAACAATTTAAACAATCCTTAGGTCTGCTCGATGCCACAATGCTCGTTTCGGGAGCAATGATTGGCTCGGGCATTTTTATTGTAAGTGCCGACATGGCGCGTATGCTTGGCTCCACAGGATGGCTTTTGGTCGCTTGGGTGTTGACGGGAGTGGTGACCGTGGCGGCAGCACTAAGTTATGGCGAATTAGCGGGTATGATGCCCAAAGCGGGAGGGCAGTATATCTACATTCAACGGGCTTTCGGGCCTTTGACAAGTTTTGTGTACGGCTGGACTGTTTTTATGGTGATTCAGACGGGGACCATCGCCGCTGTTGCCGTGGCATTCACCAAATATTCAGCGGTATTTTTTCCAAAACTGAATTTTCAGAATGCCGAAAATGTGTTGTTCAGTCTTGGCCCGATAGATGTATATGCGGGTACTTTTTATGCCATTGCGTGTATTGTACTCCTTACTTATATCAATACGCAAGGGGTTAATGCTGGTAAGTTGATTCAAAACATATTTACTTCCACTAAGCTGGTCGCTTTGTTTGGACTGATATTGATTGGGATTGGTTACGGTCTTCAAAGCGGTGTACTGGGCCAAAACTTTGAAAATGCATGGGATGCCAGCAGGGTGTCGAAAGAAACGGGAGAGGTGACCATGATTTCAGGGATGGCCCTGATTGTGGCGTTAGGAGTAGCGATGATTGGGTCGCTTTTTTCTTCGGATGCATGGAATAATGTCACGTTTATCGCGGCTGAAATCAAAAATCCCAAAAAGAACATCCCGTTGAGTCTTTTGCTCGGAACGCTGATTGTTACGGTATTGTATGTGTTGGCTAATATCGCTTACCTGTGTATTTTGCCCTTAAAAGGTTCAAGCACAGGTGCGGATGTGATGGCGCAGGGAATACAATTTGCCGAATATCCCACCGACCGGGTCGCAACCGCTGCCATGTCGGTCATCTTTGGAAGTTCGTCGGCGGGGATTATGGCCGTGTTGATTATGATTTCAACGTTTGGCTGTATCAACGGGTTGATTTTGGCGGGGGCTCGTTTGTATTATGCCATGGCACAGGATGGCCTATTTTTGAAACAGGCTTCTAAATTGAACGAGAAATCGGTGCCTGGCAAGGCGCTGTGGGTGCAGTGTATTTGGGCTTCATTGCTGTGTTTGTCGGGGAGTTATAATCAACTGCTGAATTATTGTACGTTTGGTTCTTTGATTTTCTACATGGTTACCATTACAGGGATTTTTGTCCTTCGTCGTCGTGAGCCTACTACTGAGCGGCCTTACAAAGCGGTGGGTTATCCTTTTGTGCCTATTTTTTACCTTGTGGTTACGATGGGAATTTGTTTGATTTTATTGATCGATTCCAATACCCGTTTTGATACTGGCATGGGATTATTGATTGCGGCCGTGGGTATTCCGGTTTATTACATCACAAGAAAATCGGGAGGCGGTAAAAAAGCAATTTAAAACCCTTATTCATCGCAAGCAGGTAAAGCAAAAACTCAGCAGTATGGAAAAGAATAAATCCTCCATTCTTAACGCTTGGTGTATGTACGATTGGGCCAATTCGGTACATTCACTGGTCATTGTTTCGGCCATTTTTCCGATTTATTTCAGCAACACCGCGGTAAATGCGCAAGGGGGAGCCGATGTGGATTTTCTGGGAATGACGGTAAATAACTCCGCGCTTTTTTCGTTTGCCGTGTCCTTTGCCTTTTTGTTTATTGCATTGGTCAACCCCATTTTGGGAGCTATTGCTGACTTTAGTGGAAGCAAAAAGCGCTTTATGCAGTTTTTTGTGTATTTGGGGTCATTTTCTTGTTTACTTCTTTATTTTTTTAAACGAGAAAACTTAGAACTTGGCGTCGTTGCGTTTGCCATTTCGCTGATTGGGTGGTCGGGCAGTATCGTCTTTTATAACGCGTACTTGCCCGAAATCGCGACCGAAAACCGCTACGATAAGCTCTCGGCCCGGGGTTTTACGATGGGCTACATCGGCAGTGTGCTTTTGTTGATTTTCAATCTTACGATGCTGATCAAACCCGAATGGTACGGAGGAATTGACTCGGGTACGGCCTGCCGGATTTCATTTGTCACGGTGGCGGTTTGGTGGGTGGGTTTTGCCCAAATACCTTTTTACTATTTGCCAAACGGTACCCCATCGGGGTTGAAGCGGGAAGGGGGATGGATTTGGAATGGCTTTCGAGAACTCAAAAAAGTATTGGGTGAATTGAGTCATTTGCCCATTACCAAACGATTCTTGGTGGCCTTTTTCTTCTATAACATGGGCGTGCAGACCGTTATGTACATCGGCACAATTTTTGGGAGCAATGAATTGCACTTGCCCGACAATGCGCTGATTGTGACCATCTTATTGCTTCAACTTTTGGCCATTGTGGGGGCGTACTGTGCGGCCGTACTGTCGGGAAAATGGGGGAATACAAGTACGATTTCGGGCATTTTAGTGATATGGATTGGTGTGTGTGTAACGGCCTACTTTGTCACAACTGAAGTTCAATTTTATGGATTGGCGGCGGGGATTGGGTTTGTAATGGGCGGTGTACAGTCGCTTTCCCGTTCAACTTACGCTAAGCTTTTGCCCGATAATACGCCCGATACAGCGTCTTATTTTAGTTTTTATGATGCCTGCGATAAGTTCTCCACTTTTTTGGGAACGACCATTTTTGGCATCATCACCCAAGTATCAGGAATGCGAAACAGCCTTTTGTTTTTGGCGTTGATTTTTGTGATTGGGTTGTTGATCTTACGTCGAATTCCCTCACAAAAAATTTACCGAAGCCCTTTGAGTACTTCCTAAAGTTAGTATCTTTGCGCTCCAAAGGAAGATTAATGCAGGCAATCAACCCATCGTTATTTCTCCTTTGACATAAAAAATAGGATCTTAGCTCAGTTGGTTCAGAGCGCTGCCTTGACAGGGCAGAGGTCATCGGTTCGAGCCCGTTAGGTCCTACATTTAGCCGTAACTTGCAGATTTTTAGCGAGTTGCGGTTTTTTGTTTTGGAGTGAAATTAGGATGTCTAACTACTGTAAAAGTCTCAGAATTGGAAAAATTTGCTTTTAATGCTTAAATAAAAAAGGGTATTACTAATTACCTAATAGGTAGTTATCTACTCGTTTTCATCAATTAACCACTGTGTTAAATCATCTACTGGCCTTGGTAGATGTCCCTCTAACCATTTCATCAGAGTACCAGGCTTAAAATCTTTATCTTTTGTTTCAATCACCCATGATAGAAATTCTTCAGGTCCTCCATTTAAGTAAGGTGGTGGTGAAACAGGATAAAAGACCGTTGGTAAACGTTCATTAAGAGAAAGGTAATTGCAGACATGTCCAATTTCCTGAACAACTTTCCAAGCACAAGGGTGAAAAGTGTCAATACTGAACTTTATCCACCACAGACCATTTTCATCTGAACCAGAAGCAACTGGTTTTTCTATAGCGGGCACTTTTTCAAGATA
This sequence comes from Runella rosea, assembly GCF_003325355.1. Lineage (GTDB taxonomy): Bacteria > Bacteroidota > Bacteroidia > Cytophagales > Spirosomataceae > Runella > Runella rosea. The sequence continues at coordinate 230,295 of NZ_CP030850.1, forward strand.
TTCGACTAAGGTATTAAAGGCTCTTTTATCCATTTTTTGATATAACATTGTAAGTGCCCAAAACTTCGAGAAAACCACTAATAAAGACTTGTTAAAAATCAATACTCACAAGTTACTTCACCACTTCATTGACTTTTTGTAGCCATATTCCCTGCCCGTAGCAGCTCCAATGCGTATCGCTGAGGGCGTATACTTCGGTGGAATGTTGATTGAAAAGCCCCCATACATCAATGATCGGGGTGCGGAGTGCTGGGTGGTTTTGAACACGCTCCACCAAATGGTTGTAATTGCCCATTTCGGGCGCTACAATGCTGGTTTTGTTGGGAATGATGGCCAGATAAACTTCATCAAACCCCAGCGAAAGATAGTAGTCTTTCGTCGCATTCACGCCTTTAATCAGCTTGTTGAGTTCAGTATCGGGAAAAGCATTGAAGGAAGAGGTGATGCGGGTAGAATCGGTATCCCAACAAAACAAAATGTTTTTGCCGTCGGGCGAAATCGCTACTTGGTCGTTGTGGCGGCCAAACCAAGCCAAATTTAGGGCGGCTTTCCACTCTTTTATTTTCAAGAAAAAATCGCTTGAAAACACAAAACTAGCCAAAGCTTCTTCGCTTTCATGCAGGATGGCGTCCCAACTTTTGGGTTGGGGGGCTTCATTGGCGAGCGGGCTTTTGACGGATGCTTGGCTGATTTTTAGGGTTCGGACGGGTACTGCAAAATGTTCTCTAAAATGCCGTTCTACGGTTTCAAGGATGAGTATATTTCGTTGTTCTGGGTTCAATTGCACCTCCAGTGAATCATTCCAGTGTGTTCGCAGGTAACTTTTAACGTTAAAGTCGCGTTGGTCGATGCGCTGTTTTTCGGTAAAACTATCCCCAATGATGTAGAGCGCGATGTTGTTTTTGGACGGAGTATTGACGAATTTCTTCGGACAGGCTTCCGTACGTTCTTTGAACTGGGGCAAATTGGAAAGTCGGTATAAATCCCCGTAGCGGTACGAATCTTCGGTAAGCCCCAATTCCAGCGCCTCACGGCTCAGGATTGGATGGCATCCAATGACCCAAAGCATTGAAAAAAAAGCAAGACTAACGTATTGAAGGACTTTTTTCATCGTGCTGTAAAATTGAAGTTGTGCGTCTCGCTACCGAATCTTCAAAGACCAAGTTTGTAATTTTTTATTGGCGTAGCTGTGAATCAACAGCTTATTGTAGCCTTCAACGAGATTGACACGTATCGGGATTTCACTCGGAATGGGCTTATCGCCAATTTGAGTACCGTTTAGGTTGTATAGCGTCGTAAAATTACCCGATTTTACGCTTAAAAACTTTACTTCCGAGCCCAAAAAGTGGTATTGTACATTGTTGCGGAAAGGAATAAGCCCTTGGGCCGAAAACAGTTCTTTACCTTGCTTATCAAGTACCGCAAACTGGGTTTCAGACTCGCGGAACAAAATCCAGTCACGGTTGTTGATGGCGGCCCGGGCACGGAAAAATGAGGTAGGATCTGAACGGAATAACTGCACCTTTCGCTTGACTTGCCCGCCGAGCGTTATTTCAAAAAGTTCGCCGTATTTGCTGATACCGATGAGGGTGGTGGTGCCGTTTTCAGGGGCAAATACCCCAAAAAATGGTCCCGTAAAGTTGGTATTTAGTTCAAGTTTATAGGGAGACGGAATAACGCCTGATTCGCTGATTAAGCCCACCTGGCCCGAGCCCTGCGTAAACAAAAAGTGACGTTTCCCCATATATTCCACTTCGTTGATGGGCAGGAGCAAGTCGACAAAGGGGCGGGAGCGATTCAGTACAACGGGTGCTTGATTAGGGCTGTTCCAGAGGTATAAAAAGCCCTCCGTATCAATAACTAAAAATCTAAAACTACCTTCAATACCGCTTTCCAGACGCTGAAAACTCCGAATCGTGCGCCCAGCTGGGAGCGTAATGGGGGGCAGCGATTGATAGCGTTGGCGGTCATCTTCATCAATGACATTCAGGCTTTTTTGCGTTGCAAATACGTATTGCAGTCGTCCGATACTCAGAAAATCGACCGAATAAATATCTCCCACAATCGGGGCGTCTAATTGCGTGATTTTACGTTTATTTTCTTCCAGTAATGGATTCTGTAATTCGCGTGATGGCGTAACTACAATGGTTTTTTCGAGACTACTCGGATAGTTTCTAACGAGGTAAATTCCGCCTGCAGGAGGGGTTTCAAAGGTTTTTTCTTGTTGTAAAAATACCTTATTAAGGGTCTTGGCACTGGTAGCTTTGTTTAATCGGCCAAATGTGAGCGAAGAGTAGGCTTTCCCGTTCTTATAGGCGGATTGAAATACCAACTGGTCAAAGGGGAGTTTTTCGGTAATGTCATAGTTAAGATTCGTGAATAAATAATTCATAAATCCCGTACCCATATACTCTTTGCTTTTGCGCGGGTTTACAATAAATGTAAGATTGGACGCGCCGAGGGTCGTTTTCAAAAAGGTGTTATAAAGCGATGAATTGGCCCAAGTTCGTTGGTATTCCAAATCAATAAGATAATCTTTAAGCACTTGTGAGTCATTGGCATAGACCACAAAATTTTTGTGAAAAGCCACATAACATTTTGGGAATCCTTTGAAAAGCCCACCGAAAAGAACCGCTGGCAACTCATGCCAATTGATATTGTAAACGTATCCACCCTGAAAAGGCTCAAAAGGGGTGCCAGTGTTTTTGTTGAAAAGTACGGATAAACGCCTAAAAAAGGGTTCGAGTCCATTTTTGGGTTGAACCTGTTGTAAGATAATCTGTCCTTTGGTGAGGGAATTATTGGGTTCCAACTGGCACAGAATGAGTTCTTTATTAAAACTTCGATAAAATGTGTCTAGTCGGGCATTGCCGATGAGGTTTAGCAGCTGTTTGCGAGAACGATTGACGGAATCAGTGGATAGGGCTTCCAGTTGGGGGCGTAATTTTCGGACAAAATTGTCAGAATTTTCAAACCCTAAACGATACATAACCGCTGTAGTATTTGGGATAAAAAAAGTATGGTTAAGCGGACTGGCTTTCTGGTCATTTAAGGCTTCAACGTAGCCTTCCAGTTTTACTTTTTTCCCTTGTGAGGTGAGGGTAGGATTTTTGGAGGAGAAAAATTTATCCAAGTGCAAGCCTTCGGTGCCTGGAAGGAACGATAAAAAGTATAGCAAGCCCGCGTCGGGACTGGTAGCGGCATCTCGTCGGATGGCTTCCGACAGCACAACGTTGTCAAGGTAGATACTTAGCTCACTGCCTTCCTGTTTGATGCTTTCAAAACGGCTGGTGTTGGTGGTTCGCAGGGGGCTTTGGGCAAACCGTACCCAATCTTCAAGCACATCCCCCGAAACGCATGAAACCAAAAAGTTATTAAAGAAAGTATACGCAAAAATAGGCTCCGAGAGAGGATTGGTGACGTCGTAAATCTTCTGACCGCTGTGAATATGTGACGTTACCCGCACGTTTTTGGACGCGGGCGCTTCCAGCCAAGCATAACTTTGGAAGGCCTCCATCGGCAAAAAAACAAGGTAGGCGAACCGCCCACCAGCAGTTTTTTGCAAAACGTACGTAATCGACTGACCTTTAAGGAGATTTTCGACGCGGACTTTATCGTCGCTCAACTGGCGAAACATATCCACTTGTCGAGCGGCAAGGTTTAGGAGTGGCACCTCCCGCATTTCGATGCCCCCACGCTGAACCTTGTACGTGGTATCTTGCAGGTGTCGGCTCTGAATGAGAAAGAAAGCATTTTCGGGCAACAATTTCCAGACGGATGCCGAATACATTTGCCAACGCTGAAAGCCCCACCATCCTGACAGAAACACTACCAGCGCAATAACAACAATTAGCCCTCTTCTTTTCATAGGTTAGGTCATAGTTTGTAATTCATAGTTTGAAAATAAGATAAACTATTGACTATGAACCATAAACGTCTTTATTTCGCCTTGATTGCTTTCACTTTTCCGTTGAGATCAAGACGGAAACGAAGTAATTCTTTAAAACTTTGAATACACACTTTTAAGAGTTTCCAACGTAAGATTGAAACCGTACCTGTTAAACGTTCTTTGTGGGTAATGGGTATATCAAATGTATTTTCGCCCGCTTTTTTAGCCATTACTGCCAGAAAGATATTTGGCGCAAATGGTTCTGGATTAGGCAATTGAGCTAAGAGTTTCTTCAAAAAACTTCCTTTGATAAGACGGAACGGAATGTTGGCATCATTGATGAAAGTGCCGTACGCGAAGAAAATCGTGTATTTCAAAATGCGCGTAATCACCAATCGAGCAGGGGCATCATAGCGTATTTGACGGTAGCCCATGACAAAGCTAGAATCATTGCGTTTTTCCCATAATTTGAGTACATCTTCGGTGACGAACTGGTCATCGCTATCGGTTTGAAAAACCCACTCAGAATTAAGTTCAGCCGCTTTTTTATATCCGTTAACAACGGCATTTCCATGACCGCCGTTAGGTTGGTGTACCACTAACAAATTATCAATTTTGGGAGCCAGGCCATCTAGCAGAACTTTGGTGCCATCTTTAGAGCCATCGTTGATAACAATAAGTTTGGTTTCTTTGCCAGGGAACGTATTTTTAAGAAAGGAGGTCCACATAGTAACTACCTGCTCGATACATTCTTCTTCATTATAGGCAGGCATGACAATCGAAAAATATAAACTCATTATGAGAATTGTTAATTGTTATCTGTTTAAGGAAAGCTTGATTATTGTTATTAAAAACTCGACAAAACTACTCAAAAAATGCCTCTTAGCCTACTGTACATGGCTAAGCTTTTATTTAATGGCTTTGATAGTAACGTAATTTCAGGGTGCATATTTGTCTTTCAATGCGTTAATGGGCTTCTCAATCAGATACCAAGAAGCGGATGCAACGATGACAGTGAGCGCAAATAGAATTAAAACGCGCAGTTGGTGCATATCCTGAAAACCTTCAATGTTTCGACCTAGCTTATTGAAAAGCCGAACCACTGGGTGGGTAGCAGGCGAATGGTAATGATTATAAACGAAGTTATGGTAAACGTAAAGTCCGTAACTGATTTTGCCTAAATAATTGCTGATGGGGTTTTCTAAAAACCACTTGAACCAACCCTTGTAACCAATAATGGCACCCCCAATCAAAAACATAAAGAAAATAGAGGCCACAAAACGTTCCCAAATGTTTACATAGACATTATTATCCTGCGTAACTCCCGCTTTGGTGGCTTGAATGGATAGTACAAAAACAATGCCCAAAGCCGCCAAACTTAACCACAAATAAAGACGATTGGTGAAGAGTTTTTGAAAAACGGCAGGTTTATATAGCTGGGCGTAAGCCATCAATGCCCCAAAGCCAAAAGCATCTAAGGCGGCGGGCATGGTGACGTACGAAACGTACCAAGGCTGCCCTGTCCATAAAAAATAGGCGCGTAGCAATACACTCAGCCCGATAAGTACCGTAAAAAATGGAATGACAAAGCGGCGCGGAATAAAGAAAATCAGGACCGGAAAAAAAATGTAAAATTGCTCTTCAACGGCCAACGACCAAAAATGGTCTGTAACGCCCAGCCATGTTTTTTTGAGTACAATGTAAATATTGGAGGCGTACAAAAACTGCCATCCTTCTTTGCCCCGTACGGAAGGGTCGTTCAATAGCCACAGAACTATTAAAGAAAGGTAATAGATGGGAAAAATACGGATGGTACGCCGGATGTAAAATTTCTTCAAATATTGCCCCAAACCTCCCGACTTTGTGTAGTTTTTGTCTTTACTACTGAGCAGAATGCGCGTTATTAAAAAGCCGCTCAGAACGAAAAATAAATTCACGCCTAATTTACCAAAAGGCAATTGATGAGGTTCGGGCATCCAGTGGTCCCAAAGCACTAAAGCCACGGCTATAAATCGTAACCCATCAAGTTGAATCAAATAATTATCCTGCGTTTTTGCCGACATAATTTAGCTTGTTATCGGCGAAGGATGCACCCCTTTGGCCAATCATTTTTTTACGAATTACCAATTTGTTTTAATAACTGCTTTTTTTACCTCCTTAAATGTCATGACATCACAATCTGCGTTTTCTAAATACAGTTTGCCTTTTCGGTCATAATGCAACCAGCGTACCCGGTAGGTTCCAGGAATAACTTCAGCGGCCTCAATACGCGCGGTTGAACCTTTGATAAAAAATCGATTGTAATTGACGAAATTTCGAAGTGAATGCTTCCGTGCCTGTTGGGTTGGGAAGATGTATTGATGCTTTTCATTGGACAAAAGCACGTACAGGCCTCCATCACGGAGGTCATAAAGGCGATAATTGGGTTGTTTCAGTTCCAATAAAGAGTCGTTGCTAGAACACGCCTTTCCACCAGCAACAATACTATCTTTGGGAAGACTCATTTTCTCCAGAAACAATTTGGGCGCTTGATATATTGTATTCGTGGCGGGAGCCTCATTGCGCCAATTAAAACTGGTGCTTATCAGATATTTGCGTAGCTGAATGGCGTCGTACAAATGATAATGTTGGTTGCAGGCATATAAAAAACCCGCACTCACCACAAAGGTAACCGTCAAAACCTCCCGAAAGCGTGAACTTACAAGGCGGGTCAGATAGGCGATATTAAAACTGACCAACAAAGCCGAGTAGAGTTTATAGCGGCTCATCAGCATGATATCCGAACCTAAACCCGTACGTGAATAGTTGACAACCAGCGCAGTAACCAAAGCAAACGCAACTCCTCCTAAATAAAAATAGTCGAATTCGTTTAATACAAAGTGGCGTTTCCAATAACTTCTCAAGATGTAAAGCAGCATACTCAGGCTTACAAATAACGACAAGGCTCCAAACCAAAGCGGCATTTGAAATGGAAAATTACCGAATGGTAGTCCCTCAAAAATTGAACCACAAAAAAGCAGAAAGCCCCTGATAAAAGCCTGAAAACTGCCAGAAGCGCTCAAATCAGTGGGCGGGCTCTGATAATCCCAGAAATAAAGGACAATGCTTAAAATGCTGAATACCGCCCAGATAGCGGCAATTTTCCAACGCTTTTGTAGTAATAAAACGCCCAACGCAAGAGGCAAAATCAGGATGCCATTGCCACTGGTGAATACACCCATAAAGGCCATCGGCAAAGCCCACCACCAGTACTTGTCGCCTCGACTCAGTCGCCAGAAGGTCAGTACGGCCCAAGCTACTACCCATAAGTTTTGAACGGCGGCCATACCCCAAAAGGTATTTTCCCAAAAAGCCAGTGAAAACCAGAGCGTCGCAATGGGCAAGGCGTACCAGACGGCTCCGGGCAAGGGTTTAAAAAAACGGGTAAGCAACCACCAAATCACCAACAGGGCCAAATTTCCGAAAAACATCAGGTGTTCGTAGTTGAGATGGCCGAAAATCTTGTAATCAATGACGCTGACCAATCGGGTTAGGGCTACCCGATGCTCGTTGTGTTGACGGTAAATTTCGTATACTTTTCCACCAAAACTATCGGCTTTATCAAAATCAAGTAAGGTAGCTTTAAAGGCGTGGTCATCCCATTTGGGAATATTAATGGCATAACGATTCCAAAGCTGATAGTACACAAATATCAGGGCAAACGTAACCAGTAAGGATGCCAATGATCGTTTGTTCATCAACTATGGGGGTGATTAGTGTGCAGCAGCGGTGATTCAGCAAATGACCGTAAGACGTTCGCGATGTTTTTAACATCCAAGCCCGATTGGGTTTGGTGATACTGTTGACTTCCGTAAAGCCCGTTGGGGTATCCTTGGGCTGACAATGATTGAAAACGCTGCGGATGAATCCCCGCTTCGAGCAGTTTTACCGAAAGTTGTTGTCCTAACCCCCCGATACTTACGTGCTCTTCTACCACCAGTATATTTTCTGCCTGCCGCAGCTCTTGTAGGGTGACGTCAGTGAGTTGAAGCGGAAGGCTAAGCGCAGTATAAACGCTACAATTGGCCTGTAATTCAGGTTCTTGTAGTGCTTTTAGTACATTGGCCGCAATGGGCCCCAAAGCAATAATGGCGGTTTGGGCATTGGGCGTGTGCACCACTTTTTTCAACGACCCCGACAAAACCGCTCCTTCGGGGGTGAGTGGACCTACGCCGAGGCGCAAATAGGCGGGGTGTTTTTCGTGTACTATCTGCGCCAAAACTGGCTCAACTTCGTCGCTGAAAGCTGGAATCCATGTTTTTACATTTTGCAGGCTGCTAAGGCAGGCCAAATCTTCGATGGCATGGTGCGTACTGCCCATGATGCCGTAGCCGTATCCACCGCCGTTGCCCACAAGAAACACGGGCAGATTGTGGAGACAGGCATCGTTACGGAATTGTTCGAGGCAGCGATACACCACGAAGGGGGCAATGCTGTAACAAAAAACTTTGTAGCCTTTGTAAGCCATTCCTGCGGCCACGCCCACCATGTTTTGCTCGGCTACACCGGCATTGATAAAGCGTTTCCCTAGTTTTTCCTGTAAGTTTTCTAGGGCATTATATCCTAAATCGCCGGTAATGAATACGATAGATTCATCGGCGAGTGCTAATTTTTCAATGGCGGCTGAAAATTCTTTGCGCATAATAGTTTATTTCTTTCGCTGTTTTACCAAAGTCATTATTTCATCCGAAGTACGAAATGTTTTTTCGCCTTTTTGAATTTTTGTACGAATAAACTTTGGCCTTTTTTTCGTTTCTTCAAAAATCTTGCTGATGTATTCTCCTAAGAACGAGATGCCTAGCATGGTCAACCCTCCAAAAAGAGTAATCAAAATGATAACTGTCGTGAAACCTTGAGGAGTGTCGGGCGCGAAAAAGTATTTCGCCAATATCTGGTAAAAAATCCCCAAAATGGAACAGACTGTGAGACTAAAACCAGCGTAACTCATCAGTTCCAACGGAGCAAAACTGAACGAGAAAATGGCTTTCTTGGCCCACCAAATATTTTTTCGCCAGTTGTTGGTCGATACGCCAAACATTCGCTCGGGGCGCACGTAGTCTACGCCCGTTTGCTTAAAACCTACCCACGCCCGCAGGCCGCGCAGAAATTGCTCGGTTTCGGGAAGGGCCACCAACTCCTTAACCACTTTGCGGTCAATCATGGAGAAATCGCCCGCGTCGCGAGGGATGGGGATATAGCTGAGGTTTTGAAAAACTTTGTAAAAAGCCTTGTAAAAAAAGTGAATATGAGGCTTCATTTCGCGTTGTACGCGTACGCCGTATACCACATCGAAGCCATTTGACCATTTTTCATAAAAATGAGGAATGACTTCTGGCGGGTCTTGCAAATCACCGTCCATCAATACAACGGCGTCGCCCGTCGAAATTTCCATACCGCTCAAAAAGGCCGATTGAGAGCCAAAATTTCGCGAGTGTGTGATACCAATAACGTTGGAATCACGTTGGCAAATGGCGTTTATTACTTCGTCTTGATTGTCAGGCGAGGCGTCATTAACAAAGATGATTTCGTATCTTACTTTAAGTTCATTGAAGGTTTTGACCAAACGCTCGTACATGAACGGAATCGCCTGAGCATCTTTGTAGCAAGCAATGATGGCAGTAATCACAGGATTAAGCTTTGGATTGGCAAAAGCGGGCAGAATCCGTTCTTCGTATTGGTTTGCTTCCTGCCATTCTTTGTTTAATCTAAGCCCGTCGCTAAGGGAGGTGCGGGCTTTCCAACCCAAGTCTTTTAGGGCTTCTGTGGGGTCGCCGTACCAATCTGATAAATCCCAACCGCGATTGGGCATACTTCCCCAGGCCGGTACATCCGTCTGACCAAAGGTCTGACGGGAGGTTTCGACCAGTTCGCGCATGGTGGTTTTTTCACCCGTTGCGATGTTATAGGATTTACCCGAAATGGTTGCATTTACCTTTAATGCCGCGTCCAAAAATGCTTCTACACAATCATCGGCGTAGACAAAGTCGCGACTTATATCGGGAGAAACCAGCGGAGGATAACCGCCTTTACGGGCTTCTTCAATCAGGCGGGGAATCAACCGGTCAGGCTCTTCCCAAGCGCCATAAATGGAATAAAGGCGTAAGTTGAGGGCTTTTCGTTGATGAACTTTTGCGTAAAACTCAATCAAATACGCCGCTGAGACCTTCGAAACGGCATAGTGACTATTGGGTTTAACGGGATCGGTTTCTTTGGGAGCCGCACAATTGAACCCGTATTCAGAACTGCTTCCAGCGTGAATGTAAACCGTTTCGTCGGTGCAGTTTTCTAAAATATTGACCGTTCCAATGACGTTGGTCTCGTAGGTCAGATTGATATTTTTTTGCTTGCTATATGCTCCGTAAGCGGCCAAGTTGAAAATAGTTCTTGGCTTATATTTCTCAAAAGTCTGCTCAACGGAGTTGTTTGATAAAATATCACAGTGAACAATATTCTCAAAGGGAATATCCAACAATTTTAAGCGCCAAGCTTTGGTGGCGTCGTGGGTGAGGGCGTAGACATCCTTACGAACTTTGAAAATGTCTTTGAAAAGATTGGCTCCGATAAAACCACTGGCTCCAAATACAAATATGGGCCCTTTGAGCTGAAGTATTTTTTCCTGATAAATCAAAACAAATGAGATTTTGGATGTTTGTAAAATAAACACCCAAGGTTGCTAATTTCTATTTTGCAGAATGTTGATAACTACATCTAATTTGGTCTCAACATTCTCCATGCGCTGCTCAATTTTGTCCATTCGAAGACCCAAGCCATCTATTTTGAAAGTGAGTTCATTCAGTTTTTCTTCAAACACGGTTTGTTTTCTGAGCAAAAACTGAACATCATCACTATTTTGTTGAATACCTTTCAAACAAATCTTTATCACTTCTTCCACACGCCTAATTTGCAAAGATACACGTTCTATTTTGGCAGAGTGCTCTTCCAAAATAGCCATTTGCTCATCTTGCTTGATTGCGAATTCTGCGATTAAAAGCTCTAATTGCTCGATTCGTTGTCGGTCCGTCATCATAATTATATAGAATCAGAGTTTGGCCAAAATTAAGCAAAACCTAAGAAAAGTACGCATTTATTACATCGGCTTTTGCTGTTTCATATTGGTCGTCACTCATGGGCAGATAGTGCCATTCCATGCGGTTTTCCATATACGAAACTCCTTTTCCTTTTATAGTATGCGCAATGATTATCTTGGGTAGTCCGTTTTTGCGCAATTTGACGGTTTCAATGGTTTCAATCAGTGCTTCAGGATTGTGGCCATCAGCCTCAAAAACATCAAAACCAATGGCCTTCCATTTTGCTGCCGTGGCGGTTTCTCCCAGTACATCTATTGTGTTGCCAAAGCCCTGTAAGCCGTTTTTATCCACCAACACCACTAGGTTATCGAGTTGATTTTGAATGGCATAATGGGCTGCTTCCCAGGTGGTGCCTTCATTGGTTTCGCCGTCTGACATCAGCACGAATGAGATTGCATCTTCTTCCGAAAGTTTGCTTGCGTGAGCCATACCCGTAGCAATCGGTAAGCCGTGCCCTAGTGAGCCCGTAGCAAATGGAATGCCCGCGTGTCTATTGGGCGCAGGGTGGGCGGGAAGGGTAGTGCCATCCTGATAAAATGTATCCAATACTTCGTCCGAAATCTCTCCTAAATGATTGAGTGCCACGTACAAAGCCGCCGCCGCGTGGCCTTTTGAAAGTAGGAAAGAGTCCTGCGGGCGTTTTTGTTGAATGAGAGCAGCAATCAATAAATCAATGCAGCTTAAAGAACAACCAATGTGCCCCGCGTTGGCTTTTTTGTAAAGGCCAAGTACCTTTAAGCGCAGCTCTCCGCTGAGCCGTTTGTAGTCAGTGATGATCGTTTGTGTTTCAACCATTAGTATCGTTTTCCTTTCAAGTCTGTTAATTCAATTAACTGCCCAGAGGCTTTTTTAAGGGAAATTTTATCCACATTTACCGTGTCTAACCGTTGCACAAAGATACCGTCTTTTGGTAAATACAAGTTAAAATATTGCGCATCAGTTACTGAATGACGCATAAAAGTACGGTCCATGGGGTTATCAAACACGTTAACTGGGGAAGCAATGAGGATTGTATCACCCTTTTGGTACAATTCACGGGCTTTTTGGGCAGCAGCATAGTGAGGGTTGGGCAAACGAGGCTCACTGCGATAATTATATTTGGGTGATACATCGTCATAGAAACTTTGAAGGGTACGTCCGACAAACATCGCCTGAATGATCAACACCGTTAGTATTAAGTACTTAAGCCAATTTTTGCTTTCTAGCAGGTGCCACAAAGCAACGCTTGCCAAAATAATGACGTATGGAAACGAAAATCCCGAATAGCGTTGTGTCAGACCATACGTGTGTCCGCTACGGGCGGCATTGAAAATCAAGAAAGCCGAGGGAATGATGGCGATAATGATAAGAAACCAAATCAGATTTTTGTTCTTGAATGTTGTCTGATCAAATGCCAAAAAAAGCATCAGGATAGCGACCGAAGCGACCGAAAATTCCAGTTTATGATTGCTGTAAAATAAGATACTACCTCCCAAAACAACGGCAGTTCCTATGCTTATCATAGTTGATTTTTCTGGGTTCTTTTGAGAATACCGAAAAGCCACAATAAGCCCAAGACCAATCAAAATCGCTACAATCGCATTTTTTTTACCTTCCAGTGTGCCTACCAGATTATTTGAATATATCCATAAATCGGTAAAAATCGGCAGGCTTTTGTCGAACAGATTTTTGAACGTAGCGGGCAAAATAATGCCGTAAGGATTGTTATAAGGCCGATTGAGCGCACATTCCAAATATAATGCCGATTGATGATTGAGTGATCGTATGGTCCAATCTCCGCCTCCCCAAATAATCCAAGCTGCCAAACCCGAAACGGCCAATGCGCCGGCTCCAACCAAAGCTACCCAAGTTCGCAGTCGACGAACCGTGATAAGGGCATACATTCCGTGGGCCAAACAAACCGTAGCGGCCAGAAAATGAGAAAGAAAACTCAATCCAGCCACCAATCCATAAAACAAAAACCAACGAGCTGAAGGTTTGCGTTTTTCATCGGCTTCGAGTGCGCGTAGGAAGCAATAAGTGGCTAGTAGTGTCAGAAAGAAAGTAAGTGAATAATTGCGCGCCTGTTGCGAATAAGTAACAAAAAAAGGCTCAATCGCTGCCAATGCCGCCGCCGTTAGTGCTAATCTCGATGATTTTAAAAAATGGTGGGTAAAGATAAAAATCAGCCACACCGTCAGAACGCTGAAAAGTACAGAAAGCAGGCGAGAGGTAAAATCTGAAACCCCCGTCAGGTTGAGCCAATTGTGGAGCAAAAGGTAATAAAAAGGGCTGTTGCCGATGTCGCTGCGGCGCATCGCCTCCAAATATTCATCGAATGTTTGTGGCTGCCAAAATTCTTGATTAGTGAAAGTATACTTTGTTGGGTTAAAGACATCGTGTTGGTTGCCGCCGTTTTGAACCATGCCCTGGCTTACCATCATCGTTGCTTTTTCGTCAAAAAAGATTCCGTGGGCATCCAATTTGTAGAGACGCAGACTCGCCGCAAGTATCAAAACAGCAACCAGCCCATAAGAGACGTACTTGGTTTGGAAAAGAGTGGAAGTTTGTGGCAAAGACATATTTCGATTTTGTTGCCGCAAATTTATTGAAAAAATAGTAGGATAATGTGTTTATGATTTATTTACTTTGTAATACAAAGTACTTTTTAATTAAAAAAAACTAACATGAACAAAAACAACCTGCTTTGGCTGACTGCGGTTGCGGTCCACACGTACTTATTTTATAATCAGGCGCAGGGCTACAATGCGCCAGTATTCTCTTTGGTGCTTATCGTATTGGTGGGAGCGGGGCATCGAGCGTTACTTTTTATTCGTTATTGGTGGATGGGAGCTACGATGCAACTTATTGCATCTATCGCGGTGGCTTGGCATGTAAGTGCTTGGTTACAAATAATATATGTGTGTTCGTTATTGGTGTTTGTAGGGTTAACGTACGCTCCCCGAAGCAGTTTGCATTTGGCTTGGCTCAATGGCATTGTGGGGGCATTTATGGGAGGGTTTGCCACCCATCTACCTGTTTTAAGGAAAGACTTTAGTGCGCTAACGGGCAAAACTTTTCAAGGATTATTTCGCTTTAAGCCCTCTTTTTTGGTCTTCCCATTTTCGGTTACAACGGCCTTTTATTTTCTTTACAATTGGGCAAATCCAGCCTTTTCAGTCGATATTTCTTTTTTCACAACCCACATAAATTTTTTATTTATCGGTGCTATTTTGATTGGGATGGTGTGGCTGTGCCCTCTTTTTTTTCCGTGGGGCATTGAGTCTGCCGTTGAAGAAGATTTCAAAAGAAAGGATGAGTTAGTGCGTATCAGAAAGGTGAAGAAAGGAATTTTGACTTTAGTATTGAGGTATCAAAATCAGCAGGGAGTGTTACTTTTCGGAATGCTGAATGCGCTTATTTCCTGTTTTATCCTTTTCAACGTACTTCAAATGTTGATTCCAGACTTTCAGCAAACGCCCAAAGGGTTTTCCGAACAGGTACATGAAGGGTTTAATGCATTGCTTATCAGTATTTTGTCTGCAATATGGCTGATTGTGTATTATTTTAAAGCAAATCAAAATTTCTATCCAAAACGCCAACGATTGGTTCAGCTTGCCCTGCTTTGGATTGCCCTGAATGGACTTTTAACGGTATTTACGTTCTATAAAAACTCGCTCTACATCGATGTTTTTGGGTTGACATTCAAGCGAATTTGGGTGTATGTAGCGTTGGGACTGACGTTTGGAGGGCTGTTTTTTACTTTTATTAAAATTATATATTTGAAATCAAATTGGTACCTGATACGTCGTACCTCTTGGTTAGTGTATTTTGTACTTATTTGTTATGGATTGGTGGATTGGGATAGGTTGATTACTTGGTATAATATTAAGGAAGCAAAAAACTTGGATATGGGCTATATTACTGAGCTGGGACCAACAAAATTGCCTTATTTACTGGAATTAATCCAACAAAAAGACGCACGGATTGTTGGTTTTGAGAACAAGATTAAAACCCAAATAAGAAATTGGAAATATACCCATCGGCAGCAGGAAGATTGGCAGTCGCGAACGGTAGATGAGGATTGGTTGAGAAAAATAATGATAGAACAATAGTAAAGGCAGTGAGATATACAGTAATTGTAAGTCAAACGTTTCTTTATAACATTAAGCAAAAATTTTAAAAACCATTCTTGGTTACCTTTTTCAATAGACATACTTATGAGTTTTCAAATCAAAGAACAACCTATCGTTTATGATGTTTGCATCGTAGGCTCGGGTGCGGGAGGCGGGATGGCTGCCAAGGTTTTGGCAGAAGCAGGCGCTAAAGTCGCACTCATTGAGGCGGGACCTTGGTACGATCCTGCTGACCCTAAGTACATTACCCAGCTCAAGAATCCTTGGGAATCACCCCGCCGTGGTGCGGGCAATCACCGTCCTTTTGGTGATTTCGACGCCGCTTGGGGAGGTTGGGAAATTGACGGGGAGCCCTATACCCGCAAGAGTGGTACGCAGTTTGACTGGTTCCGTTCGCGGATGCTGGGCGGCCGTACCAACCACTGGGGGCGAATTTCGCTGCGTTTTGGTCCATTGGATTTTAAACGTAAAGATGTTGACGGACTTGGCGACAACTGGCCCATTGGCTACGAAGATGTAAAGCCGTATTACGATAAAGTAGACCGACTGGTGGGTGTTTTTGGAAGTATTGAAAACATTGAGAATGAACCCGACGGGCTATTTTTGCCTCCGCCAAAACCGCGTTTGCACGAGTTGATGTTGAAGCAGGCAGGTAAAAAAGCGGGAATTCCAGTGATTCCTTCGCGCCTTTCTATTCTCACAAAACCCATCAACAAAGACCGTGGTGCGTGTTTTTATTGCTCGCAGTGTAGCCGTGGGTGTCAGGCGTATGCTGATTTTTCCTCCTCTTCGGTATTGGTAAAACCTGCTGTAAAAACAGGAAACGTCAAAGTATTTACCAATGCAATGGCGCGTGAAGTAATTACGAATCAGGAGGGTAAAGCAACGGGTGTTTCGTACGTAGACAAAAATAATTTACAGGAATATACGGTTAAAGCGAAGATTGTAGTGCTGGCAGCAAGTGCTTGTGAATCAGCTCGTTTGTTGATGAACTCTAAGTCGTCTCGCCATACTAAAGGGCTTGGCAACTCAAGCGGTGTACTTGGTAAATACTTGCACGATTCGACGGGTGCTAGTCGCAGTGCTTTTTTGCCCCACTTGGTAGATCGTAAGCGCTACAACGAAGATGGAGTAGGAGGCATGCACGTGTACACGCCTTGGTGGTTGAACGGTAAAAAACTTGATTTCCCTCGTGGGTATCACATCGAATACGGTGGAGGTATGGGGATGCCAGGCTACGGTTTTGGTTTTGGAATGGAGAATATCAACGGAAAATATCCTAATAAAGAAGGTAAGATTAAACCAGCAGGAGGATACGGACTTTCGTTGAAAGAAGATTATCGTCATTTTTACGGAGCCAACTTCGGCATGGCTGGTCGTGGGGAGGCTATCGCGCGGGAGGATAACTTCTGCGAAATTGACCCCAACGTGGTTGATAAGTATGGAATTCCTGTGTTGCGCTTCCAATACACCTGGTCTGAGCATGAGATTAAGCAGGCAAAACACATGCAGGATACGTTTGAAGAAATTATTACTGCAATGGGTGGTATCGCAAACGGTCCTAAACCTGGCCCTGAATCAAACTACGGATTGGCCGCTCCTGGGCGTATTATTCACGAAGTAGGAACTACGCGGATGGGAGATGATCCTTCCAAATCAGTGACAAATCGTAATAGTCAGTTGCATGATGCCGATAACGTGTTTGTGGTGGATGCTGGAACCTTTGTATCGCAGGCCGACAAAAACCCGACTTGGACCATCTTAGCCCTTTCGATGCGTGCCTCTGAGTACATTATTGACCAACGTAAAAAAGCGAATTTATAATAAAGTGGTTTGTGATTAGAGACTTGTAAATCGTTGATTATCAGGGTTTATTTTTCTTTAATCACCCACTGTCAACCACTCATAAAGATGAAACGCAGAGATACATTAAAAGCCCTGTCGTTGGGAACCCTGACCGCTACGATTGCGGGTACAGAAGCCCACGCTGATGTTCCCAAGAAGGCCGTACCGCCTTCTTTGTCAGATTTTAAGAATGGAAAAAGTGCGGCAGAATTGGCGCGGGATGCCAAAATTGCCGCCGAGAAGTTTTTTACGCTGCACGAATTGCAGACGATTCGCGTGCTGGCCGATTTTATCATTCCTGCCGATGGTCAATTTGGTGGAGCAACAGAAGCAAAAGTGGCGGAGTTTATTGAGTTTATCGTAAAAGATATGCCCCAACACCAAACGCCGATGCGCGGAGGTTTGTTATGGTTGGATACTGCCTGCGTAAAACAATTTGGCAAAAAATTCGTAGCCTGCCCTAAAGCGCAGCAAATCCAAATGCTTGACCAAATTGCTTATCCAGGACAGGCAAAGCCCGAGATGAGTCAAGGTGTAGCATTTTTTAACCTGATGCGCAATCTGACTGCTACGGGTTACTTTACTACGGAGGTAGGATTCAAGTACTTAGGCTACGTAGGCAACCGCCCCAATGCATGGGATGGGGTGCCTGAAGATGTGTTGAAGCAGTACGGATTAAGTTATGATTCATGATTAATTCAATCCTTTAATTGGAATTTTAAATAGCGGGCACAATTTTTGTCCCGCTATTTTGTTATGATACCAAAAGGCTCAAAAAAATGCGATTTTTGGGAAAATTATATCCAATAATAACCTTTACTTATTTCTGGCTTACGCTTCTTCAATCCAAAAAGCGGTGTTTACTGTTTTTGACCTTGGGGCTTACTATTTCGTTGGCTTTTGGGCAACAAATAGTAGATAATCAATGCAATATTATTCCTCCGGGATGGGCAACGGGGGAGTTTAATATCCTTAACGAGGTAGGTTGTGCGCCTTTGCAGGTAAGAATCTCCAATAAACAAATTGTCTCTTACAAAAATAACTACATATTTGATTATAGAGGCGGGAATCCCGATGCTTACAAGACTACTACTGATTCGACCTTTCCTTACACTAAGCCGGGTTTATATTATGTAATGAAGCTTTCAGAAACGGCCAATGGAGTGCGCCAACGAGCGTGCCGAGTAGTGACTGTGCAGAACCCGACACCGCCCACATTTAGGGTTTTGGTATGTTCTAACGGAACGGCTAATCTAAGTATTACCAACCACGCTGTAACAGAGTATGAAGCCTACGATGTTGATTGGGGCGATGGCCAGTTTACGATTCTTAACAAATTAAATCTGCTCGCAATCCATAAATATTCTGACAAAACGTCTAAAGTTATCACCGTCTACGGTCGGCACCGCATCAGTAATTGCGGCGGAAAAAGCAGCCAAACCATTTCACTAGATTCGGAAGCAAAGCCCGCTATTCTTTCAAAACTTGAAATGCTTGATGCCACCACTGGAGAGCTAACCGTGACGAATCCGAACCAATTTGAATTAGAAATCTTTCGGCAGGAAGGGGGAGGTAGTTTTAGAACGCTTGGCACGATTGTGAAGAATGCTGAAGAAAAAGTAAAAGTACTGGTCGATACAAATAAGATATTTTGCTACAAACTTAAGGCCCGGGATAGCTGTGTGGCGTTGTTGGAGTCAAACGTATTGTGCAGTAGTTTTATCAAAATAACCAAAGAAGCCGATGCAAACGTGGTTAGCATTGGGCCCTATTTATATCCTTCGGACGTAAAAGGGATGACGGTAACGCGTAACGACGAAAATTGGTGGAACCCGACGTTTTCGCAATGGTTTAAACCCGACAATCAGGGTAATTGCGGAACTGAAACCTGTTATCGTCTTGAAATTAATACCAAAGACGCAACCATCCTTTCCAATAAGCTGTGTACTGACGCGCCTGCCTCTCTTTGTAATCCTTTCGGTAGGCTTTTTGTTCCAGATGCTTTTACTCCGAATGGGGATGGAGCAAATGATTTTTTTGAAGTAAAAGGCGAAATAGAAGGTGAGCCGCTAGTGATGATTTATGATCGTTGGGGTTCTGTCGTATTCCGTAACAGTACGAATGTACGTTTTTGGAACGGGATGATTAATGGAAGCCCTGCCCCAGCAGGTGCCTACTTATACCGGATTAATGTCACTGACAAAATCGGGCGAACGTTTGTTAAACGCGGGACTGTTTCGCTACTTCGTTAAGGATATACTGGTCAAATGTGGGTGAATCAAAGCCAACCTGAATGGGCCAGTAGTAAAATTGCGCTTCCTGTAATCCCATTTTTTCAAGCAAGGGAAAAAGCTTCACCCAATCTTTTTCAGTCGTTAAAATAGGGGATTTCTGCGCCATTTTTGCAAACGTCCAGACGTCTTCTTCGCTGTAATTGTGGTGGTCGCCGAGTGCATTGTGCCCTATTACTTTATAAATAGCCGAGGCAGCTTCTTCAAATAATAGGGGTTGCGCAATCCCAGAAATTAAGCTTATTGGTTGATTATCAATCAATAATGGTAAGTGGTTGAAGTAAGGGACGGGCGTTCCGTACCTAAAAGTCGAAAAAAATACTGGGGTAGAGGGCAAGGTAAATTTCTGAATTTGACGTACGATTTCATTTTTGTCCGTTTCGGATAGTTGCTGTGGGCATTTTGTGACGATAACGGCGTTGGCGCGCTTGGCTCCCAGCCTGAATTCCCGCAATAGACCCATCGGGAGCACATAATCTTGGTAAAATAGCCGCCGATAGTCGGTCAATAAGAGGTTGAGGTGAGGGCGTATGGCGCGGTGTTGAAAGGCATCATCCAGCAGAATGATTTGGGTATTCGGTTTTTCTTTTTCAATTCTCAGAATTCCTTCAACCCGTTTTTCACAAACGAAGACGGGTGTTTGATGACCGAATTTGTGGTAAAATTGTAAAGGCTCGTCACCCACTTCCAGCGCGGTAGATTGGTCCCTCACTTCTCGGTAACCCGTCGTTTTTCTTCCGTATCCTCTGCTCAAAACGGATATTTTCCAATTATGGCTTAAAAGTTGTTGTAAGTACTCAATATGAGGCGTTTTACCCGTACCACCGACTGTTAAATTTCCAATATTAATGGTGTATAATTCTGATAGGTATATTTTTTTTAATTCGTTGTTATACAAATAATTACGAATATAGGTAACGATACCATATAGGACGCTAATGGGCCACAGTATCCATCGCAATACGTTTGATAACTTTCTTAACATTTTCTTAAAATGACTTTGGCAAAGTAAGGGATTTTTCTCTATTTTGTGAACCTGCTTACCCCAAACATTGTCTTTCGAATGCCCTTACAAGTTCACTATCAGCCTTATAAACTGAATTTTCGGTTTGCCGCCGGTACTTCCAGGGGTATCTTGACAGAAAAAACGTCCTGGTTAATCAAAATATATGATGATGACATTCCTTCCGTTATTGGCATCGGGGAGTGCGGGCCGTTGAGTGGACTGAGCATTGACGATCGACCTGATTTTGAGGATATGCTGCAAAGCATTTGTCAAGAATTCAATAAATTGGATCTTGAAATTTACAGTTGGAATATCCCCATTATTCTTGAACAATTAATCGGCAGTCAGTGGCCGTCCCTTCGTTTTGGGTTTGAGTCAGCCATGCTTGATTACCTCAATGGGGGTAAAAGAGTGCTGTTTGATAATGCTTTTGTCAATCAGCAAAAAAGAATTCCGATCAACGGCCTTGTGTGGATGGGGAGCCATGAGGCGATGCTCCAGCAAGTGGAAGAAAAAATTGCCGATGGATTCACCACCATCAAACTGAAAATCGGTGCGATTGACTTTGATGAGGAATGCGCCATCTTAGCCTACATCCGTCGTCATTTTTCTGCTCAGGAAATTACCCTCAGGGTGGATGCCAATGGCGCGTTTACGGCCGCAACGGTGTATGACAAGCTGAATAAATTGGCAGAATATGACCTGCATTCGATTGAACAGCCCATTCAGCCCAAACAAAGGGAGTTGATGGCCGAACTGTGCGAAAAGTCACCCGTTCCAATTGCCTTGGATGAAGAGCTTATCGGAACCTTCGACTACGCCGAAAAAAGACGCTTATTGAAGCAGCTAAAACCAAAATATATTGTTCTAAAGCCAACCCTCCTCGGAGGATTTGAGTTGACTCGTGAATGGATAGAAACGGCCCAACGGCTCGATATTGGTTGGTGGATTACCTCCGCGCTCGAATCAAATATCGGATTGAATGCCATTTCGCAATTTACGGCTGAGTTTGATAATGCTCTCCCGCAAGGATTAGGCACAGGCCAGTTATACCATAATAATATTCCAAGTCCGTTAATGATTAATCAGGGACACCTCCATTATGATCTCCTCCAACCTTGGGACTTCGGAGTGTTGAATTCCAGCCGTATTTCTTCAACGGCCTAGTATTTTACGAACTTTTATTTGTTTAAGTCGTTAAGTAAATGAACAGGAACCATTCGAAGAAAGGGTTCTATTTCGGCGTTTTCTACTAACAAATGATTTAAAAACATGGAAGAAAGCAGTAAACTCGATAAAATCATTGAGGCTCGGATGAAGCTGAAGGCTCGTTTTGAGGATAAAATGAAAAATACACCGTCGATGGCGGATGAACGTCCGCAGGGTCACGGTGAAATCAATCGCCACGGTATGCCGCAAGTGCCCGTTGGGCAAACCCTGACGACCAAATGGCCCGTGCTGGATTTAGGATACCAACCCAACGTAACCCTCGACCGCTGGCGATTGTACATTGACGGTGAAGTGGAAAATCCAGTGATTTTAAAATGGGAAGATTTCATGGCGTTGCCCCAAACCGAAGATACCTCTGATTTTCATTGTGTAACCACTTGGTCCAAACTCGATATGTCGTGGGTAGGGGTTCGTTTATTAGATTTGGCGGCACTGGTGCAGCCCAAAGAAACGGCTACCCACCTGATGTGTTATGGATATGATACGTATACTACCAACGTATCGCTGGAAGAAGCACTCAAACCCGATGTATTATTGGCGCATACGGTGTACGGAGAGCCTTTGCCCAAAGAACACGGTGGCCCCGTTCGGATGATTACACCGCAGCTGTACGCGTGGAAAGGCTCAAAATGGATTAAAAGAATTGAGTTTTTGGATAAAAATAAACGCGGTTTTTGGGAAGAACGTGGGTACTCAAATACGGCCTACCCGTGGAGAAATGATCGTTACAGCTAGAGATATAAATAATTGATTCAATATTGTTTTATGGAAATTCAAATTGTTGGTGCGCTTCAGCCTGAAACCGAAGCGATTATTTATTTATTTCGTCAAAGTGATGATTTAGGCGACCGATTAAACATCTTTTCGAACACCGTTTTCCTGAAAGAGGATTTCAAAGCGGAAGCTAAACAAGTGGTAACGATTTACGAAAATGGCCGAAAAGTATATTTAGTAGGGTTAGGAAAAACGCCAAAAGAAGCTGATTTTATCAAAACACTTCGTTCGTTTTTTTACAAACAAAAAAGGAACTTGCCCAACGTCATTGCGATTGACCTCCAAACTAGCGGGATTGAGAATGAGTGGGTAGAGGTGGCTGTAAATGGTTGTATTTTAGGTGATTATGATTTGGATTTGTACAAAACCAAAAAGAAAGAGGGGCTGACAATCTTTGATAAAGCCGCTAAACTGCAAATCGTTGTTGACTCAGATGCGGTCGAATCGGCCAGGCAACAAGCGCAACGCGGTGAAGCAATTGCACAGACTCAAATCCGAATCATGGATTTGATGAATGCACCTTCCAATAGAAAATCACCCCAAAGTTTGGCTGAGTGGGCTGTTGAGTCGGGCGAGAAATACGGTTATTCCGTTACCGTTTGGGATGAAAAACAGTGCGAAGAAGAAGGATTGAAAGCGCTATTAGCGGTGAGTTTGGGCAGTAAAAATCCGCCCAGATTTATTCTATTGGAGTACAAACACCCTCAAGCGACGGAAAAAATAGGTTTGGTCGGCAAAGGTGTTACCTTCGATACGGGAGGAATATCGCTGAAACAGTCGACCAATATGCACTACATGAAATCTGACATGGGTGGAGCAGCGGCGGTATTGGGGACGATTGAAGCCGCCGCTAAACTACAATTGCCCGTTCATTTGATTGGGGCAATTCCCGCCACCGAAAACAGCATCGATGGATTGGCCACAAAACCGGGTGATGTAGTGGGAAGTTATTCAGGAAAAACCATTGAAATTATTGATACCGATGCCGAAGGCCGGGTTATTTTGGCTGATGCGCTCAGTTATCTTGTGCGCACTGCAAAGCCAGATGCCATGATTGATTTGGCAACATTAACGGGTAGCTGTATCGCTACCTTAGGTTATTCGGCGGCAGGATTGTTTACCAACAACGAGCAACTTGCCAAAGATTTGTACGATTCGGGGCAACAAACGGGCGAAAAGCTATGGCGTTTGCCATTGTGGGATGATTACAAAGAAGAGTTGACTTCTGATGTAGCCGATGTCAAAAACTTTCATGGGAAGCCTTTTGCGGGGGCGATTGTCGCGGCTAAATTTTTAGAAGTATTTGCCGAAGAGCATCCGCGCTGGGCACATCTGGATATTGCAGGAACCGCTTTTGCCGACTCTGAATTTGGCACTATGAAATCAGCTTCCGCCTATGGTGTTAGATTATTGTTGCGATGGCTGCAAGGAAAAGGCGGATGATTTATCTAGTGGACGTTTGGTAATTCAGCCGTGTTCTATTAGCTTTAAGCCTTAATTTTGCCCATTAAAAAAGCCACTAAGCTACATTTTCAATTTAATTTGACGAATTTCTATGAAGCTAACTGTACGATTTGCGCTCATGGCCATGTTATTGGTTGTCGGCCCAGCTTATAGTCAACAGGTTTACAAACGATGGGAACTGGGCGCTGGAGTGGGCTGGTCTGGGTATCTGGGCGACCTCAATAAATCTGATTTTTTTTCACAGGAGCCTAAAATGAGTGGCGGCTTTTTGGGCCGCTACCATATCAGTCGCAACTGGGCATTGCGGGGAGCTTTGACATTTGGTACGTTGTCGGGCAACGATGCCAATTTTGAAGACCGGAAAGTCAGAGGCTTCAAAACGCGCTCATCGCTTACCGATTTGTCGGCGATTGTAGAATATGATTTCTTGGGTAAAAATCGTTTTAAATACGATTCTACGGCCTTTCAAGTGCGCTTTAAACGCAAGTTATCGCCTTATTTATTTACAGGGGCAGGGGTTGGATTCACCAATCCTAAACCTGATTTTACGGGGACTGCATCCACTCCCGCTAATTTTCGTCAGGGAGCAATTGCCGATCAGGCCGCCGATTATTCTAAATCAAACTTTGTCATTCCTTTTGGAATTGGTATTCGCTACGATTTGTCTGAAAAGTGGGTGGTGAGTGCCGAAGCGGGTTTTCGTTTAGCTTTTTCTGATTATTTAGACGGAATAAGCCAAGGCGCAAATCCCAATCGTGATGACCGTTATAAGCTTTCAACACTTGCCATTACGTACCGTTTTGACCATCAAGATAAAGACCGTGACGGCATTCCTGATGAAAAAGATGCGTGTCCGAACGAACCGGGTTCGGTAAGAATGAAAGGATGCCCAGATAAAGACAATGACGGTGTTGCTGATAAAGATGATGATTGTCCAGACGTAGCTGGATTGCAATCCATGAAAGGGTGCCCTGATACGGATGGTGATGGAATACGTGATAAAGACGATAGCTGTCCTACCGAAGCAGGTCTTGCATCATTGCAAGGCTGTCCTGACAAAGATAAGGATGGTATTGCCGACAAAGACGATGCTTGCCCAGATGTAGCTGGTTTGGCAAACCTTAAAGGTTGTCCTGACAAAGACAAAGATGGCATTGCCGACAAAGACGATACCTGCCCAGACGTCGCTGGTTTGGCCCAATTTGGGGGCTGTCCTGATACAGATGGTGATGGTATTCCTGACAAAGATGATGCTTGCCCAAGTGTTGCTGGTAAAGCTGATTTGAAAGGCTGCCCCGATGCAGACAACGACGGCGTGGCCGACAAAGATGATGCCTGTCCGACGGTGGCGGGCGTGGCTCAATTCAATGGTTGCCCCGATACAGATGGTGACGGTGTCGAAGATTCCAAAGATCGTTGTCCAGAGGTAGCCGGTAAGCCCGAGTTTGAAGGTTGCATTGATGCTAAAGCGTTGCAGGTTGTTATCAAAGCTGCGGAGAAAAAGGCCCGCTTAGAAGCTGAATTGGCTAAAAAACAAAAGGTAGCCATTGACCCTGCCAAATTGGTGGTTGACTTCAAAGTGGAATCAATTCTTTTTGCAACCAATAGTTCGGTGATACAAGACAAATACAAGTCAATTCTTGATGGTTTAGTGGATGTGCTAGCGAAAAACCCAACGTATATGCTTCGCCTGACGGGACACGCCGACAGTAGAGGCTCGAAAGCCTACAACGAAAAGCTATCAGAAGCGAGGGCGAAGGCTTGTTTGGAGTATTTATTGCTGAAAGGTGTAAGTGCTCCACGCGTAGTGATTCAAGGTTTAGGCGAAAATGTACCTGCAGCTGAGAATACCAACGAGGCAGGCCGCAAAATAAATCGCCGGGTGGAAGTTGAAGCATTTCGACAATAACCAAAATTGATAAATCGTTTTCAAAGCCGAGCAGGAGATTAATTTCCCGTTCGGCTTTTTTTTGTAGGGTCAAAATACAGTAACAGGCATTTGTAAATGCGCTATTTATACGTCCGCTTTTTATTGTTGTTTTTTGTCAACTCGTTCATTGTTAACGCACAAGACCGATTTGAAGTTGGGGTATTTGGAGGTAGCTCAGGGTATCTGGGTGATTTAAACAAGTCAGATATTCTTTCCAAAGAGCCAAAGCCTTCGTTTGGGGTGTTGGGGCGTTATAATTTTTCAGATTACTTTGCGGTAAAAGCTGGTTTAATTAAGGGAAGACTTTCGGGCAAAGACAGCCATTATCCCGACCGAGCCTTTCGTAATTTTACAACGACCACGCCATTGACGGAGGTTTCTGCCCAATTTGAGTGGCATCCTTGGCCGCTAACCCAACCGCGACTGAGACACAGGTTTTCACCATCGTTTTCTCCGTTTCTGTTTGCGGGCCTTGGATTTGTGAGAACAAAACCCAAGGCGGATTTAGAAAATATGATTGTTGAAAAGCCCCAATTTGTACAAGGAGCTGCCATTGACCGCAGCGCCGTGTATAAGTCAATGCATGGGGTTGTTCCTTTCGGGATAGGGGTTAAGTACCGATTCCATCCGCAATGGACCCTCGCGGCCGAGGCAGGTTTCCGCATTACTTTTTCTGACTACTTAGACGGAATCAGTTTTGCGGGCAATCCTGCAAAAACAGATAGGTACATCATTTCGGGAATAAGTGTTGTTTATCGCTTCAATAAAAGGCCCTTTGGGTTCAAGATTCGTAACCCAACCAAGTGTGATTTTGTGCAGGAATGAGTACTTTTAGCTTCCATTTTCACTACTCTGCATGAAAAACATTCTCCTTCATCTTCGAATTCCGTTTTCTTTTTTCTTATTACCTATTTTTTTGTTTGCGCTCAGTCAGTCGCCGCATCCCGATACTGCTAAAGCTTGGTGGGTATTTTTCATTCTGCATTTTTTGCTCTTTCCCGCAAGCAATGCCTACAATAGCTATTACGATAAAGATGAAGGGAGTATTGGATTACTAGAAACGCCTCCACCCGTCACCAAAGAATTGTATTACGTTGCGTGGGTTTTTGATATTCTGGCATTGGTATTGGGTTGGTTGCTTGTGGGCGAATCATTTACGGGGTATTTGCTGATTTATGGTTTTATTTCAAAGGCCTACAGTCATCCATTGGTTCGGTTGAAAAAGTACCCAATTTTGAGTTGGGTTGTAGTTACCATTTTTCAGGGTGCGCTTACGTACTTGGCGGTGTTTCAATCCATCAATAATCTGCAAACCTTTGAATCGCTTATTCCGCAATTATTACCCGCCTTGGTCTGTACCTCAAATTTGTTGGCTATTTATCCGCTTACGCAGGTGTACCAACACGAAGAAGATGCCAAACGCGGCGACATGACCATGAGCCGACTGCTGGGGATTAGGGGAACATTTATTAATGCTTGTTTTTGGCTACTGCTGTCGGGAGGTGGTTACATGGCTTATTTTGGGTTTACATTACCGCTATTGTTCTTGGTAATTTTGCTCTTTCCGTTGTTGGCTTTTTTTGGATGGTGGACTTGGAAGACATGGCAAGACGAACGGAATGCTAATTTCAGAAATACCATGTGGTTAAATGTGTTGGCGAGTGTATGTCTCAATATTTTTTTTGGAATCCTCTGTTTTTTATGACGTGCCTAACATTCTGATAATCATGTGTACAGCTTAAAATGGGCTTTTTTTATTCAAAAAAAGCCCATTTTTTTGAATAAAAACTTGCATCATATACATCAAAAGACTACTTTTGCACCACCAAATCACGGTAAAACATACGCGAAAGTAGCTCAGCTGGTAGAGCGCGACCTTGCCAAGGTCGAGGTCGCGGGTTCGAACCCCGTCTTTCGCTCCAAGCACCGCCGAAAACGGTGCTTTTTTTATCAACAATAAAATCACCGCCCGCCGGGGTGGTGGAACTGGTAGACACGCAGGACTTAAAATCCTGTGAGCCGAAACGCTCGTACGGGTTCGATTCCCGTCCCCGGTACTTAAAGTACAAGTAAGAGAAGCCTAAAACGTTGTAAAATAGCGTTTTA
Organism: Runella rosea; assembly: GCF_003325355.1. Taxonomy (GTDB): domain Bacteria; phylum Bacteroidota; class Bacteroidia; order Cytophagales; family Spirosomataceae; genus Runella; species Runella rosea. The sequence continues at coordinate 258,072 of NZ_CP030850.1, forward strand.
GGCTTTTTTGCTTGTCTTTGTTTTCCCTTCTGCTGACGGTTTTTCGGGTCAATTCCAAAAAGTTGTGGAGAGCGTTGTATTTTTTAGGTTTGTGTTTTAATTAAACCTTTTTTACCTCTGATTCAGTTTTTACTTTCTGCGTTTATTCTGGAAAATTTTACGCTTACTGCCGTTTGTGTCATCATCAAAGCGTTTGGAAATCAATGCAGAGGGGATGGAATGTTGAATGCATCCTTTACCTTCTAACGCAATTATATGCTAACTTCAAGTTGCTTTCTAAACTCTTTTTGCCTTGATCTATGGAGGGCGTTGATGGTGCCCTATTAACGTTACGCTACGAATCCCTAAGCATTGGCATTAAAAAGGCCAAGCAATTTGCTTGGCCTTTTTAATGCTTTATTTATTTTATTAGTAATAAGAATCACAACCGTGGCATAGAACCATTCTCCACTTTCTATCAGCCCATACAAAATCATCAAGCTAAATGCCTTAATGTTTTGTGTGTCCTTCCCTTACTAGCGACTCAAGCTTTGGTATTTTACATCCTAAGATTGATGGAGATTCAATTGTAGATGCAAACCAAAGATTGCTTCAATTAATAACGATTATTGCTCCAGACCTTGCGGCACAATTAACCGATCCCCGTACTTTTCCCGTTTTAGGGATAGTGACTTAGGGTCAAAGGTGATGGTAAAACTTTTAACGGGGTCTTTGACTAGACAGGTGATAAACCAAGACGGATCTTGTTTGATTTCATTCACGTCCCGCTTATTGCCTTTCATCGAAGAGGAGCCGTTTCTGTTGTTTGAAGCCATAGGTGCATTTATATAATTAGTACTATATTATACCTAACACCCGTATGACAATAAACGTGCTATGTTATTGATTATCTTTAGTAAATACTTTTGAAGTACGGTTGCTGGGTTGTACTTCAAACTGAAAATAGTGATAAAAAGAGCCTTTATTCTCTTAAAATGGCACCTAAAAGGATATTTTTGGTCTTTTGCATTCAATTTCTTTTTAATAAATATTTAACGAAACTCTTCACGCACCGCTTCAATAAGTAGATTGTAGATGGTTAGCTCGCGCTGGGTTTATTGCTGGCCTAAGATAATAGGGGTGCGGCCATCCGTGATGATTACTTTATTTTGGGTATTACGAATGGCTTCAATCCATTGCTCTTGCAATACCCTTGGTTCAAGGCCGCTTGCTTTTACTCGGTTGGCTTCGGCCTCAATTTTGGCTTTTTCTAAGTTCATGCGTGCTACTTCCAATTCGTTTTTTACCTGTTCGGCCTGTTGTTTGGCGTTGTTTCGGCGTTCGATGGCTTCGGCCATCGAGGTTGGGGGCTTAAGACCACTGGTCAGGGACGTAAGGGTGAAAAATTTTCCCTCAAAATCTTTTTTTAAGCGTATCTCAACCGACTGTTCAAAATGATTCAAGTTGTTCATTAAGCTATCGGTGCTGAAATTGCGGGCTTCTTCGCGATAGGCATTGACCACCAGTGCATTCAGAACGGCCCCTTCGATGTTGTCCATAATTGTATTTTCATCATCAATTCCTACGTGTTTGTAGTTGAAGATAATATCGGCGCCTTTGGTTCGAATTGCCTGATAGGTGAGAGAAGGGTCGACTGTAAAGACGCCTGCATCTTTGGCGGTAATGACTACTTCTGCGGGGTCTGCTTTTTGTTCAAACATAGGTACTTGATAAAGTTCTGTTCCAGGGCCGAGTAGACCCTGAGAGCCTGTCACGACCGAGAAATCGCCCCGGCCTTCGCGGCCGTAATTTTTCATAAGTACCCCTTCATAATTGGGCTGTACACGAGTACAACCCGTCAGAACCACGATAAACAAGAATGGATAGATTAGTTTGTTTTTCATTTTTTAAAATAGTTAGCGTAAGGGAAAAGAATTAAAAGGATGATATGAAGTAAGCCCGTGGCCCAGCCTGCAAAAGGGTAAGGACCTCTGAATACCCAAAAATGGAACCAGAAAAGCAGGACATTGACTAAAAGAAAAATCAATGTGCGTAAAAGGGTATTTTTCATAGAAAAAAGGTTTGTTAGGGAAATAGAATAACTAAAATAGGCAAAACAAGTATCCGTTTGTAAGGGTGATTCAGTTTATTATTATTCGGTTAAATTATTTAGATAATAATCATTTCGACAGGGATTGGAGTCTATGAGCCAAGGTGTTTTTGGATACAAAAGATAATTTTTGGTAAAGACTCGTTGGGCTCAGGTTTTAAAATTTGCATTAGTTGTTTTGTAAGGTATTGAAAATGAGGTTTTTGTTTTTGCTTTATTTTAATTGATATGATATATCATGGATATTTTTGTCTATTCTTCGTCGTGTGGGCTATCTTTGCACCTCTAAAAAGTTATCCTACCTATGTGGAATAAAATTGCGGCAGGCATCATTCGTTTTCGGTTTGCGTGGATTGTATTGATCTTTGTAACAGTAGCATATATGGGTTATGAAGGAAGTAAAATCGAACTTTCTTATCAAATGGCTCGTATTTTACCCCCCAATGACCCCATCGAAAAAGAATATCAGGAGTTTAGGAAGGTGTTTGGGGAAGATGGCGCTATCATGGTGATAGGCTGGCAGGACCCCAACTTGTTTGAACTCACTAAATTTCGGAACTGGTACGGGCTTGCGGAGCGTATCAAGGCCATGAAAGGCATTAAGAATGTGCTTTCGCTCGGTCATTTATACAAAGTAGAACGAAATGACAGCCTGAGCAAATTTGAATTTAAACCGCTTTTTACGCAACTACCTTCTACTCAGGCGGAGATGGACAGCCTGAAAAATCAGGTTAAAAAACTTCCCTTTTATGAAGGATTGGCCATCAATTCCAAAACCAATTCGACGCTTATTGTTATTACATTTAATGACAAAGACCTAAACTCTTCGCGCCGAATTACGATTGTGGAGGAAATTAAGGCGATGGCCGATGAGTTTTCGATAAAAAATAAAACCGACCTTCACTATTCAGGAATGCCGTTTATTCGGACGGTCATCATGAAAAAAATATCGGGCGAGCTCAAGCTTTTTATGGCCTTAGCGGTGTTGGTGACGGCATTTATCCTCTGGCTTTTTTTTAGATCGCTTCGGCTTACGCTCTTGTCGATTGGTGTGGTATTGATGGGGGTGATTTTCTCCGTTGGTTTACTCCAGTTATTTGGGTATAAAATTACGGCTTTAACTGGCCTTATCCCGCCGCTCTTGATTGTGATTGGAGTGCCTAACTGTGTTTTTCTGTTGAATAAATACCAGCTGGAACTCAAAACGCACGGAAATAAAGACGAAGCGATTAAGGAAATGATTTGCCAGATTGGACTTTCTATTTTTCTGGCCAATATTACGACCGCCATTGGTTTTGGGGTGTTTTATTTTACCAACAGTGCCTTGCTGGTTGAGTTTGGCATCGTGGCTTCCATTTGTGTGATGGTTACGTACGTACTTTGTTTGGTGCTTTTGCCCATCACGTTGCATTATATGAATCTACCCAAAGCGCGGCATTTGAAGCATTTGGAAGGAAAATGGGCCAAAGGCTTCCTGACCAAAGTTGATTATCTAGTACACAATCACCGTCGGGCTATTTATGGTGCCATGGTGGTGGTGATTCTGGTCTCGGCGTATGGGATGACCAAAATTAAAGCCGTGGGGTACATCGTGGATGACCTTCCGCAAAATGACCCCGTTTACGTGGACCTTCGTTTTTTTGAGTCTAACTTCAACGGAGTTTTGCCTTTTGAAGTAATGATTGATACCAAACAGCCCAACGGAGTATTTGGCAATCAGGCACAGGTGTTGTACAAAATCAAGGCATTACAAAACGAAATGGCTGATTTTAAAGAGTTTTCTAAGCCTGTTTCGGTGGTTGAGGCATCGCGGTTTTTGTATCAGGCGTATCGGGGAGGCGAAGCCAAATATTACGTGTTGCCGGGGGCATTAGAGTTATCAAAATTGACCGATTATGTGCAGGGAGACAACCGCGGCGTAAAACAATTAAACTCATTTATGAACGAAGACCGCAGTATTACGCGGGTGAGTTTTCAAATGGCAGATGTAGGCTCGGAGCGAATCAAAGACTTAATCAATCAAATACGCCCCAAAGTTGACTCTATCTTTAACCCGGCTCAGTATAAAGTCAGCCTGACTGGGCACAGTCTTGTGTTTTTGAAAAGCAATGATTATCTGCTGGGCAATTTGTACGAAAGTTTGTTGATTGCCATCGTTTTGATTGCCATTGTCGGGATGGTACTTTTCCGTTCGATTCCCATTATTTTGCTATCCAAACTTCCGTGTCTCATTCCTTTGGCCTTAACGGCGGGGATTATGGGGTACTTTAATATCCATTTTAAGCCCACTACGATTCTGGTTTTCAGCATTACTTTTGGTATTGCTTCCGACGGTACGGTTTATTTTTTAACGCGTTACCGTCAGGAACTCTACCAACGCGGACGCACAGCCTCGGAGGCGGTCTCACAGGCCATTTTCGGAACAGGATTAAGCATGATTTATACCGCTATCATTCTATTCTGCGGCTTTTCTATTTTTGCAGCTTCCAGTTTTGGCGGTACAGCGGCCATGGGCGTGATGGTTTCAATCACTTTATTGGTGGCTATGTGTACAAACTTGATTCTGCTGCCAGCCTTGTTGTTGTCAATTGCAAAAAGGCAAAAAGAGCGTCCGTCGTAGCATCAGAAGTACTTTTAAGCATTCATCACCGCAAAGAATTAAAAAACTACCCCGACAATTCAGGACAGCACGGTCTGCCGAATTGTCGGGGTTTGTATTACTTCACATTCGTCAATTTTCTTGGGATGGTAAAGACTTCGGTTTGGCGTCCGTCCAAATAGCGGAAACCATCGGCGGTGTAGTAACCGTCTTCTTCGAGCATGATTCGGATGATTTTTTTCCATTCGGCAATTTCCACCGCGGCATTGAGCTCAATGGAATAACCCGTATTGGGAAACAAAGGATAATCGCCAGGACCGGGAACTCCCTTCTGCTGGTCCCACATGCCAATCGTTGGCCCCGCTGCGTGGCCGTGAACACCAATAGGGTGGGAGTAAATACTGGCCGTAATACCTTCTTTTTTTGCCTGTTCGAGCGCACCCAACAGCATTTGATTGCCCGTTACGCCAGCCTTAAACCGTTCGGTCAAAAGGTCTTGCAGGCGATTCCCTTGCGCAAAAGCCTTTTTGATAAATTCTGGTACTTCAGACTCGCCCGGACGGAGGATGTAGGCGTGCTGTTGTTGGTCGGTATTGAGTCGCAAATATGTAATGCCAAAATCACAGTGAATCAAATCGCCGGGCATAATGACCTGCTTATCAGGGCGCTTGGAAAACGTGCGTAAATGGTCAAAATTGGCGGGGTCGTGGCGTTGAATGTCGACCGTAGGATGAAACCACGTTTCAAGCCCTAAATCAGTTACTTTTTGGCGCATCCACCACACCACGTCGTCGGTGGTAGTAATGCCCGGATGAATAACTTTTTCGGAAAAAGCTTCCTCAATAATTTCGTGTGAAATACGGCAAATCAAGGGGTAAAGGGCTGCTTCTTTTTCGGAGCGAGTTTCGAGCCAAGCCACCGCCAAACGGTCGGCAGATACGATTTTAGCTTTTTGTTTTTCGGATAAATTAGCCATCAATTCTTTCTGCTCAGTATAGGTCAAACCGTCGGCATGACCGTAATCTTTGGAGAAATTGAGGGCGATTTTTTTGGGATTGCGCTCTTCAATCACTTTGCCCAATGCCAACCATTGATTGGGCTGTACGTTGATGTCCCATTCACCTTTTAGCAAGTTTCCTACGTCGTAGCGAGCAATGGCCAGTTTTTCCAATGGTTTATCTCCTCCTGCGTCAAAAAATACCATGATGGTACGGCGGCGAGCCGATAGCCACGTGCTTGGTAGCATGGTTTTCATGACGGGGTCTTCGTTATATTCACGCGAGACGATTACCCACATGTCTATCCCTTCGCGCCGCATGAGTTGGGGGAGGAGGTTGGTGAGGCGATCTTCCAAAATCTCATCAATCACGCGGGCCCGTTCGCGCTCGGGCAGGATTGGATATTGGGCAAAAAGTGTTGTAGAAGAGAAAAGAGTTAAGAAGAGATAGAATAATGATTTTCTCATTTGTTGATTTGTTTTAACCACAGAGAGAAGGAGAAACACAGAGGTTAAGTTTGTCTCTGTATTGCTCCTTTTCTCTGTGGTAAGCATTTTTGTGGTTAATAGTTTGTTTGAATCGTGCCAAGCAAAGATAAAACCTTTATTTGGCTTGTTGAAAGCCTATTATTACTTTTGTGAGCGAATTACAGAGCCTTTCAGGGTTACAAATAAAAGGATGCCCATCACTTATACGACTGCACAATCGGACGAAGATCTCCGCCAAATCATGGCCCTTCAGCGCCAAAATTTATATAAAAACACCCCTGCTACTTACCAGCAAGATCAGGGGTTTACGACCGTTGAGCATTCATTTGAGGTGCTGAAGCAAATGAATGATGCACTACCCCAAATCATTGCCAAAGACGGTGACACTTTAGCGGGTTATGCCTTGGTTATGCCGCGCACGTTCGGTCAGTTGGTGCCAGAATTGGTGCCGATGTTTGACATTGTGGCCGAACTGGATTGGCAGGGCAAGCGCATCGGCGACTATCGTTTTTACGTTATGGGTCAAATTTGTGTTGCCGAATCGCACCGTGGGCAAGGAATTTTTGATGGTTTATATACCGCCCACAAAGAGCACTTTTCTCCTGATTTTGAACTCTGCGTTACGGAAGTAGCCGTGCGGAACACACGTTCACAGCGGGCGCATGAACGCGTAGGATTCCGCACGATTTATACCTACGAAGACTACACCGACGTATGGAACGTGGTGGTATGGGATTGGAGTTAAGCTTTCATCGCCTCACGCAACATCGCCACGCTTTTTCGAACGCCCGTTTCTGGGGCTTCTTTCCCTTCAAATTCCAGCGCAATGTACCCTTTGTAGTTGGCTTGGCGTAGGATGTTGACGATGCGTTTGTAATCCAAATCCAACGTATACCACTCACCGCCGCCGTAGTAGGTTTTGGCTTGTACAAAGTTGGCTACGGGTGCTACTTTTTCGAGTTTAGTGTAAGGGTCTTCCAGAAAATTTCCTGTATCCAATAGCACGCCCAGCCATGGCGAATCAATTGCCTTGCGGATACGCAGCAGGCCTTCGGGGGTGGAAGTAAGCCCCCAGTGATTTTCCAAAGCAAGCATTACGCCACATTCGGCGGCTTTGGCCAGGCATTTTTCGATGCTGTCAATACACCATTTGAACCCATCATCTTCAGTATAACCGGGCAAAATCGGCTCTACGCCGCGCTTGGCCATGAGTTCGTCAAATGATTTGATGGTATTCCAGCGTCCAGAGTTAAGCCGAATGCTCGGAATCCCCATTTTGTAGGCCAGCTCGATGCAGTGCAGTGTGTGGTCGATGTTTTTCTGGCGCTCGGCCGCATCGGGCGATACAAAACTTTGATGGATGGAAAGACAAATCAAATCTACCCCGTTGACAAACGCGTGTCGTTTGAGTTTTTGAAGATAGGCGTTGTCTTCGTTGTCCATTTGGCGGTGCAAAATATCCACGCCTTCAATCTCCATGCGAGCAGCTTCGTCGATGACCGTTTCGATGGCAACTTTGGGGGTTTTGAAATGCCAATACGAGTAGGTCGAAAGGCCGAGCTTGAACGGATTAAGGTCTTTTGTGGAAGTTAAAAGCGGGCTTTCAGGGGAAGCCAATGCCGCAGTTCCGAGGGTAGCTTGTTGAAAAAAATGGCGACGGTTCATGGAGAAAAAGGGTTTAAATAGCGCTTCAATATAAGGAATTATTCATAAAATAATGGGATGGGCTGTTGAATATAAAATTGAACTTAATCGGTAAATACGGCCCAAATCGTCGGTATTCTTTGTCTTTTCATCGCTTTTGCTAAATGCATCGCTAAACTTTGTGCTATTTTATCTGTCTAACGGGCAAACCCAACACAGCACACCATGCAATACATTCGCTTTACTATCGTTTCGTTGTTTTTTTTAGTCACCAGCCAACTGCTTGCTCAGCAAGTAGAAGTGAAGGGCCGTGTGGCAGACCAAGGAGACAAATCCCCCTTGATCGGGGCCAATATTCTGCTCATAAATGCCGCCGATTCTACCCTTCGGTTTGGTGTCGTGGCTGATACGGCTGGGGCATTTACCATAAAATCGGTGCCGCTGGCCACCTACCGCTTATTTATCAGCTTTGTGGGCTATACCGCCTACGACCAACGCATTAATTTGCGACGTACTGCTCCTGATTTGGGAATTATTTCATTGAAACCCGACGCCCAGCTTCTGAAAGATGTGGTGGTCAAAGGAGTAGCCGAACGGGTGGCTCAAAAAGGAGATACAACCGTCTATAACGCCAGTGCTTTCAAAACAAACCGCGACGCCACCGCGCAGGATTTGATTGAAAAAATGCCCAATATCACCATCGAAAACGGACAGGTAAAAGCGCAGGGAGAGAATGTGCAGAAAGTGACGGTCGACGGGCGCGAGTTTTTTGGCGATGATGCCACGTTGGCCCTGAAAAATTTGCCCGCAGAGGTGGTTGACAAAATTCAGGTATTTGACCGCCTTAGCGACCAGTCGCAGTTCACGGGTTTTGATGATGGCCAAACCGTAAAAACCATCAATGTTGTTACGCGCTCAGATCGTAACAATGGCCAGTTTGGAAAAATATACGCTGGCTACGGCACCGACGACCGCTACATGGTGGGAGGCAGTACCAATTATTTCAAGAAAGATACCCGTATTTCTGTCATTGGAATGTCTAATAATGTCAATCAGCAAAATTTTGCGAGTGAAGATTTATTAGGTGTATTGGGAGGCTCAGGCGGTGGCGGCGCACCAGGTGGAGGCAATCGTGGCGGCGGTGGAAATCGTGGCGGTGGCGGCAACAATGGCGGCGGTGGCAACTTTGGCGGAGGTAATTCGGCAGGTAATTTTTTGTCGGGGCAGCAAGGAGGTATCAATAAAACAAATGCCATTGGACTGAATTACTCCGACAATTGGGGTAAAAAGTGGAAAGTCTCGGGTAGTTATTTCTTCAACGATGCCAGTAATAATAACCTGAGCCAATTGGCAAGAACTTTCTTCTCGACCGAAGGGCCAGGGCAGCTTTACAATGAAGATTATTTTTCGTCAAACAATAACAAAAATCACCGCCTAAACGCCCGCTTGGAATATACCATCAATTCCAAAAACTCGCTCATCATTACGCCCCGAATCAGCTTTCAGGGCAATACCGCTTATAGTAGTTTGTTGGGGGGGAATAGTATTAATGCGCTGCGTATTAGTCAAACCCAAACCGAAAAAGAATCAAAAAACAATGGATATAATTTCGGAAACAGTATTTTGTGGCGGCACCGTTTTGGTAAAATAGGGCGTACGTTGACAGTGGGATTAACGACTTCAGCCAATGACCGGAGCGGCGAATCGTTGTTAAATTCCGTGGTTAATTATTATACCCGCAAAACCGCCGATTCATTGCAGATAACCGACCAACGTACCGATTCCAAATCAGATGGCTACACGATTTCTAGCAATATTTCATTGACCGAAAACATAGGTCGGGGCGGACAGTTGCAGCTTAATTATACCCCTTCTTTCACCAAAAACTATTCTGACCGCAAAACCTATAATTATAACCAAAGCACGAGCGAATACAGCACGCCCGATTTGCGGTTGTCAAACGAATTTGACAATACCTACATCACCAATCGAATTGGAGGAAGTTACCGGTTGCGCATCAAAAAAACGATGGTAACGGCGGAAGTAAATTACCAAAATGCGCAATTGAGCGGCAAACAGAATTATCCGCTGGAATTTTCGATCAACCGATCGTTTAATAACATCTTGCCTTCGGCAATGATCAATTACCGAGGCGCAGATGGAAAGAGCTTTCGGTTCAATTACCGTACGGGCACCAATGCGCCATCCATCAGTCAATTACAAAATGTAGTGGATAACTCAAATCCCCTGTTTTTAAGAACGGGTAATCCCAACTTAAAGCAGGAGTATAACCATAACACGTCGCTCCGCTACGGCGTTACCAATCCTAAAACAGCCCGCAGCTTCTTTATTAATTTGAATGGTTCATTTACACAGAACAACATCAGTACGGCTACGTACATTGCCGCTCGCGATACGGTGGTGGGTGGGTTTCCGCTCAACCGTGGCTCACAGTTTTCGCAGCCAGTCAATGTAAATGGAAACTGGAATGTTCGTTCGTTTATCACGTACGGATTACCCGTGACTTCGCTCAAAAGCAACTTAAACTTCAACATCGGAACGGGCTATACCCGCACCATTGGGTTGATTAACAACATCCAAAATACCTCTAATACGCACTCTATCAACGGAGGGCTGGTGCTGAGTAGCAACATCAGCGAGCAGCTTGATTTTACGGTGTCGGTCAATGGAAATTACAACACCGTTACCAACTCGTTACAGCCTTCATTGGATGGTACGTATTATTATCAAAACAGCAATTTTAAGTTAAACTGGCTGACAAAAGCAGGTTTTTTTGTCAACACCAACCTCAATCATACGTTTTATACGGGGTTGGGGCAGGATTTTAACCTCAATTTTACCCTTTGGAACGCAGCCGTCGGCTATAAATTCCTGAAAAAACAGGCGGGAGAATTGAAATTGAGCACTTTTGATGTCTTGGGACAAAACAACAGCATCAGTCGTACCGTTACCGAAACCTACATAGAAGACCTACAAACCCGGGTATTGCAGCGGTATTATATGCTGACCTTCACGTATACACTCCGTAATTTTAGATAATTAATTGTTAATGTAACCGCCCGAGCATGCATACCGCATAGTAATTTTTTACTAACTATGTGAGCTTGTATCCGTGTGGTTACTACTTTTACGTTTATGAAAAAAATTCTTATTACAGGTTCTAACGGACTGCTGGGCCAAAAATTGGTCGAACTTCTTTTAAAACAGCCTCATATTCAATGTATTGCCACTGCTCGGGGCGCCAACCGTTTACCATTTACGGAAGGTTATGAGTATTACTCCATGGATATTACCAAGCGGGAAGAAGTGGAAGACATCATCGGAAAGACCAAGCCTGATGTCGTTATTCACGGAGCGGCCATGACCAACGTGGATCAGTGCGAATCGGAGAAAGACAATTGTTGGGCGCAAAACGTACACGCGGTTCAGTACATTGTGGATGCCTGCCGTACCCATGACATTTTTCTCTGCCACGTTTCTACCGACTTTATTTTTGACGGCGCCGCAGGGCCGTATACGGAGGAAGGTGAGGCTAATCCGCTGAGTTTTTACGGTTGGAGCAAGTATGCCGCCGAAAAGATTGTGCAACATTCGGGTATTCGTTGGGCCATTGCCAGAACCGTGCTGGTTTATGGTATTGCCTACGATATGTCACGTTCCAACATCATTTTGTGGGTGAAAAAATCACTCGAAGAGAAGAAAAATATCAAAGTGGTCACAGATCAATGGCGCACACCTACGTTGGCGGAAGATTTAGCCATGGGTTGTTTTTTGATTGCCGACCAAGAAGCGAAAGGCATTTTCAATATTTCAGGAAAAGATTTTCTCACTCCCTACGAAATGGCCATCCTGACTGCTGATTATTTTAGCTTAGACAAATCATTGATTGCTCAAGCCGACTCTTCTACGTTTTCGCAACCCGCCAAACGCCCCGCCCGTACGGGGTTTGTGCTAGATAAAGCGCGTAGCGTTTTGGGCTATGAGCCGCGTAGCTTTTCGGAAGGAATCGCAATTTTGGCCAACCAGTTGTGACGCACTTCATTTTTGTATTACCGCTGCGGCGGGTCGCGCAAAGACGTTTTATTCTCTGCGACTTAGCGTCTTTGCGTGATTAAAACTGAAAATAGATAAACTGATTGGATTCAAAAACGCCGAAGAAATAACACAGGATGGACAACGTGATGAATACACTCCAAAATGTGACATCGCGGCGGGTTGGAATGTGCAATACAAAGTGCTCTTTAATCAGTAAAATACCAATAAGTACAACACAAAAAATCATTTCGACGGAGTTGAGTGCCGATTGGATAGGGGAGTGAATCGACAGCGTGGCTATCTTCTTTAAAATCAAGAAAGAACTCCTTACTTCTTCACCAATGGTCATTTTGGGGTTGTCGCCTACCGCAAAAAATACCCACGTAAGCATCACCAAAACAAAGGTGACGAGCGTTTGTAGATAACCATACCAAGCACCAGTGGGCAATGTGATGTTCCAACGTTTTAAGTATTTGTCCCTAAGGGAGGCAAACACGAGATAAAATCCGTGCAATCCGCCCCAAATGATGAAGTTCCAACTAGCCCCGTGCCATAGCCCGCTAACGAGAAAAACCGTGAATCGGTTGAAATAAGCGCGCCCTTCACTGACCCGATTTCCGCCCAACGGAATGTAGAGGTAATCCCGAAACCACGTAGAAAGGGAAATGTGCCAGCGTCCCCAAAACTCTGAGATGGATTTGGAGATATAAGGTGTCTTGAAGTTTTCCATGAGCTTAAAGCCCATCACTTGGGAAGCCCCCAAGGCGATGTCGGAGTACCCCGAAAAGTCGCAATAAATTCGGAATGTATAAAAAAACGTAGCTACTAAAAGCGTCAGTCCGTTGTGATGGACGGGATCGAGGTAAACGGGCCCTTGCATCAAGGCGAGCCGGTCGGCAATGACCACTTTTTTAAAGAATCCAAAGGCCATTCGGGTCAGGCCCGCTTTTACATTTTCCCAATCGTAAGGATGGTTTTCGTGGAATTGATGTAGCACGTTTTGCGGACGTTCAATCGGCCCCGCCACCAACTGGGGATAAAACATAACATACAGGGCATAGATTCCGAAGTGTTTTTCCGCTTTTTGATTGCCGCGATACACTTCAATCGTATAGCTCATGGCCTGAAACGTATGAAACGACAAACCAATGGGCAGAATTAAATCGGGATTTAGGTGTTTTAGAATGGGCATACTCCACGCAATTCCCATTTTCCAACTGAAAGAATTGAACGTTTCGGCAAAAAAATCAAAGTATTTAAAAACGGCCAGAATCCCCACGTTGGTCACAATACTCAGTACCAAAAGCCATTTTCGGCGTGGGCCAGCCGCTGAGGCAATCCAAATCCCCGCAAAGTAGTCGATTACAATGGTGGCAAACAGAATAAGGATGTAAATCGGTTTGAACACCAAGTAAAAATAACAGCTTGCTAACAACAGCAAAAACCAGCGTAGATTCCAGCGCAGGCTGAAATACGCCAGTGTAATAACAATGAAAAATAGCAGAAACTGGACCGAATTAAACAGCATGGCCTTTGGAAACCGAAAAATATAAAACTGAAAAAAGAAAAATTAAAAACCGAAATACCATCATCTGTTTTGCGAAGGTTCGCCGTGAATTTACTCCGTTTTGAGATTTTGCGGTTCTTTTAACCGCCCATCAACAATCTCTTCTTTGATGATGTACAGTGGGCGGCCTTTTGCTTGAAAAAAGATACGCAAAACGTATTCTCCGATGATACCAAGGGCAATCAATTGCACACCGCTGAATAAAATAACCACAAAAAGTAGGGCAGTAAACCCTTCGATAATATCAGAAAAGAATAATTTTTTTACGAGTACAATCATGAAATAAACCAAGGCAATACCAATGGCTGTGCCGCCTGCCCGGGTCATAAATTTTATAGGAAATTCGCTAAAATTAAAAATTCCGTTGTAGGCCAAATTGAAAAGTTGCTTAAACGAATATTTTGATTCACCCGCGATTCGCTCGCTGCGTTCGTATTCAAATCCCGTTTGCTTGAATCCTACCCAAGTGCGCATTCCGCGTAAAAAACGGCTCTCTTCGGGCATTTGATTCATTACATCCACCACGCGCCGGCTAATGAGCGAAAAATCCCCGCTGTCGAGCGGAATTTCTACGTATGAAATGGATTTCAACAGGCGATAAAACAAATAATATCCCGTGCGTTTTACGAAATTCTCTTTCCGTTTACGCCGAACGGCATACACCACATCGTAGCCTTCTTGGTACAGTTTGTAAAAATCGGGCAGTAATTCGGGTGGGTCTTGAAGGTCGCCATCAATGACAAACACCGCTTCGGTCCCTCTCGCCGCGGCCAATCCCGCCGTAAGGGCCAATTGGTGCCCGTGATTGCGCGACAAAAAAACGCAGTGGTAACGTTTATCAAGCAGCGCAAGTTGGCGCATAAGCGTCGCGGTGTTGTCGCGGCTGCCATCATCCACCAATACAACCTCGATAGAAAGCGAAAGACTGTCCATCAGTTTGCTGAGGCGAGCTACCAAATGCGGAAATGATTCGGTTTCGTTATATAACGGGGCAATAATTGAAATTTGAGGTTTTTCCAAAACAAAATGTTTTTAACAATGGATGTTCAACAGTGATTAGTGGGGTTGTCTATGGCCATTCAATGGGTTGATAAATCATGGCTTTGGCTTGGCCGTGCTTGACATAAACAAAACCTAACGAATATTTGCCTGCTGCAATGGCCTCTTTGGGAATCAATACCAAACTACCTCTATCGTACCGATGAAACCAATTTCTCCCTTTGTAAAGATTGGGTTCCAATTTGAATAAATAATTGTGGCTGTCGGAACGCAAAAAGGCGTACAAAGCAGCGTCGAAACCCGAATCGTAAGAAAAATCGTCGGTAAATATAGACAATCCATCTTCTTGATTTGTAATGACGGGCTTGATTTTCAGGCTTGTATCGGCCTGAATTGCCTTTAAAGCGGGGACCAAATCGGTTGGATAGTGGTACGTCTTATGGTTGACGTGATACTTCATCAACGTGTCGACGTAAAGGGCGGCGGGTGAATTCGGGGTAAGGCCCAGTCCAAACCCGTTGTGTTGTTGATTATAGGCAAAAGCGAGCAAAGTCTTTCGGCGCTCGCTGACGGTAGGCCAGTAATGTAAAAAACTCAGTCCCCAGACCAAAATACTGAACCCAAGTGCGGCATTTAGCCATTTTCTTTTGAGCGGAAAAAGGCCCAAATAAAACCCATAGCTGACCATCATAAATAGCGCAGGATAGATTTTGTAATTGCTGACTAGCATCACAAAATACCCAAAACGAGGCCGTAAAAAGGCAATAATGGTGGCATTGGCGAGCAAATACGTAGATACTCCAATCAAAAAAAGCAGCAGCGTATTGGGGGCGAGGGCATGTTTTTTATGTAACTTCCACAACCGTACCACCACGATACCGAGCCAACTGGTCATTATCATGCCAAAAATAGTGGGCAAAACGGAGCGTTCGAACGTACTGCGGTCGGGAAAGAAGTCGAAAAGTCCGCCAATAAAAGTAAAAAAACCGAAGAAAGTTTCGTGAGGATGTTGGAGAAAATACCCAAAACTGGATTCATTATTAAGGGTTTGCATTCCATTGAAGTACAAAAAGACTGCCACGATTCCCACCAACAGCCAACTGCCCAACCACCGATAATTTCCTTGTAAAAATAAAATGACAAATCCCGCTGGCCAGACAAAGATGCCGTTGCTCATCGCAAAATTGGCACAAAGCCCCGCGAGGAGGGCCCAAGCAAAGCGTTTTTGAGCCAAGAGATAGGACGTTAAACAAACAAAAAAGATAACTGGTTGGTGTTGCAGACCCGTAATGGCCCACAGCGACGTCATGTGGTACTGCAACTGAAATAACAAGAACGGGAAAGGCAATAAATAAACCCATGGAATATTGCCTTGTCGAATGGCTCTGATAAAAATGGCGAAGGTGCCGAGCGTAAAAAAAGTGCCAGCCCAATGCAAAAACGTAAAATTAAGCGTTCCAAATAGCCAAAAATACCCCAATGCCGCCAGTTTTCCGAATACCATTCGGTGCTCGTTGTTGGGCTTGAAAAGTAATTTAATGTAGGAAGCAAAATCAGTGGTTCGTTGCCATTCGCGTAAAAAATCTGGAAACGGGTCAAAGTCGTCAAACCACGGCACATTGAGTGAATACCGGGCTATAATCAAAAGAAATAGACCAATGGGGAAAGAAGCAATAAGCCAAAAAATAATCCGACGCATCAAGGATTTGTTTTAAGTACAACTTCTTTTTTACCAAAATAACCACCCATGCACTTAGCCCACCAGTGTTTGGGGTCGGGGTTGGCATCGTCCAAAAACAACGACTGGGGTCTGGCTTTGAGTGGCTCTACATACACACGGTCGCCGGGGGTGTTTTCGATGTATTCGTAACGTTGTTTCAACTCTGAATCATAAGCGGCTGCTCTTCCGCGTAGCCAATCACCGTACACCATGCGAAAGTTTTGACTAAAGAGCGCACTTACCAGAATAAGTATGGCAAGCACCAATTTGATGGAAGGGGGTAAATACCAATTTTTTGCCCCCCAAAAATCCTGTTGATAAAAATATCGAACCAACACGGCAAGGCAATAAAACCAGCCAATCAGGAAATAAAGATAAATAGAGTTGATAACGCGGGGGGCTGGTTCAATACCGATACCGTAGTAAGACGGGAAAATCTGGACGAACAAAATGCCAAAATAAGCCAACACTGCCACCCATAAAGGGACCGAAAAATAGCGCATCGTTTGCTGATTGACAAAAATTTTGGGCAATACGGCAATCCACAAGATTGTAAATACCAACAAAGGCGTTCGGGTCATCCACTCTATGCTCAGTCGGGCCAATAATTTGATGGATTGCATGGCAGAAAACGGGATATTTCTACCCTCTGGGTTGCCGCTCATTCGGAGGAGGTTGCCGGGTGAGGTAAAGAAAATATAACACGAAAAAGCGGCTACTGCCACCAAAAAGACCGCAAACCAATCCCAAGTACGATTGATAACCAATTGATAGCCCCACCATCCTGCCACCAATAGCACCATGATGGTTAGATTGGTTTCGCTGCATCCGATAACCGCAAACACCAAAAAGCCTGCTAAAATGGAGGTGAAATTTTTGAGACCACCTTTGGGCAATTGATACCAGCGCATCATTACTACGAGCCAATAAATAGTAAGTGCATTGGGAACGGTATACGTTACGAAGGCGGCCATCCAATAAAAGGCTTCGGCGATACTGGCAATTTTAAGAATAAATAAGAACACCAATCCACCCACCAAACCCAACGCGCCAAGTCGGGTCCATTTGGGGAATACTTCTTTAACTAAGGCGAAAAGACTGCCCGCTAGTCCCAAAATTAAGAGAAAAGAAAGCAGTTTGACCCCCCCTGGCCATTTGAGAATGAGCGGATTGGAGTGATTCATCAGAATCCCAAAATAGCGCCCCGTCCAGCCAGTATAGTAAAAATTCATGGCCTCAAAATAGCCATATTTAAAAACCGTATCAATATAACAGTAATCATCAACGGGCGAGGGATGATTGTAACAAGCCAATACCAACAACGGAATTAACACCAAAATCAGTAATCCGATGTTAAAAAGATTCTGAAATAAAGGCTTTTGTAATGTTTTCAGCATTGGTTAAATTTGATAATATCATTTGTGAATAAACCCGAAGGGCTACAAAAAACCTCCGAAGCAATTTGTTCTTCTCACTTCTCACTTCTCACTTCTGGCACTTCCACAACCTTTTCAATAATGTACCGGGGTCTTCCTTTGACTTCTTCATAAATCTTGCCAACGTACTCGCCAATCAACCCAATGGCAATCATGTTGGCGCCGCTAAAAAAGGTCATGGGCAATACAATTGAGGTCCAACCCGCCACCGTACTTCCGTACAAGTACGAAATACCGATGTAGACACTGACCGCCATCGCGATAAAAAAGTTGAAAAGACCAAAATAAAGCACCAGTCGCATGGGAAACGTACTGAAAGAAGTGACCCCGTTCCAGGCAAAAAGTAACATCTTTTTGAGCGGATACTTGGTTTCTCCCGCTTCTCGTTCCAATCGTTTGTAAAAAACTTTCTCCGAACGGAAGCCAATCAGCGGAATAATTCCCCTCAAAAACAAGTTTACTTCCTTGAAATGCGCAAACTCTTCAAGTATACGGCGGTCCATCAACCTAAAATCGGCGTGATTAAACACAACGGGCACGCCCATCCAGCGCATCATTGTATAAAATGACTCAGCAGTGGTGCGTTTAAACCAACTGTCATTGCTGCGGTCATCGCGGACTCCGTAGACCACCATTGCCCCGTCGCGGTGTTGTTCGAGCATTTTTCCGATGGCGGCGATGTCGTCCTGCAAATCGGCGTCGATGGTAATAAAGCAATCGTAATCGTTGGTATATTGCGTCAATCCAGCCAAAATAGCGCTTTGGTGGCCAAAATTGCGGGATAATTTAATGCCGATACTTTTGGAGTCATTCTGGCAAATGGTTTCGATGAGCTGCCACGTACGGTCGCGACTGCCATCGTTTACAAAACATATCTTGCTCTCTGGCGAGATGAGTTGTTCTGCTTCTAGATGCGTATAGTATTCTTGAAGAGTACGGTGGGTTTTCAGTAAAATTTCTTCTTCGTTGTAACAGGGAACAACAAGTAATAACTTGGTTGGAAGCATTGACCTCGATTTTCAGTACTGGGCAAAAATACGGTACATTCCGGAACGAAGCGTCATTCTGTGAATAGATTTTATTTATTGGCAGAAAATAAGTCTACTTTTTCAGCGCAGTTGGGAAAAAGGTACTGAGTGAAATGGTAAATTATGATGACTTTGTTGTAAGATTTCAATATAGTGTGATATGATTTCTAGGAAATGTTTAACTTTCGGCTTTAAAAGTTTCGGTTTAAACCAACCACAGTATGTTTCTTCACCAAGTTGGTCACTACCTGCCCGAGCAAGTTGTTGACAACGAACATTTTACCAAGCTGAACGGCCTCTCGGACGAATGGATTGTACAGCGTACCGGAATTCAACTCCGTCGTAAAGCTGCCTCTGCCGAAAACTCTCACACCATGGGAGTAGAAGCGGTGAAGGCATTACTTGATAAAATTGAAATTCCTGCGAGTGAAATAGATTTAATTGTAGGCGCTACTTATACTTCATACGATACAATCGTAACATTAGCTCACGCGGCCCAGCATTTTCTGGAAATTCCTGATATCCCAGTCGTCACGATTTCGTCGGCTTGCTCGTCTTTACTCAACGCGATTGAAGTAGTGGAAGGGTATTTTGCCATGAACAAAGCCACCAAGGCGCTGGTCATTACGTCGGAACACAACACGGGTTATTACAACGAAACCGACACCGTTTCGGGGCACTTGTGGGGTGATGGCGCGGCGGCGTTGTTGATTACCAAAGAGCGCAGCAGCGAAGAAGATTTGGAAATCCGCGCCTTGCTCACGGGCGGTGCCGCTACCAGCGGAAAAGCCACCGAAGCTGTGGTGCTTCGTCCCAACGAACGGGGGGTGATCATGCCTTTCGGGCGGGATGTGTTCATCAATGCTTGTACGTACATGCCCAAGGCAAGTTTGCAGGTGTTGGAGCGGTGCGGACTTACGGTGCAAGACGTGGATTATGTGTTGCCGCACCAAGCCAATTTACGTATCAGTATGAACGTAATGAATACGTTGGGCCTTTCGGAAGATAAACTTATCTCTAATATTCAATATTTAGGAAACACGGGTTGCGCTGGTTGCGCCATCGGTCTTTCCGAACATTGGGGGCGCTTCAAAAAAGGAGAACGAATCGTCATTACCGTTTTTGGGGGTGGGTATTCTTTTGGGGCAATGCTCTTGGAGAAATAAAATAAATTACGCTGATTGCAGCGTAATTTATTTTAGCCATGATTAAACACACTATTTTCAGCCTCCTTTTATTAGGTTGTTGGTTTACTTCGCAGTCTCAACAACAACTTTCAGCCATTCAGCACCGAACAGGTTCCTCTTCCAACCCCCGCGCTTTTCATAGATTGGGGGACAAATTGTTATTTATTGCCGATACAAAAGAATATGGTGCCGAGTGGTGGGTGACTGACGGAACCGATACGGGTACAAAATTACTGAAGGATATTGCTCCGGGCCTAGCAACCACGTTGGTTAGAAATCTTAATACGTCTTTGCTAGAAGTGGAGCGGAGTATAGTGGTTGCCAATGGAATTTTATATTTTCTGACAAAGAATGCCCTTAACCAGTCAGAGCTTTGGCAAACGGACGGTACTACCGAAGGTACTATAAAGATATTTACTTACGAGGGCATCATAGAGCAATTCAGGCCCACACCGCAAAAGGATAAGTTTTACGTAATTGAAAACTTCGCGCTGTATTACCTTGATATTACGGCTAAAACCAAAAGGCGAGTAAGCAATCCTGGTGGGTCAATCACTTTTGTACTGCCTGATTATTACTTAGATACCAATGTCCCCCCCGTATTAGACTATCAATTATACTTCACCTACAACGAGCTGGGAGAATATGAGCTATGGCGTGCTGATGGTACTACTACTGGCAATCAGCGCCTTTTTGCACAACGTATTCGCCTTGGGCAGCCACTCTATAACGTGTATAAAGGGGATGTCTATGTATACAATAGCCAAAATGATAAAGTGCTAATCAAGACCCGTGGAACCACCGCAACTACTGAAGTCTTGATTCCACCCGTGAACCTTTTTCCTGTGTCGTTACAAGAACGTTTTCGCGGAATGACTTCTCGAATCATTGACAATGAGTTTCAACTTATCGAGTTTCCCAATCCTAGTAGCTCCGTTTTAAATCAGTTTATCGTTAAGAATACCACTGACGGTCGTACGTTTCGCAATGTATTGACAAAAACGGATCCTTTAGGCTCTATTTCGGGTGTAGAGGTGTCGGGGAATACCCTTTACTACGCGTCGCAAACATTCATCACCGCGATGGATTTGACCTCGGGAGACACCACAAAGACCTACATTAACTGGACTTTATCGGGACTAGATGTTGCCCGTGCAAAAAAGTTGAGTAATAACTCAGTGGCTTATTTTGTCAAGTCAGCCGATTTTCGGGGGCAACTTTACCTGTTTGATGGGGGCACCCGAAAAATTACTCCGCGTAACGTTTTTGTGTCGCAAATCCTCGAATTTAACAATTCGTTGGTTATTTCGGGAGGGACGACGGCCAAAGGGAATGTCAACCTATATGGGGCGGATTTGAACGGACTAAATTTTAAAGTGAAAGGGAATCTACAACAGGTCGAAGATAATGAAATCCCGCAGTTTATGCTGGGTACGCAATTATACTATATTGGCGATGATGCTGGACCAGGAATTACGCTTAACAAAACCGATGGTCTGACTGTTGGGCAGACCGTAAAAATTCTGAATAACTCACCGACCGTACTTCTCAACGCAGCCGCTTCAGGGTTGATGTATTCAGATGGGCAGCGGGCGTTGTTTTCGTACGTCGACCGAAGCAATAATCGATATATCTGGGTAACCGACGGAACCGCCGCTGGTACAAATTTGCTGGGAAGTATTACCAATGCACAAGATCGGCCTTATGTTTATTCAATTGATAATCAGCTATTACTTTGGTTTGGATCTCTATCGTTTTATAAAGTGGATTTTAGTGGATTGAGACTTGTGCGTTCTTCTACCATTAATACTGTATCGGGAAATAGAAAGACGTTGGCGCTCGACAATAAAGTGCTGTTGTTTGATGAAAAGTCAGTGACCGCGGTAGATGCTAATCTGTCGCTTACCACGCTTGAAAATCGTACCCTTTTCACGGTTGACTCCACGTTGGTACCCTTGGGAATCGGGGCACGTTTCTTTTATTTACGACTTAAAACGTCTGGAAAGCTGGGCGTCATGACTGGAGCCTCTGCGTCTGAAGCCCCGCGTGAGTTAATAGAAATTCCCTCGGCAACGGCTATGTTTAAAGTCTCCGATGGAATTCTTATCCACCGTACAGAAGTAACTTCTGGCGGAAAAATCAGCAGCTTTCTGACTTTTGTGGATGCTAACGGTCAACGTGCACAAGAAATGGGGCCGTTTGATTTTACAACGGTACGGGGCGTGCAAAAAACCGGAAATACCTACACTCTAGCTGTTGTGACGGCCCCCAATCGCCTCAATGTGGCGCTCTTGGATGTTACTGCGAAAACCATTCGTTTCCTGAAAGGCGATGCCGCCGACTCGCAAAACCCCAAGTTTGTTACCTCGGGGTCAGCGTTGTACGTGGTAGGAAGCAATGTATGGAAAGTTCTTCCTGCCAAGGATTCATTGAGTAGGTTGCTGCCAGCAAAGTTTTATCAGAATGGGCGCACGTTTATGCAGGCCCCAAAAATGTACGTCTCTTTTGCCGACCCAACCCCGGAAACTTGGGAGATAGACAGCCTTAAAACCCAACAACTAGGAAATTTCTTTGTTACAACCCAATTCACGGATCTGATTGAAAAGAAAGGTTTTCAGGGCTATACACAAAATAGTAGTGGCCGACAAAACGGAATATTTCTCGTAGAATCTCCAACTCAAACGACATTACTGAAATCATTACCCGCTAATCAGGTTGTTCCCGAACAGGCTTTTTCTGGAATGTTGATTTTCGCCGCCGAAAATGAAGCTGGAGGCAATGAACTTTGGCTCACCGAAGGAACCCCCGAAAGAACCAGACAATGGGCGGATTTAAGAACGGGGGCACTGAGTTCAAACCCTAAAGACTTGAGGGTGATGGGGAATATGGTAGTGTGTTCGGCATTCAGTGGTGACCAAGGTCGGCAACTTTGGAATGTAACCCCTCCTGTGTTGGCTATAAAAACGCCGGAACCGATATTTTCATTAAATGTATTTCCGAACCCGGTCAGTAAAATTGTATCAATTCGTATCACAGACGCTAAAGGAGCATCTATGTACCTCAAAATCTTTGATATAAATGGACGGTTGATTATGGAAAAGTCATTGCCTTCAACAGAGCAAGTGGATGGAATTGATGTTTCGCATCTGCCCACAGGAACGTACATTGTTTGGGTGACCGATGGGGAACGTTGGGCGTCTAAAAAAATAAATAAGTACTGAGCCATGAGATACCGCTTTTTTTTGCTCTCTTTTTTATGGTTGGTTGGGGGAGCGTTATGCGCTCAAAATCAATTGACTGCGGTAAAGCATGTGGCCAATGCCTCTTCCAATCCGCGCAAATTCGTGCGGCTCGAAAATAAGATATTTTTTATTGCCAATACAAATCAGCATGGAGATGAATGGTGGGTGACCGACGGAACCGAAACGGGTACTCAGCTCTTAAAAGACGTGGTGCTGGGCGCGGGTTCGGGGCTTTACTATGCCAACGACCTTACCGTAAATCCAACGGTGGTGGCGGATGGGAAATTTTATTTTACTTCTTTACAAGCTGATGGACAATGTGCCGTGTGGCAAAGTGACGGAACGCCCAACGGCACTGTTCGCCTGGCGCAGTGGGGTGTGGCCATCACAGAATTGATGCCGCTTAATGGTCAACTTTATATTGCGGATAAGGCCCAAAAGATATGGGTGGTTAATCCCTCCACCTCAGGCAGTACCCAACTCGCCGAGCTTGGGTTTGGGGAAAGTGGGGCAGCTTTTTTTCCTCATAACGGCAAAATGTACTTCAATAACAGAAGACGCTCGGCGGTGTTCCAAACGGATGGTACGACCACAGGGACGATACGGGTGGGGGATTTTGGTAGTTTTTCCTCAGAACCGAAAATGTTTATCTGGCGTGATTATTTGTATTATTACTGTAATGCGTTCAATGATGGGCATATAGTTCGGATTAAAAATAACAACCCTGCTACTGCCGAAGTGGTCTACGCCTGGGGATTTGCCAATCCTAATCCGACCCTTAGCCTTAGCGGTGTGATAGAAATGCGGGTAAAGGAGGATAAGATTCAGATTGTAGAACACATCAATTTCTATAGCCCCTCGGTGCGGTTGTTAGAAAGTACCGATGGGTATAACTTTCGTACAGTTGATAAAACCGCTCTGCCAGCTTTAGCAAGCAATTTTTTGTGGATTGATGCCAAATTCTACGGTATTTCAAAGAAGGGAACGCTAGTCATTCGTGACTTTGAGAAGGCTGGAACTACTGAGGTGGCCGATGCTTGGAAAGTGATTCCTGATGTTGTTACAACGCTCAAAAAGGTCGGGAATTTTCTTCTAGTGGGTGGAAGCACCGCCGTTGATATTCCGAAATGGTATAATTTAAAGGATGGGAGATTGGCAGAGGTATCTGTTGCGCCGTCCAATTATGAACTCCTGGCAGATGCAATGGTTCATTCGGGACGTTTGGCCGCCAATGGCGATACAGAGCTGTATAAAACCGATTTGACGACGCTTAAGTCTAACATTGTCAAAAACATCAAAACCGTCGGAAATGATGATTTTGAAATAATACGGGTAGGTAAAAAAGTTTTTTTTCTGACGCGTGATGAAGCCACCGCCACTGCATCAACGTCCCTGTGGATAACCGATGGAACCATCGGTGGAACCACCAAAGTAATAGATATACCGAGTCTTTCAGTATCAAAAGTACTTTCAACGTATCAAGATGGCACGTTTTTATACCTACAAACTCAGGTTGGTTCAAATGAAAGTGCCATTTGGGTAAGTGATGGAACGTCTGAGGGTACGAGGGAATTAAAACGTTTTGCGGGGCCGCAAACTGAACCTATGAAAGTGGTTATTCGGGAAAAACGTCGAATGTTTTTGCATCCTCATGTTTCGTTTATTTATGATAGCGACAGCAAAAATGTCATTGATTTTAAGGTTGGGAGCAATGACAATTGGGGAATTGATTTCAGACAATTATCAAACAAAGTGCTGATTAAGGTGAGTTCTACGTTGTATTCTGTTGATTTTGAGGGAAAATTAACGGTGCTGGAAGCGGGAGGGGTAATATCTCAGCAAACGTGGGCGGCTACCTCAAACAAAGTATTTTACAATCGCTTTATTCGTTTTGATTTCAGCATCGGCGAACCTACCATTGCCCTAATGGTTACCGATGGGACTTTAGAAGGGACCAAAGAGGTAAGCCGTTCATTGTTCGGTGGGTTTAGTGTACAGGCGCTCAAAACGGACGTTATCGTTACCTATACATCCGCAGCCACTCCAACGCGGATATTCGATGCAGCCATTGTAAATGAAAATGCACTCACTTTGAGGAAAGTGATGGCGGGTGGTGCCCGACAGATAGTGGAGATATTCATGGTAGATGATATGGCTGCCTTTCAGTTGGATAATGGCCGTTTTTTTGCGCTTAACACACGTACGGCCTTTATCACTGAATTACCGACCTTGGCTTATTCTGATAAGGCGATTGTACACGAAGGGGAACTCTATATTATAGGGCAGAATTGTAGAAGAATAAACCTTAAAACTTTAGAAACGCGTCTATTGCTGCCACAAGATGATCGATATACTCGGGCGTTTTCATTTTTTCAGGATGGTCGAGACCTTTATTTGTCTTGGGATGGCAGAATCCCCCAGACATGGTTGATTCGCCCGACAGAGGTGCGTAAACTGGGCGAATTTGTTTTAAACCAACGGCCCTTAACATTTAACGGGCGTAAGGCATTTATGGCTTCCAAAACTGGATATCCTCCCATCATGCTTTATACCGCCGATTCGTTGGCAACCCAATTGGCCTACGTACGCGATGTTGAAAATAACGGAGAAGAAGGTTGGACCGTTTTTAATAACTATTTGATTGTAGGTAGCTATGATACGCAGGCAGGCGTAGAGCCCTGGACCACCGACGGTACTCCCGAAAACAGCCGCGTGCTTGATGACTTACAACCCGCAGCTGAAAGCTCTTTTCCTTCCCGTTATTTAGTTAACGACAGTAAGCGCCTTATATGCATCGCGGACGCAGGAGCTATGGGAAAACAACTTTGGGCCTTGCGTTCTCCCATTTTGGCGGTAGCGCCTCCGTTAGTTAATTATCACACATATCTCTATCCCAATCCTGCCTCAACCCATTTTACGGTCATTTCAGAAGTCCCGTTCGAACCTACTTCTCGGTTGTTAATATACAATTCAATCGGCCAAATGATTGGAGAGCACCGCTTGCCCAACAACGCTACCCAAGTGGAAATAGGCCTGAAAAATATTGTTACGGGTATGTATTTTGTAACGATAGACGCAGGCTTAGGCCAAAGAGTTACCCATAAGCTTGTTGTAATACGATGAAATAGAAAAAGATTTGGAAAAAATGTGGGGGAGAATATCTCCTTACCCCAACACTTCTTCGCACAATTTTAAGTATTTTTCCAAATCAGGCTTAGGTAGTCCAGTCACTTTGGCGGCTTCGTCCCAGCGGCGCATCTGGATAATGAGCTCAAAATAAGGGTTTTGCTCAAAGGCTTTGGCTTCGTCTGCCTGCATAGGCCCACCCTGAAATTCCAGTGTTTTGCGGCTGGCGTCGGATAATCCTGCGAAGTATTTGGGGTTTTTGTAGGTCAAATACCGCTTGGCGTTGACGTGATTGGCGACAAGAATGCATACTTTTTCGGGAAAGCCCTGATCGCGCAGCCAATCGGCGGCCACTTCTTCATGGTCTTTGCGACCGTACATCTCCATGAGTTCTTCTTCCTTTTCGGCGGGCATCAAATGGCCGATGTCGTGCAAAAAAGCCGCGGCCTGTACTTCTTTGTCAAAGCCGCCTTTGCGGGCTAGCTCCGCTCCTTGGGCGGCGTGTTCGAGTTGGCTTACGTCTTCGCCGTAGTATTGTTCATCGCCTTGTGATTCAAATAATTGACGAATTTCGGTGATAGATGAAGGCATTTTGGTGTTTATTTAAGGAAGCAAATGTAGTTGTTTATGTCAAAAATTGGGAGGCAGTGGGTGAAATAACACCCACTGCGGCTTTAGTTATTTTGCTGCCGATAATGCTCCCTGCGCTGCTCATCGGGGTCATCCATTTTAGGGCCTGGCTTGGCGGTTTTCCAGTCGTACGTTTTTTTGTAAATTTCCATTGCTTTGTCTACGTCATAA
This sequence comes from Runella rosea, assembly GCF_003325355.1. Taxonomy (GTDB): domain Bacteria; phylum Bacteroidota; class Bacteroidia; order Cytophagales; family Spirosomataceae; genus Runella; species Runella rosea. Next base: position 285,052 of record NZ_CP030850.1, read on the forward strand.
ATGCGTTTGTCAGGAATCAGCATCTGATACGGCGTAAAATCGGGCTTGTCAGTAAAAAAATCTTGTAGTAAGGAGGCCGTAGCGTCGTATTGGTTGACGTAGGGTACGCCCAATGTATTATAAACTACTTTCAAAATGGACCCAAAATTGGCGTGGGTGTGCGATACGTGCCCACGCTTTACGTAAGGTCCGGCGAACATCAATACCGAGCGGTGCGCATCGATATGGTCCACGCCCCCCTGCGGGTCGTCTTCAGTAATCACAACGAGCATATTTTTCCAATACGGCGTATGCGAAAGGAATTGTAAGATTCGACCCAATGAAATGTCATTATCGGCCATAAAAGAATGGGGATACGGAAATCCTGCTTCTGGACGGACGCCCGCGCCGTGGTCATTGGGAAGTTGGAGGGCAATCAGTCGGGGCAAATCCACTTTTTTGCCTTTCTGCGGAGTCAGCCATTTTGCGGTAAATTCTTTCTCAAACTGGTCCATTCGGAGCCAATCAGGAATGTTCATGTCAAAACCAGCATAGTTGCGCGAGGTATGCTCAAAAACCGCTTTTTGCAAAGGAAACACCACGGGCTGCCGTGCGCCGTATTCAAAATGGTTCCATTCTTCCGCGACGGCAGCAAACTCATTTCCTTCGCCAAAATTATAAAATGGGATTTTTTTGCGTTCTAGAGCTTCCCATAGTCCGCCAATTTCGTTGTAGTCCTCGGGGTCAATTCCGCCCGTAGCTTTTGGAAAACGCCGTCCGGGTGCTTTAGAGAATGCATTGAAGCTAGAAGAGTGATTGGAATTGGCTTCGACCCATTCGTTGGGGATGACGCCCATCATCCAATGGTGGCCGTGAATGGATGCATCAGAGTCGCAGTAAAAATTATCAGAATACGCAAATTGTTGGGCAATGCGCAGGTGATTGGGCATCACATCTACCTGGCGCAAAGTGTCCGTTTTTGTCGTTACCGTCACATTTGTTCCATATCGAGCGAGCGTAGGGTCACCTTTTGAAAGCTGTCCCAAGACTTCGTCGTATGTGCGGTTCTCTTTGGTAATGTACACAATGTATTTGATGGGACTTGTCCGCGAGCCGGGCAGGGGAGGGAGGGGATTTTTGCCGTCGTCGGTGACTGACACGGTCTCAAAAGTATTGTCGATGGCTTGTTGTGTCCATTTTTTCAATTCGGTGGGTGTCGGGAGCGTAACTTTTTGGAATGTTCCGAGCTGAATGTCGCCGATGTAGGTACCTCGGTCTGGTTTTACAAAACCGCTACCGCCGTTTTGGCCCGCGCCCAATCCCCGGGCAGAGACCACATACAGATTTTTCTCATCGGGCGATAATTTCACTTTGGTCGGTCCCCAACCCGTGGGAATCAATCCCTTTACCCTACGGGTGGTCAAATCAACCACTGCTACGGCATTGAAGCCCAAAAGGGCCACGTATAGCGTTTTTTCATCTTGGGTGAGCGCCATCCCAAATGGCATCAATCCTCGGTACTTGTCAATGCTGGGGTGCACTTTCAGCGCGATATGTCCCGCGATTTTGCGCGTTTGGCAATTGATAATCGAAATGTTGTCATTTGTGGCGTTGGAAACGTAGGCAAAGCGTTTTCCGACCGCAACGGAGTTGGGACTTGCACCGCCCACGATTTCGGCTTCCTCAATCATTTCCCCGATCTGATGTCCAGTTTTAAATTTACCCTTGACTTTGTTGGTGGCTAAGTCTACCATCCAAACGCTCATGGCTTCGGGCACGAGTGGGCTACCCAAGCCAGGGATTTTTCGTCCTTCGACTTCTACTCCTTCGATAGACTCTTTGGTGACGGTTGCGTAAGGGGGAAATTTTAGCATCATGGTGTCTTTGTTTTTGGGCGTTACGCCTGGCACCAAAGGGTACGCATATAATCCAACATTGGCTACAAACGCGTATTTTTTGTCGGGACTTAACGAAAGCCCAAACGGCTGCCGCCCTACGGGAATGGAAGCCGTGATTTTTTTTGTGGCCAAATCAATCCGCACCATTCTAAAATGCGCCCGGTCAAGAACAAGCAGCTCATTTTTAGCAGAATTTAGGATTAAATCTGAAGTAAAACTTTCTTCAAAATTTTGATTATCAATGGGTTGGTTGAGTGAAATGTCGTCAATTTTTTCCTTTTTTTCGGTGTCAAAAATGATAATATTCCCCTTGTCGCCGCCGCTCAGATATACCAGTTTGGAGTCAGTCGCAAAGGCAGCGCCCAAAAATGTGGCACCTTTGAAAGGGTCCGCAAACGTTTTGGCGTAATCGGGAATGCGAAGGGCCTGACGTGGATTTTCGGCATCGATGAGTGAAATAGCGCCGCTGTGCAGTGCCACGACCCGCCTCCCATCAGGACTGACAGCTAGTCCGAAAGGGTCGTTGGTGATGCGGAGGGTAGTGCCGACGGGTGTGACGCGCCGCCCGCTGGGCAGTACCGAGTAGCCGCCTGTGGTGTCAATTTTGCAATACTCGGCTCGGCTCGGTACTTGAAGGGTTTTGATTGTACGGAGTTGAGCGGTAAGCAAAAGGGGGGAAAAGAGAAGAGAAAAGGGGAAAAAGAAACGCATGTTTGGGTAGCAGTTTATAAACAAAAAAAATAAAGCAGGAGATAGACGATCTCCCACTTTATTGTGCATTCTTAACCTATTAAAAAATTACTTCAAAAGCCAAAGCTCATCATTGATGCTCTCAGTAGCTTTGCCGAATTGAGCTTGTACCGCAGTTTTATAGTTGGTTTCGTTGTAGATACGCTCTGAGTTGGGATATAACCAACGGCGCGGAATCACGCCAGAGTTTCCTGTGCCTGGCCCGCCCTTGGCAAAATTGGTTGGGAAGCCAGTACGACGCCAGTTATAGAATGCTTCCATTCCTGAGTTCATAAAAAAGCCGAGGTATTTTTGATTGTTGATTTGTTCCAATCCTTTTGCGTTGTTGCCAGCGTATTTTACCGAAGGCTGGGCGTAAAAGTCGGTGAAATTAAATTTGATGGTATAAGACGCCAATGAAGCATTAGCTCCGTTGCGGGTTTCCAATACGACACTGTTTTCACCGTTTTTAATCTCAAAGAATCCTTGAGAAGCCTGAATTCCCTTTGTGTACCAATCTTCGGCATTTGCCGTAACCCAGCCCCGGTTGGCGGCTTCGGCAATGTTGAAACACATTTCGATGTAGCCGATTTGGATGGTTGCTTCGGGAGAATAGTTTTTGTAATAACGATTACGGTTGATGTACGAATATTGTCCAGCCAGTGCTTTTGTAGACATATCATCCAAGCTTTCTGCGGGATTTGCACCCACAAAAGCGGCGAAGTCCGTTTGGGTGAGTCCTTTTTTCAACTGGGCTTCTGCGGGCTCGGCAATGTAGAACAGACGCGGGTCTTGGGTCGCTTTAAGGAGGTCTATGTTGGTCGTTGACATCTGCTGGCGTGTGGCATCAAACCCGAAGTTGTCGGGGTTGATGGGGTATTTGTTGTACGTAGCATTGTACTTGTACGCCATATTGTCGGCCATTCCCGTCATGATTGGGTATTTAGCGGGATTGTTGATTACTTCGGCAAATTTACCTTTGATGTTTAGCTCTGCGTCGCTTTCTTTTTTGCTCAACGAAACCAGCACGCGCAGTTTGAAGGTATTGACTACTTTTTGCCAAGCCCGAAGATTGTTGCTCAAGTAAATATCACCCTGCAATGAAATATCTCCTGCGGCAATCAACTTGGTCAAGTCATCGTTTGATTCATCGAGCCATTTGAGCGCTTGCACGTAGATTTCCTTTTGCGTATTGTATTTAGGGCTGGTATTTTCGGTGCCTTTCAGTGCTTCATTCATGGGCAGGTCGCCGAGGCGTTGCGTCATCCAAACGAAGAAGTAAGCCTTAAAAAATTTACCCAGTGCCGCGTACGGATTTAAGTCTTTTCCCGTCGATTTTTTGGCTTCTTCCTCCATTTTTACCACGTTTTTAAGCGCGTCAAAATAAGTGCCCGACGTAGTCCAGTCGTATTCGTTGTTGCCGTAATAGTTATAATTGATGGTATAAAACTGATTCCAACGGGTGTCTTTGCCCCAAGGACGTTCGGTCATACTATTAAGGATACCATTGAATACCAAGTTAGCAGGTGAGCTTGCAGGAACGTTGGGGTTGGTTTCCAACTCTTGGAAGGTTTGGCAGCTACTCATGGTCAGAGCGGCAATGGCAAAAATTAAATATATTTTATTGATTTTCATCGTCTTAAAGTTTTGTACGAAAGATTGGTTTTCATTTACAGTTTGCCAACAACAATCTCTTAGAAAGTGAAATTGATATTGATACCGTAACGACGCATGGTAGGTGTCTGTAACGACGACCCACGGTCAGTGTAGTTAACAAATTGCTCTACATCCAAATCTTTAGAATGAGCAAAATACAACAAGTTACGTCCAACCAGCGAAATCGTAGCCTGCTTGATATTCTTACCTAATAAACCCGCTGGGAGTGAATAACCTACCTGTAATTCACGTAATTTCACAAACGTACGGTTTATCATGTTGCCCTCATTGGAGTTGTAATATCGGCTAATCCAATCTTGCAAAAACGTAGCATTCGCAGAAGACATCGGGGTAAAATTCAATTCACCGTAGTTTGTTACCAAACCATCTGGATCGTATTTAATCGTACCACCCGTTAAAACAACTCCTTCTCCTACCCAAGTTTTCTGTCCTTGCGTATCGGCCAAACGAGCAATACCCATGGCACCCTCGACCGTAGCTTGGTGGCGACCACCGCGGAACGTTTGTTTTTGGATGTAATTCTCAATAACACCACCTACGCGTCCGTCAAATTGGAAGCTAAAGTTAAAGTTCTTGTAGCTAAATTTGTTTTGGAAACCAAACGTCCAGTCAGGGTTAGTGTAGCCTAAGAATTGATTGACGGGATTGTAAATCGGACGTCCGCTGGCATCGTTGACGATTTGACCATCTTGGGTACGAACAAAGGCGCGTCCATAATAAGCATCCAAACGGTCGCCAATTTTATAAAACTGATTCAAGCGAGTTTGTGAACCGTAAATCTCCTTGAGGGTTTCTTGCCAAGTGGACCAGTTGGCCAAGATGTCCCAGTTAAGACCGGTGCCGCTTTTGAGAACATTACCACTTACCGCAATCTCTAATCCTTTACGTTGGGTTTTGATACCGTTGGTGGTGAGTGCCCCATAACCCGTTGATTCTGGGAGCGTTAATCCAAAAATTTGGGGGCCATCTAAGTAGTTAAAATAAGTTACATCTAAGCCCAAACGGTTGTTCATAAACTTCATTTCCAATCCTCCCTCGTAGTTGGTACGCGTTGAGGGCTGAATGTTAGGGTCAACAAGGCGAGTTGAATAATAAGCCGCGGCTTCGTTGTTGTAAGGACGCGATATGCTGTAAGCAACGGTTGTACCATAACTTGGCCCGTCGTAAGATGAAGTATAGTTGGCACCGTAAGGGACTGGCGTATTTGGCGGAACCCCAATCGTAGCTTGCGTAAAGGCCTCTTTTACCCGAGCAAACGAAGCCCGAAGTTTGAGGAATGTAATTGCATCTGGCAACTTTACGTAGTCCGAAAGGACCGTTGTTAGACCCACAGAAGGATAAAAACCTACGTTACGACCTGACGGCAACGTAGAGGTTTTATCCCAACGTCCTGTTACTGAAAGGTTAGCGTATTTGCTCAAAGAAACGTCTGCAGAGTAATAGCCACTCAATACTTTCATGTAAGCCGCAAAGTTATAAGCTTGTACGGGGTTGCGTGAGTTGGAGAAACTATATACGCCTGGTACGTTGAGATAGTCGGTAGAAGCAAAGTTGGAGTTGTAGCGGAACAAACGCATACTTGCACCGACGGAAGCTCTCACGGTAATGTTTTTAGCCACCTCTTTGTCAAAATTAACCAAGGCGTCAGTATTGTTTTCCCAAAGGCTACGACGGTCTTCACGGTAGTCACCGCGGGCTTCTTCACGTCCATAAGAAGTAGCAGAGAAAGGCATTTTCTCGGTACGAAGAATGTCATAAGTCGTTACTTGCGTACGAATTTGTGCATTTAGGTAATCCGTAATTTGGTATTTACCAAGCGCATAGGCGTAGATGTCATTTTTGTAATGACCACGCAACCACTCTTTAACCACAAACCAAGGATTGTTGTAGCGTTGGTACTCAGCGTATATTTGCTGGACCCCTTCTTTGCCAGGTTGCCACAATTGTTTCATATCATCTACGTTCCAGTCTGCGCCACCCCAAATGATTGAGTTGTAAATGAGGGAGTTAGGGCCATAGTCTACGTCAGGTATATTAGGCGTATATTGACGGCTGTAGTTGATGGTACTTTCAAAACGCAATTTTTTGGAGAAACTATACCCAAACGAGGTATTGAGGTTAGTAATGTTCAGTTGCGTATTAGGAATGATACCCCGTTGGTATTGGTGCGACAACGACACCCGAAGGTCTGCTTTGTCGTTACTGGCTGATACCGATACGTTGTTATTAGATAAAATCCCCGTACGAACAAAACGTTGTAAATTGTTGGCACCACGCGGCAACCAAGGAGTAGGAATCCGCTTACCTGTTGCAGGGTCAATTGGGCTATCGTACTGAGTTAGCAAACGACCATCCAATGGCGGTCCCCAAATGTCGTAGTCGCCATCGTTTACACCACCTCCACGACCGTCCACAAACGCATATTTGCCGTGGTCGCCTGGACCGTATTGGTCTTGTACTCTAGGCATAGAAATAAATCCATTGTCAAACATTGTAGAAGAGTTGACATCAACCGCAAAGCCTCTTTTATCTTTCGACCCTTTCTTAGTTGTAATCATAATCACCCCATTCTGAGCCCGAAAACCGTACAAAGCCGTTCCCGAAGGCCCTTTTAATACGTCCATTGACTCTATATCGTCGGGGCTGATATTCCACGTATCGGAGTTGATCGGAATACCATCTACTACATATAGTGGGCGACCACCACGCAACGACACCTGTGGAGCACGCAAAAGTTCGGCGCTTGCCCCTACGTTTAAGCCAGCCACTTTCCCCACGAGGGAGTTGATGGGGTTGGGCTCGCGGGCTTTGATAAGGTCAGAGCCTTTTACACTTTGCGTTGCAAAAGCCAGCGTTTTCTTATCTTTTTGAATCCCCAATGCTGTCACAACAACTTCTTGTAGTTGTTTGAGGTCCTGTGCCATTTTTAGGTCAAGGGTGCTACGATTGCCCACCGATATTTCTTGGGCATTGTAGCCTACAAAGGAGAATACTAACGTAGAATTGGGAGCTACACTAAGGCGATATCTGCCTTCACCGTCTGTGTTCGTTCCGCGATTTGTGCCTTTTACAACCACACTCACCCCGGGGAGCGGTGCGTTGTTTTCGGCGTCTGTAATTCTGCCCTGCACCGTTATGTCTTGTGCAAGGAGACTGGAGGCTACACCGAGTGTCAATATAAAGAATGACACCCAAAAGGATTTCCCTAGATTTTGGGGTAAAAAGTACCGCATAATGTTAATTTGTTAAGTGGAAAATGAAGGAGTGTAGGACTTACTAAACCCGTTGCAAAGTAAGTTTAGTGAAATTAATAAATAGTTAACTAATAGTAAAGTAATTATTAATATATTTTTTTAATCATAACATTCGGTTGAAGTTCCATATTCCAGTATTATTTATACACAATGGGCGAAATTTGCGGTTTAATTCGTATATGTTATCTAATTATTACCAAATTATTATGGAATGAATATTAAATAAATTGTATACTTAAACTAAACTTTAATTCGAAATTTATTAACTTTGTTTACGAACTATTACTTTTGTATTATTCAAATGCATATAAATAAATGGAGCAACAACAGATAAAATTGGTCGTTTTGGACATGGCCGGAACGACCGTAGCCGATCAGCATGAGGTGGAGGCCTGCTTTGCAAAAGCAGCGCGTATGTCGGGACTCGAAGCTTCTGACGAAGCAATTTTGGCGGCACAGGGATTATCGAAGCGTTATGTATTTCAATTGTTTTGGAGAGCCCAGCTCGGAGAATCTCATCCGGATGTAGAAACACAGGTTGATAAGTCGTACGCTATTTTTAAAGAGGTATTGGAAGCACACTATCAGACTCAGCCCGTTTTTCCGACCGACGGCTGCCTGAAGCTGTTTAGCTACCTTAAACAAAATAACATTAAGATTGCTTTGACGACGGGCTTTTATCGGGTTGTGACCGATATTATATTGGGTCGTTTGGGCTGGCTCGAAGGCTTGGATGAAAATCGTATTGGCAATGACGACAGCATAATTCAAGCATCTATTGCCAGTGATGAAGTAGAGCATGGCCGCCCTGCGCCGTTGATGATTCAAAAAGCAATGCGCCTCTTGGGTGTCACTGATCCTAAACACGTGATTAATGCGGGCGATACGCCTTCTGATTTGCAATCAGGTAATGCAGCAGGCGTTTTGTTGAACTTAGGCGTAACGAACGGCACCCACACCGTCGAGCAGCTCATAGGCCATCCACACGATGCGCTGATTGGCTCGATTGACGAAATTATTAATCTAATAGAAGGAATTAAACAGGGCCGCCCAAGCGGTAAAACAGCGGATGCGTACTCATTTTGACCTAATCGTGGTCGGTGGCGGTATCATGGGGACTTTCCATGCTTACCATGCCGCTCGACAAAATAAATCTGTATTACTCTTAGAAAAGGATAATTTTCCGGTAGGCGCAACCGTTCGAAATTTTGGCCAAGCGGTTCCGTCTGGGTTGGCTGGGAGATGGTTCGAGTACGGCCAACGTAGCTTGGAATTATACCAAGAACTTCAATCAAAAACCGATTTAACCGTTCGCAAAAACGGCTCGGTCTACATCGCTTCTGACGCCGATGAGTGGCAGTTGGCCAATGAATTGTACGATTATTATCAGAAAATCGGCTACCCCTGCGAGCTGTTGACTCGGGAGAGTTGCCTAGAGAAATATCCCTACTTACAAAAGGAATATCCCGTAGGCGCTGTTTTCTTTCCTGGTGAATTGACCGTTGACTCCCCGAAACTGATGAAACAGTTTTTGGCGTATTGTTCAGAACAAGAAGGTATTACGTACATCAACAATGCAACCGTGGTGGAGTGCCAATCCTCAAACGGAAAAGCTACCGTGCGGCTTACCAACCAAAAGACGTTTGAAGCAAGCAAAGTGCTCATTTGTAATGGTCACGAGTTTCGGATGCTTTATCCCGAACTGTTTGCCAAAAGTGGCTTGATTGTCAGCAAATTGCAAATGCTTCAAACCATTGCTTTTCCTGAGTTGAACATGAAAGGGAATATTCTGACGGGATTGACGATTCGGCGTTATGAGTCTTTTCAGCAACTTTCATCATACGCCAACCTCACCACGCCCGCCCATTATGATGAACTTAAAAAGTGGGGTATTCACGTGCTGTTCAAGCAGGCTTTGGATGGCTCGGTTGTGGTGGGTGACTCGCACGAATACGCAGGGGCGCAAAACGTGGATGATTTGGGCTATCATATCAACGATTACATCAATCAATTGATTATTGACGAAGCCAAGCGCATTGTAAGTTTCCCCGTCGAAAAAATGCAAATGAGCTGGGCAGGGTTTTATAGTCAAACGTCCGACGAAATTTACGAATACGATGTCGACGAACATATTCGTATCATTACGGGTATTGGCGGAAAAGGAATGACTTCCAGCGGTGGATACGCGGAGGAAAGCATTGCTCGCCTGTTTTCATAATCCTAAAATACAGAACGCTGATTGGATGAAATCATGCTGAAAATCAGCGTTCTAGTGTATCAAAGCTTTAGGTTTTTCAATACTTCTCGGTCAATAGTATGTTTTCCGTCAAACGTAACCACCGCCAAATGAGGAATGTCCGTCTTTATGTCGGCTTCGTACTTATCTAAATCGACCTGAACCAAATATTCATCCTGCGTGCCGTAGACCAACGTCGTCGGAACGTTGGATAATTTAGCGGGGGCGATTACATCGGCTATGCCATTGCCAAAGAATCCTGCCCAAATCACCACCCTATCGTACCGAACATGGCCATTGTTGAGCCATCGCAGCAGGGTTGCATTCCCCTGCGAAAATCCTAACATATTAATTTGAATGTTATTGGGGTTTCGTTCTTCCAGTAAGGTGTCGTACAATTGATTGAGGTAAAAAATGTAATCGTCGATTTCGTAAGCGCGCTCCTCTTTCGTCATCCAAGTAGCACCTACCCGCCCACTGACACCCTGTAAATAGAACCGTGAGAGTGCTTCTGGGGCCACAATAACGGTTTGGCTATCGTTAAGAACGTCAAATTTTTTGATAAAAAATTGGGCTAGTTGGCCATAGCCATGAAGGACAAACCAAACTTGTTTTGTGCGTTCATTGAGCGTCCCCAACGTGAAATACCGGGCTGTTCGTTTAACTTGCAGGTGGTGTTCTTGCATAATTTGAAGTATATTTGCCGCACCTAAATGGGCGCCTGCGCAAGTTATTCGTTATTTACAAATTGTTGTTTTTTATGAACCGGAATCTTTCTTTTTACCTTATTTTAGTTGTTTTAGTGGTCGTTGACGCGTGGCTTTTGGCCCATCCCAACCTACTGGGGAAATTGGGGGTTTTGGTTTTTAAATACGATATGATCAGAACATTCTCCCGGGCCTTGGCAACGGTTGGAATCTCCGCTTTGGTCAGCATTCTCATTGTGGCGTTTATGCCAAAAGCGGGCAAACAAACTGCCCTGATTGTTTTAGGAATCCTTACGGTTGGCTCGATTGGGTTGTTGATCAATACAATAATGAAATTTTCTTCGGGCTCTTATGCCATGACGGGAGCTGGCTTTAAAACAGGAGCCATCCTGATGCCGATTATCTTACTGTTGATTTTTGGAAATGGCTTGTTAGAGACCTTTAAGCTTAAAAAAGCCTGACAGCGCTCGGTATCCCAAACGGTTTAGGGCTTTCTTGCTTCCCTTCAGCCACTTTTTTCTACGCCTGAGCTACGATAAATTGAGTTCCTTTTTCTTTTTTCTGACTTTTGATGTGTCAAAAAGGCAGTCGGTATCGTTGTATTACCGATAACTAAGATTATAAGTCTCTATGCCTCAGAGAAGTATATCTTTGCACCTGATTACAATTTAACAGCTATGAAAAAGATAAAGTACACCTTGATTTCGTTGGCGATTGCCATTGGACTGAAAGCCTGTTGGGTTAAAAACGACAGTCAAATTGCGTTAAAAGGTACATTTTTGAACGAATCGTACCTCGCACATGCTTCCGATACGCTTTTAAGCGCGATTCCCTTTTATTGTACCGAATTGGTTTTCGACCGTCCCGACAGCGTTCTGGTCCGAAATGGTGTGGAAGAGTATCCGTTAAAATACGAAATCCATCAGGATACCTGTTTTGTGAAAAATGCGTATCAGCACCAGGGTAAACTGCGGGATTTAGTGTTGATTTTGTCGTCGGATACTTCGTTTGTGGCTTTAGAACAGGAGTTTACGGGCCAAAGTCAACCTGCGTCTTTTCGAAAAACTTCCATTTTTAAAGGATTTGAATACGGCTTGAATAATGCCACCGTTGCTGGAAAGTATACCATCGGTGATGCCGCTACCCAAAAAGAAGTAGTCGTCACGTTTACGGCGGATGGTCGGATTGAGGGGCTTCCAACGTACCAAAAATTTTCGGTATGTTATTCGGGAGATTGTGTTTCGGAGCCTCTGGAGGCCTCCAACGTAATAATGCTAGAAAATGCCCAAAAGGAAGTCGAGTTTGCCGTTTGGCGGTTTGATAAGTCGACGAAACGCCTGACTATATTAAAACTTGCGAAGCCACAGCCCGACATCAAAGGCGAAAGAGCGATTCAATCAACGCTGCTGGAAGCTGGAAAAATCAGTTAGAACTGAGGTGTTTAACCTATTTATTATCCTATTTAGTTCAGCCATGAATTTAAAAATGACCCACGTTTATTTGCCATTGATTTTTCTGCTTTTTATCGTATTGGGGTGTAAAACCGAGCCAGAACGAACAAATAAAAATGCTACGAATCCGAAGATAACGCAAACTTCGACCTTAGAAAAGACGGCTGAGATACCGCCGAGGATGAAGCCTTTCGCTTTGACTTTCAATGATTTGATTGAAAAAGGTCGGTTGAATAAATTACCAACATTGACCCAGAAAGAAATCGCTACTTATTTCGTGGAAGCCATTGATGAAAACTTTACTGAAGAGTACAAGTATCATCTTTTGGACGAAATCGTTACGGCGACCAACGGAAAAATGCTGCTTATAGCCCGGGAATACGACAACGAAAACACCGTCTGGCTGTGTTTGTATGACAAAAATCATAAAATTCTGAATGCCAAAGAGGTGTATTACGACAATGCCGAGGGGAACTATCAGGTAGAAGCAAGCCTTAAAAATGATACGCTGACGCTTTTTATGGACGATGTCAACGAAGGAAAATATACTGAGAAGTATACCTTCGAAAAAGATTTTAAAATCAAGCAGTTAATTAAAAAAAGTAAATAGCATAGTTGTAGTTGCTCCAGTGTAGTCGTGTAGAGCGTTGATTTTAAGGAGCTTAAATGGAAAGTAGGGTTGAGTGTTTGCAAAAAAAACAGGCCTCAACTAAAAGTCGAGGCCTGTCCAACCCATACAGCCATTTTAAAAATATTTTACTTAACGTAAGTTTCTGTTTTGAAATTGTGTTATAACTTCATTTGTCATAACAATTAAATAACAAAGTTTCTGCTTTAAAAAGTTCCCACTTGTGATACTTTACAGACAGAACAGGATTTTATCTATTTTGTTTAAAACTTTTGCAAGGTAGCAAAATAGTTTAATCCAACAAATGTACATTAATCGTATTTTTTTTATCCTCTGATGCGACAAACTCGCCCAAAAAAGCGTCGAAAATTGGAATCTTAATTCCGAAAGTTAGACAGTTTATTTTCTCAAAAGTTTAACAATTTTGCTACGATTTTTTTTGAACATTTATTTTTAATCCCCCAAACCAGAAGCGCCCCTGAGCGGGTTCGAAATAGCGCCCGTTGGCGGCATTGATTTGGACGTTTTGAAAATAAATGGTATTCAGTAAGTTGTTTACCCCTACAAAAGGCTCAATTCCTAAACGTCCTGCGCGAAAAGTGCCCCCAATTCTTAGGTTCAAGTTGGTATATCCATTGGCAGTCACGGCGTTGGCATCGTCGGCGTAGAGGTCAGAAGCATGGCGTACCTGCGCAATGGCAAACAAACCCGACGGTCGGAAGTACCTTAATTCGGCCTGAGCGGCGTGTTTGGGAATGCCGGGTAGGGTATTTCCGTCAAATTCACCTGCCGTGGTTTTATAGGTTTTGTACTTAAAATCAGAGTAGGTATAGTTTGAAAACAAGGACAAACCTTTGGCCAAGATCGTGTTGAAACTAAGCTCAATCCCCTGCCGGCGCGAGCTTCCCGCATTGCGATAAAAAACGCGCCCCGGTTGCCCAGTGATTTGATACGGCACTAATTCATCTTTTACATTTATGTTGAACAAAGCCACATCTACCCGCAGACGACTGCTCAGAAAGGTTTTGGCTCCGATTTCATAGTTGGTGGCGCGTTGAGGGTTTAATTCAGGGTTTAGCCCGCCCGTTCCTGATGGATTGTTGGAGAGTTCGCTGAGCGTAGGGGTTTCGAAGCTGGTACCCAAATTGGTGTAAACATTCACCTTTGATGAAAGCTCGTACGAAATTCCGAGGGTAGGGTTGAGGCGGCTGTATTGCCGTTTGCCCGATTGGTCGCCGTCGCTCAGGAAGGCATCTTCGGCTTTCATCCGAATGGCATCCGAGCGTAAGCCAGTAAGGAGAGTCGCTTTGCGAAAAGAAAGTTCTTGGGTAATGTAGGCGGCAATGTTTTTGAAAGATTCGATTTGGTCAAACGTGAGTTTTCCGCGGGTTCCCGTTAGGTTATCAAAACGGCGGCGGGTATCGGCCTGAGTTTCAAAATCGGTGCCTAGTCGAAACCGATAGTTGAGCTCTCCAAATTGTTGGGTGTATTGGTATTGCCAGCTTGCGCCTGCAAATGCGCGATTGATGGTTCCTGCGCCTGCGGCCTGAAACGCTAGGTAATTGGCAAAGTCACGTTTTGTGCCAAAAACACGCGCAAAAATCAAACTCTTGCCCATCCGCTTTTCGAAAATAATGCCAATACGCCCCTGATTTACGGATTCTGTGGCCAGAAAACGAAGGTTATTGGGGTGCGCTTGACGGCGATTTTCGTTTACCTGCGCCAATGTAAGCCCACCTGGATCGTCTGCTTCGGGGCTGGTGCCGTAGTTGGCCAATATCGAAAGGCGCGTCAGCGAATCAAAATCATAACGGAGTTTTAAGTTGAAAATACTACTCTCCATGCGACTATTGCCGCGATAACCATCTGATTGGTTGTGCGTTCCGATAAAAACGTATTGGAATTTTCCTTTTTGTCCCCCCGTTTTTACCCGAAAGCTCCTAAATCCGTAGGAGCCTATGGTGGCTTGTCCTTCTACCAATGGCATATCGGCGGCGTTATCGGTTTGTAGGCTGATGATTCCCCCGGCCGCGTTTCCGAACAATCCCGATGAAGGCCCGCGCATTACTTCCAACCGACGCATGGCGCCCATGTCTAAGTTGTCGACGTCGGCTTGCCCGTCGGGGGTTGATTCAGGAATTCCATCTACCACCAATCGAATGCCACGAATTCCGAAAGCCGCCCTTGCGCCGAATCCACGGATAGAAATCCGCAAATCTTGGTTGAAATTGTCGGGATTTTGGGCAAAAAGTCCAGCCACGCCGCCCAATGATTCAAACAATGAAAGTTGGGGTTGTCCAATTTGAATTCGGCTGCCATCCAAAACAGTGAGGGCAGCGGGTAGGCGTTTTTCGTTGGTCTCTAGGCGCGTCGTGGTGACGGTGACAGGCGCAAGCGACAAGGTTTTTAGAGAATCTTTTTGTTGGGCAAAACTGGTAAGAGAAAATAAAATATAGGCCAGACCGCTCAGCTTTGAACAGAAAGCAGGAAATGAACACTGGCGAATAGTATAAACCGATAGATTTAAGGACATACGAATTTGTTGTAAAAAGGTTGGTGTTGTTTATTTGTGGAAATAATTATAAAATTGTAAGGATTTGTACTATTAATCAGGTGGCGCAGTCGAAAAGCGTTTTAAATAGGATGTTTTCTTTATGAATTCTTTTAATTTATCACATCATCTTCAGTCGCGCAAGTTAGAGCTTGTTGTTGAAAATCGCACCGCTTACACCCTCGAAAATGCCGAGCTCAACATTTATGAAACGCACCAAATTGCTAAAAATGTAGAGCTGACTTTCAGCAATCCTGTATTGGCAAGTATGATTCGGGGCAAAAAAGTGATGCACCTCGACAATTCACCCTCGTTTGATTTTTTACCTGGCGAATCCGTCATTGTGCCCGCCGATCAAACCATGCGGATTGATTTTCCCGAAGCTCATTTTGATAATCCAACACAGTGTTTGGCGCTGGCCATTTCTCCTTCCAAGATAAAACAAATAGTTGAAACCCTTAACGAAAAGGCTCCCTTGGTGGACAATCAACAAGGATGGCAATTTACGAACGAGAATTTTTACTTCACCAACGAGAATTCTATTCATCTGCTTATTCACCGCTTGATTTACATCTTTACGGAAAACAACGAAGCAAAGGATTTTTTTGCTAATCTGGTGCTGCAAGAGCTTATCGTGCGTTTGATGCAGACCAAAGCCCGTAATGTATTGACCAACAACCTGCCGAAATTGGCCAATACAAATCGTTTGGCGTTTGCCGTCAAATATGTTCAAGACAATATTCATAAAAATCTAACTGTCGGAGAGTTGGCCGATAAGGCTTGCATGAGTGAGCCTAATTTTTTCCGTTGTTTCAAACAGCAATTTGGCATTACGCCCGTAGAATACATCAATCAGCAACGTATCCAGTTGTCAATCAAACTGTTGCGAAATACGCAGTACAGCATTGCCGATATTTGTTTTGCGTGTGGGTACAACAACCTCAATTATTTTCTGAAAGTATTTAAAAAAGCGGTTGGAACGACTCCCGCCAACTACCGCCGACAGTTTATTGTCTTCTAATTCCCGCTCAACGCTTCGTTAAACTCGTCTCAATCTTTCTTTTTTTCCCTAGTTGATAGAATAGTTCTATTTTTTAAGATGATTGTTTAAAGTCTTACAAGGGGTGTTTTTTACATTTGGATATTATTTTATCAATAAATTTTATAAATTTATTGAGCAAGTTAAACAACATTACCCTAAATTTAAATCTTATATTAAATGGAACTAAACGGTAGTTATATTCTCCCTGCTTCAACGCAAAAAATTTGGGAAATGCTGATGAATCCTGATACGCTGGCCAAAGTGACGCCCGGTATATCGCGGTTAGAATTGGAAAGTGAAAATGTGTACAAAGCCATTGCCGAAGTGAAAATTGGCCCTGTTTCTGGGAAATTTGAGGGGAAGGCAGAAGTGCTTCACCCCGTTGTCGCCCAAAGCTTTACCCTGAATGTCCACCAAAACAGTAAGATTGGGAACGTATCAGCCCACATTAAAATGCACCTGAAAGCGGTGTCTGAGCATGAGACCGAGCTGTCTTTTGCGGGCAAGGCACACATGTCTGGACTGTTGGCTCGTACTGGTAACCGTGTGATGAGCGGCGTGGCCAATACGCTCACGAAGCAATTCTTTCAGAATTTTGAGGATGAATTGGCGGCGAAGGTAGAAGTATAATGATGCCGCTTCCTCTAAGACTGTTGTCGATTTTGTTTTTAACTGTTTGTTAGATAATACCCTAAAAACCAATTGAGTCTGTGCGCAAGCACCTAACTTTTACCTTACCTACATTATGCCAAAAATCACATTAACCGTAAACGGAAAAACGCACACCCACGAGGTAGAGGGGCGTTTGTTGCTAGTACATTACCTGCGTGATACCCTCGGCTTGACGGGGACACACGTAGGCTGTGATACAAGTAGCTGCGGCGCCTGCACCATTCATTTGGATGGCAAAGCTATTAAATCATGCTCGTTGTTGGCGGCCCAAGCCGATGGCAGCAGCATCACTACGATTGAAGGACTCGCGCCCGAAGGCGAACTACATCCGTTGCAGGAAGGCTTCAAGGAAGAGCATGGATTGCAGTGCGGCTTCTGTACTCCCGGAATGATTATGTGCGCGGCCGACTTGCTTAGCCACAATCCCGACCCCTCAGAGCAGGAAATCCGCGAAGGGTTGGAAGGAAATATCTGTCGTTGCACTGGTTATCACAACATCGTACGGGCCATACAGTACGCGGCGCAAAAATCGGCGGTTGCGGTTTAAAACAGGTAACTGAATCCGATTTAAAACATTTCCATCACTCTCTAGAAAAAAGAAAATGAGCAATAAATTCATTGGCAAATCCGTAAAACGCGTTGAAGACAAGCGCTTTATTACCGGAAAAGGTCGTTATACCGACGACATCGTACTGCCGGGCATGACCTACGCGTACATTTTGCGAAGCCCTTATGCCCACGCCCGTATCAGAAGTATTGATTATTCTGCAGCCGAGGCCATGCAAGGCGTAGTGACCATCATGACCGGTGAGGAGGTTGGCCACTATGGCGTGCCTTGTGGGTGGCAGGTAAATTTCAAAAACGGCGACATCATGAAAGAGCCGCCGCATCCGTTGTTGGTGAAAGATAAAGTGCGCCACGTGGGCGATGCCGTGGCGATGGTTGTGGCCGAAACCCGTGAATTGGCGCAGGATGCGGCTGAAGCTATTATCATTGATTACGAAGTTTTGCCAGCCATTACCGACGCTTCAAAAGCGGTACTGCCCGGGGCTCCGCTGGTGCATGACGATGTTCCGAATAATATTTGTTTTGATTGGGAAATCGGAAATCCAAAAGCGGAAGTCGATGAAGCAATGGCAAGCGCCCACCACGTTACATCGTTGGACTTTGTCAACCAGCGCCTTTCGCCCAACGCCATGGAGCCGCGCAGCTATATAGGTCAATACGACAACGTTTACGACAAATACACCCTTTATACCTCCACTCAAAACCCCCATTTGATTCGTCTGCTGATGTGCGCGTTTGTATTAGGATTACCAGAGCATAAGGTGCGCGTGGTGGGGCCTGACGTGGGCGGTGGTTTTGGCAGTAAAATATACCATTATACCGAAGAAGCGTTGGTTACATTGGCCTCCAAAAAAATTGGTCGCCCCGTAAAATGGACCGAAACACGCTCAGAAGCATTTCAGACCGACGCCCACGGGCGCGACCATGTCACGCACGCTGAAATGGGGTTTGATGACCAAGGAAATATTGTAGGTTTGCGTATCAAAACATTTGCCAACTTGGGGGCCTATCTTTCAACCTTTGGGACGGCCGTTCCTACGTATTTGCACGGAACACTATTGCAAGGATTATACACCACACCTAAGATTCACTTGGACATGACCTGTGTTTTTACCCATACCACGGCTGTAGATGCGTATCGCGGTGCGGGACGTCCGGAAGCAACTTTCTTGCTGGAGCGTTTGGTCGATTTGGCGGCGTTGGAAATGGGAGTAGACCCCGCCGAACTGCGCCTCAAAAACTTCATTCCCGCCTTTGACGGGGTAACTCAGCCGGGCTATCAGACCAATGTTGCGTTGCAATACGACAGCGGCAATTACCACAGTGTATTGGAAAGAGGCTTGGAAATGCTTGGTTATGAGAATTTTAGAAAAGAACAAGCGGAGGCAGCCAAGACCAACAAAATTCTGGGGGTAGGCTTCTCTACCTACATCGAGGCCTGCGGTATTGCGCCGTCGGCGGTAGTTGGTTCGTTGGGTGCCCGCGCTGGTTTGTACGAAGTGGGGCAAGTAAGGGTTCAACCTACTGGAAAAATCAGCGTGTTTACGGGGGCGCATTCCCATGGACAGGGGCACGAAACTACTTTCGCGCAAGTGGTGGCCGACCGTCTCGGCATTCCTATGGAAGACGTTGATATTATCCACGGAGACTCTGATACGGTGGCTTTCGGAATGGGAACCTACGGCTCGCGCTCGTTGGCCGTGGGAGGAAGCGCCATTGTAAAAAGTTTGGATAAAATCATTGAGAAAGGTGCGAAAATCGCCGCCCATAAATTGGAATGTTCGGCCGATGATATTGAGTTTAAAGATGGAAAGTTTACTGTAAAAGGAACCGACAAATCGTTGAGCTTTGGCGATATTGCCTTGACTGCGTATGTTCCGCACGTGTATCCTGCCAACTTAGAACCAGGCTTGGATTTCAGCAGTTTCTACGACCCCACCAACTTTACGTATCCGTTTGGATGCCACATTGCGGTGGTAGAAATCGACAAAGAAACGGGCTTTACCAGAGTGAAACGCTTTATTGCCGTCGATGACGTGGGCAACGTGATTAACCCCATGATTGTAGACGGACAGATTCACGGTGGATTGGCGCAAGGAATCGGTCAGGCGTTGTTTGAAGGCGTTGAATTTGACGAAAATGGGCAAATTACCAACGGTAGCTACATGGATTATACCATGCCACGCGCCGACGACCTCCCGATGTTTGAGTTGGACCGTCAGGTGACGCCTTGCCCGCATAACCCGTTGGGGGTGAAAGGTGCGGGCGAAGCTGGCTGCATTGGATCTACGCCCGCCGTGGTGAATGCCGTGATTGACGCGTTGTGGTCTGCTGGCCATAAAGTCAAAGATGTGCGGATGCCCATGACACCGGAGCGTGTTTGGAAAGCGATGCAACCGGCCTAATTTTTTTGTTTCACTAATTCACTCTTTTAAAAATGATTCCATCATCTGTTGACTATACACGCGCCAGTTCAGTGGGGGAGGCGATTCGCCTCCTTGCTGAAAACCCTGACGCTAAGTTACTGGCAGGCGGCCACAGCTTGATTCCTGCCATGAAATTGCGCCTCAATAGCCCCGCTTTGCTCATTGACATTGCCCGCATTGCCGAGCTACGATTTATTGAAGATACAGGAAACTCCATCGTCATCGGGGCGGCAAGTACCCATGCCGATATTATCACAAATCCGCACCTCAAGGGCTTGACGGCCATGATTGAAGCGGGGGAATTGATTGGAGATACGCAAGTTCGCAACATGGGGACACTCGGTGGCAGCATTGCCCATGCCGACCCTTCGGCAGATTGGCCCGCTGTTTTGCTGGCTTTGAAGGCCCAAATCAAAGTTCAGGGCGCTGATGGTGAGCGTATTATTCCCGCTGCTGAGTTTTTTACTGGATTTTTTAGCACCGCACTCGATATGGGCGAGATTGTGACGGAGATTCACCTGCCGAAGGCTGCGGTGGGAAGCGCTTCGGCTTATCGTAAATTTATGCAACCCGCCTCGCGTTTTGCCATTGTGGGCTGTGCGGCATCGGTAACGGTTGAAGGCGGTGTCATTTCTGCTGCTAATGTGGCATTTACGGGGGTCTCTGATGCGGCCTTCTTGGATGAAGGGGTTGCCTCGGCCTTGACTGGAAAACCAGCAACGCTCGAAAACATCGAAGCGGCGGCATCAGTTGCAGCCGAAGGAGATATGCACATCAACGAAGACCATTTTGCTTCGCAGGCTTATCGTAAACATTTGGCGAAGGTATACGCCAAACGTGCATTGGTGGGGGCGTGTGGTCTATAAACATTTCCTGTTTGTTTTTTTTATTACCTGTAGAATGGGCGGCTGAAAGGCTGCCCGTTTTTTTTGTAACTTTCGCAAAAAACAGCCTTTTCAATGCTTCCTGAATCTTACCTTGCATCAAAAGATGCCACTTTAGCTTCCATTATTGAATCTACGCCAACGTTCAAAAAAACGGATTGGAACAACGATGTTTACCTAGCGTTGCTGGAAAGCATTGTTTCGCAACAAATTTCGGTCAAGGCCGCTGATTCTATCTTTGCCCGTTTTAGGGCGCTGTTTGAGGATTTGTATCCACACCCCGAATTGCTGCTGCAAAAATCAAACGAAGAGTTGCGCAGTGCGGGTCTTTCGTTTCAAAAAATCAATTATCTGCAAAATGTCGCAGTTTTTGCCACTGAAAAAGGCATTGATTACCAACATCTTAATCTGCTTTCTGACGATGAAATCGTGGCCTTTCTCACACCTATCAAGGGGGTTGGACGCTGGACGGTCGAGATGTTGTTGATGTTTGTGATGGACCGCCCCGATGTATTCCCCGTCGATGATTTGGTGATTCGGCAGAAGATGGTGCGGGCGTATCATTTGACCGAAACGGGTCGTGCTTTACATAAGCAACTTCATATAATTGCTGAAAATTGGCGCCCGTATCGAACCATGGCCTGCCGTTATTTATGGCGTTGGAAGCCTGAGAGTTAGCTCCATTTAATAAATAGAAGACCTGTTTTTGCGCAAAAATCATTATTTTGCGGGCCAAAATTGTTTTTTTATGGATCAAAAAATCCTGACGAGTAAGCAATACTTTAAACTTTTATTGCTTGTGTATGGTGTTATGTTGGTGGCGCAGGTAGGGACAGGAACCGTTTTCTTTTTTTTACGCAGTACCCAATCGAAGTCAATGCCCAATGAAGTGACACTCGGGCAATTATTTGGTTATTTGGTGCCTTGTGCGGCGGTGATACTTCCACTGGTGGGGATATTATTGGCCAAAAAAACGATTAAAGCGTTAAGAATTAATGATTTATTGTCGGATAAGCTTCGCAAATATCAGAGTGCCCTGATTTTTAAATATGCCTTTTTTGAAGGGGCAACTTTCTTTTCATTGGTCGCTTATTTTATTACGGGAGAGCTGCTGCATTTAGGAGTTGCTGGTGCACTTGTTATGGTCTTCCTTACCCAACTTCCCACCCGAAATCGGGTTTTTAATGAAGTGCCTTTGTCAACTTTGGACGAGTCAAAACTCAATAATCCAGATGCAGAGGTAGCGGCTATTCCGGTTAAAGATTGATTTTTTTCTAAAATTTGCCTACTTATGGCGCGTCGAGTTTCCACCCCATCTTCTCCCAAAAAACGTGCATTACCTCCCATCGGTTGGGTAGTTATTGTAGCCCTTGTATTGCTTATAGGAGGAGGTATTTGGTATGTTAATCGGCTGAATACCAACGAATGGCGGCACGTTTCAAAAATAGGAATTCGGTTGCCATTCAAATATTCTATTCACGGAATTGACGTTTCTAAACACAACGGACGCATCAATTGGCAAGAACTAAGACAGATGCGTTTTGAAGAATTGCGGCTTCAGTTTGTTTTTATCAAAGCCACGGAAGGCGCTTCGTTGACCGACAAAGACTTTAAAAATAACTGGAAGCAGGCGGATGGCGTAGGACTTTATCGCGGAGCGTACCATTTTTACATTCCTTGGCGAACGCCCGAGTCGCAGTTTGAGAACTTCAAGCGATCGGTCAAACTCAAAAAAGGAGATTTACCTCCAGTGCTGGATTTTGAGTTGGGCACCAATGCGTTATCCCAAGAGCAGGTCATTGCGAATCTGAAAACGTGGCTTACATTGGCCGAAAATTACTACGGTGTGCGGCCAATTATCTACACCAACGCCGATTTTTATCGCCGATACATCAAAGAAAACTTTGTGGGTTATCCGCTCTGGATTGCCGATTATTCGGGCTGGACCCTCAATCGTTACGACGATGCCGTCATTCATTTTTGGCAACATTCCAAAAGCGGTTACACCGACGGTATTCGTGGCCCCGTCGATTACAACGTTTTTTTGGGTGAAGTGGAAGATTTGAAAGCGCTTTGTTTGAAGTAAACCTTATCTGCCTAAAAATTGATATTTGTCGGTTAGACCCTTGTGTGAATTATAGGTCGATTTTTTGGCCGAAACAGTAACATAATCCGTCGGGCGCAACCACAAAAAAGACTTTGTAGCTGACGCCATATTTCTGAATTTGAAAATCAGCTTCTTCTTTTTCATAGCCGTTGGCCCTCAACTCTTCAAAAATAGCTTCGACGTCGTCTACTTCAAAAAAACAGCCGTCCTGCGTAGGGTCACCTCCATTTTCGGCAAGGCCGATTTGGATGGTATCTCTTGCCAGCGTTGCTGCCTTAAAGGGGTGGTCATGTCGTGATACAACCTTAAATCCCATAAGGGTTTCGTAATAGGGGATAGCCGTTTCTAAATTTCCAACTGGCAGATTCATGGCATCCTTTTGGTAGGGCCACACATTTTTGAGTACTGCTTTTGAAGTTTTCATGGGTAAATAATCTGTTTTTTGATACCCGTCCGACGGTTTGGTTACGGTGTTATGGAACCGTCAGACGGGTACGTCGTTTTGTCTAGTCAACCCAATCGGCAATGTACAAATTTGTATCGCGAGAGCCAGGGGCGTTGTTGCGGTTAGAGCTGAAAATGAGCTTTTTACCATCGTGTGAAAACATCGGGAAAGCGTTGAAAATGCTGTTGTTGGTCACTCGTTCCAACCCTGTTCCGTCAAGATTAATGACGTATAATTGAAAATCATACCCACGCTGTGAGTGGTGATTTGACGAAAATATAATCTTGTCGCCCTTGGGCGTAAAATATGGTGCCCAGTTGGCTTTGCCCAACGTAGTGATTTGACGTAAATCGGTACCGTCAACGTTGCAGGTATAAATTTCCATGTCAGTGGGGGCAACCAAGCCCAACGAGAGCAATTTTTTATATTCGGCTATTTCCTCTTCGGTTTTGGGGCGCGAGGCGCGAAAGACCAGTTTTTTGCCATCGGGAGAGAAAAAAGCCCCACCGTCGTAGCCCAATTGATGGGTGATACGTTTCACATTTTTACCATCAATGTCCATGGTGTACAGGTCAAGGTCGCCGTCGCGGGTGGAAGTAAACACGATTTTGTCGCCCTTGGGTGAAATCGTGGCTTCGGCATCGTAGCCCTTTTCGGTGGTCAATTGCTTTACAATCTTCCCTTTAAGGTCAGATACGAAAATGTCGTATGTGTCATAAATGGCCCACAAATATTTGTTGAGGTAGGCTTTGGCGGGAGGTGGGCAAGAATCGTTGCCGACGTGCGTACTGGCAAAAAGAATGTGTTTGTCGCCTGGCATGAAATACGAGCAAGTGGTGCGTCCCTTGCCCGTGCTGATGAATGCCGGGCGTTCGTCGGGATTAGTTAAGCCTTTGTTGACGTCCAAATAAAAAATCTGGTCGCACTGCAAGCCCCATTTGGGGTTGTTGGACTGAAAGCTGACGTATTGGTCGTTGAAACTGAAATAAGCCTCGGCGTTGTCGCCCCCAAAAGTGAGTTGTTTTACGTTTTTGAGGTGTTTCTCTTCCCCCGACTGCGCGAAAGTTTGTAAAGATATAAGCAAAAAAGCAGTGAATAAATGATTGATTCTCATGAGTTTTATAGGTGATTTTGCGTTTTACAAAGAACGGTAGAGATGCGCAAAAAAAACAGCTTTAGGCCCAGTTTTTGATGATTTTTGTCATATTAAAAGGCATCTTTCTCGCTAATTTTGAACCAAAACTAATGTACGTGAGAAAAAAAATGACAATTTTCTTGTTTGTATTTAATCTAAATAAACTACTTTTGCGTTAGTATTAGAAACATCAAGACCACAATGAACCTCTCAGAAGTATCTGCTTGCTCACTTGTTGAAACCGAAGAAAAGTTTTTTACAAAGAACTCATTCATGGGCTGTGCGTTTGCCTGCGACCTGAAAAAATGCTGCAAAGCCTACAAAAAGAAGGGTAAGCACTGCAAAAAATGCCCTAAAGTGGACTAGTAAATATAAGTCTAATAGTTACAGTTTTTGGGCTGACTTAACTACAATGGCTGAGCCTTCGGCCAACAGCGCCGAGTGGGGAGATTGATGGGAGAGAAACCCAAAGTTGGGCCCGTACACTGCCTCAAAATTCACATCGACATTATGCGTTTTGACGGGATATACTTCCCAACGCGGATGCTCAACGCCGTACTCGTACGTGGTGAAGTTGTTATATTTTGTGTATCCCCAATAATGCTCGGTGATAAATTCTTCCAAACTTCCTGCCGTTAGCGGAACGGACGTAGCGTCGGCGAGAAGTTCCAGACGATTCCATTCCTTTTGTTTCCATTCGTAACTTACCCTTAGTTGCTCATTGGCTGTTTGCCATTCGTGACGCATGGGCAGAGTGACATAAGGCTCATTATATACCACGTTGGCTACCCAACTGACGGCGTATTTTGGGACAATTTCCTTCACAAACGTAACGCCCCGTTTCCATTGGCCATCTTTAGTGCGGTGTTTGACGTAAAACCGCAAATTGACTTCCTCAAAGGTGGTATGAAAGGGTATCGGAACGCCCAAAAGGCTCACTTTATCGAATAAAAAGCCAATCAAACTCACAAAACATTGGCCTTCAAACAAATCAAGTTCGGTATGTTTAGGTACGAAAGGTTGCAGCAAATCGGGGGAGACGGTATAATTGACCATCGCCAATTTGCGCCATTCGGCAGTGAGAAACGATGTGAGCATGATTCGGACAAAATTTAGAAAGGTGGACAAGGGCAAACCCTTACCGACTTTAATTACATGTAAATGTAACTGCAAAAAGGCAGCTTTGTTACTTTGTCAATGCTGATTCTAAGACTTTTATTAAGTCGTTGCCATTGTTTTGGGTGGGTTTAGGTGGCTGGATGGTCTGAAAATTCCCGTAGCGGTCAATAATGAAAGTTGAGGGAATGCCACTGACTCCAAAGGCTTTCGATACATTCTGATTATCTCTTACGTGTAGGCCCGTTATTTGATGTTTTGCAATGGCTTTTTTCCAGTCGGCTTCGTTTTTATCCGTTGAAATATACAGGAACACGATTTCGTCGTGACCTTTAAAATGTTCCTTGATTTTTAAAGAAGGTTTCATCTCGGCAAGGCAAGGTCCACACCAACTGGCCCAAAAATCAAGATATACGATTTTTCCCTTAAAATCAGCCAATTGCACATTTCGCCCTGCGGTATCGGGGAGTGTAAATGCAAACGCAGGTTTTCCTGGCAGAAATGCTTCTTTTTCAATAAGTCGATTTTTGATTCGGGCTAAAAAACGACTGTTGGGGTACTCCTTTTCAAATGCAATAACCTGTTTTACGACTTCTTCATTGCTGCCTTTGTATGCAATCTCCTCCTCTAAGAGTTCGCTGCTCAATGTTTCGGCAAAAGCGGGATGAAACTTCGATTTGTTGGCTTTTAAATAGGCGTTACGGTCTCCAAATTCAACACCTTGGGTAGGGTGATTAAGCATGAAAAGATACATTAATGTAAATGGATACCCCATCGACTTTGCCGTTATACTATCTTGCGGCGGTGCCATGCTGGTCAAAGCTGCCCGAAACGCGGCTGGTATAAGTTCTGGGGTAACGTCAATCTTCCGTTTTTGGGCTTCCTGATATACCGCTCGCACTGTTTTTGTGGAAATATCTGATTTTATATCGGCTTTACAAATGGTATAAAATTGAGTTGTAACTTTTGATTTGTACTTTTCTAAGAGTTTGAGTTTTAATCTTTCTATTTCAACCAGATATTGGTAAAAGTCAGTCTTTGATTTTGTAAGTTTTGTTTTAGCAGTAGTTTCCCAGTCTTTTTGCAGATTTGTGGTTATCAAATCTTCTTTGTAGTACTCAAACTTGGGCGCGGCATTGCCCGTATAACGCATGGTTTTCCAAAAATATTTGGCATCAAACGTCATTGAAATGGTGTCATTGGGCTCCAAAATATACCATTGTAATCGACCACCTTGGCTAATGGGGCGGTTTTTGTCAAACGTCAGCGTTACATAAGCAATGTCTGTTAATGTCGTTTTGAATTCAAATTCATTTTTTTCATTAAGAAGAAGCGTCTCAAAAATACTTTTTTGTGCATAAGGGAAAATCATAATTTCAACGGTCTGCGAAACTGGATTCATTATTTTGCCCCTAATGAACACGTTTTGGGCTTGAATCTTAATAGAGAATAGAATAAAGAGGAATATCAAAAGTGGCTTCATAGTAGTTTATTTTTTTAAATATATAAAAGGAAAATTTATATTTAAAATCGTTTCTTACTATAAAAAAGGCGGTTTTGAGAAACCGCCTGCACAGAGATACCAAGACAAAATTGTTATGGGATGTTTTTTGGGACTTCGGGTATATATTCTAGAATATCGCCTGGTTGACAGTCTAGGGCGTTGCAAATCGCTTCTAACGTATCAAAACGCACACCTTTGGCTTTGCCCGTTTTGAGTATCGACAGGTTGACGTTGGTGATTCCTACACGGAGAGCCAACTCATTGAGCGACATCTTACGTTTAGCCATTACGATGTCCAAGTTTATAATGATGGCCATGAGTTAGATAAAGGATTCATTTTCGGATTTGAACACAAGAGCTTTTTGGGCAAAATCAGCAATGAGCAGAACAAATAAACCGAATAGAATGGCTAACGGTTCGCGCGCCAATAAATGTGCAATGAATGCCCTAACAAAAGCAAACAGCGATACATCGGCGGGGGCATGGCCGTTGAAATGAACTTCTAATGAGCGCAGGACGCTAAAGGCATCCTCTACTGAACTGATAACCGCAATGCCTAATCCCAAATAACCGATCATTTTTAGGGTCTTAAGAGCGTTAGTGGTGAGGAATCCATTTTCTGTATAGGCTTTTTGCAGCTTGAAAAAGGAAAATCCAATGCCAAAACAAACAGCTATTCGGAATAATTTAAAGAACCATACACCCGCGCTGCTGCCTCCCTGTTCAATGGCTTTGAGTGCAGGAAATAAATAAGCAAGAAAATCAATGGCGATAAAGGCCATAATAACCCAAAAGATGATTTTTTGTACTTTCATGATGATAGAAGTTTAAGTTCATTTCAAATGTAGTGTAAAATTATATGTAAAGCAATAAGTATTTAATGTTTTATGATAAATATTTATTGCAAAAGAAATATTTCCCGTAAATTAATGCCTGTTTAAGGCTCTCAATTGGGCATAGTAAAAAAAGGCAGTTTTGAGAAACCGCCCCCACAGGCAACCTATCCTGAGAAATTGCTCTCGACAACTTGGAAAATCAACGGATTTTACTCCAAAACACACTTTATGTGACCAAAATGTGCGGGAAGCCGTCGAAAATCCTACTTTTGCATATTCATAAAAAATCACCAATCAGATGTTACAAGCCATTCCTTTTGACCAAACGGCTGCCTATCGCAAGCTCAAAACTCACCACAAGAGCATCAGCAAGAAGCATTTAAAAGAACTTTTTGCCGAAGACCCCAACCGCTTTAAAAAGTTCTCTATTCGTTTGGGCGACATCGTTATTGACTACTCTAAAAATCGAATCAATGGGCGGACGTTGGCCTATTTGTGCGATTTGGCGCGGGAATGCCAATTGAGCGAAGCCATTGAGAAGATGTTTACGGGCGATAAAATCAACGCGACCGAAAAGCGCTCAGTGCTGCACGTTGCTCTCCGAAATCGTTCCAATACCCCCGTATTCGTGGATGGCAAAGACGTAATGCCCGATGTGAACGAAGTGTTGGAAAAAATGAAGGGTTTTTCGGAAAAAGTACGCGGTGGCGAATGGAAGGGTTTTTCGGGAAAAAAAATCACTGATTTAGTCAATATCGGCATCGGTGGCTCTGATTTGGGGCCCGTAATGGTGACGGAAGCGCTAAAATCGTACGGCAAAAAAGGACTAAATGTGCATTATGTTTCTAATGTTGACGGAACACACATTGCCGAAACACTTTCGGGCTTAAATCCCGAAACAACGCTGTTTATGATTGCTTCCAAGACATTTACCACGCAGGAAACCATGGCAAATGCACACTCGGCACGCCGTTGGTTTTTGGAGACGGCCAAGGAAAGTGCTCATGTAGCAAAACACTTCGTGGCCATTTCAACCAACCGCACAGAAGTGGAGAAGTTTGGCATTGACCCCGAAAATATGTTTGGTTTTTGGGATTGGGTCGGCGGACGTTATTCATTGTGGTCGGCCATAGGGTTGTCTATTGCTTGTTATATCGGTTTCCAAAATTTCGAACAGCTTCTGGCGGGTGCTCACGATATGGACAATCATTTTCGTTCGGCTCGTTTTGAAAAAAATATCCCAGTTGTGTTGGCTTTGTTAGGGATTTGGTACAACAATTTCTTTGATGCCGATACTCAGGCGATTTTGCCCTACGACCAATATTTGCACCGTTTTGCGGCCTATTTCCAACAGGGAGATATGGAGTCAAATGGTAAAAATGTGACTCGGGGTGGGGAGAAAGTAAATTATCAGACTGGGCCCATCATTTGGGGAGAACCAGGTACCAACGGACAACATGCTTTCTATCAATTGATTCACCAAGGAACCAAGCTGATTCCTGCCGATTTTATTGCGCCAGCGTTGAGTCACAACCCTATCGGTGAGCACCACAAAATGTTGCTTTCCAACTTCTTTGCCCAAACCGAAGCCCTGATGAACGGCAAGACCTACGAAGAAGCCGCCGAAGAACTTCGCAACGCGGGAAAATCAGAAGAAGAAATTGCGTTTTTGGCTCCTTTCAAAGTCTTTGAAGGAAACCGTCCTACCAATTCAATCTTGGCTAAGAAAATTACCCCGCGTGTATTGGGAAGCCTGATTGCGATGTATGAGCATAAGATATTTGTGCAGGGGGTTATCTGGAATATCTTCAGTTTTGACCAATGGGGGGTAGAACTGGGCAAACAACTTGCCAACAAAATTTATCCAGAACTCCAAAATGATTGGCCCATCGATGCCCACGATAGCAGCACTAATGGCTTAATAAACCAGTATAAACGCTGGAGATAGCGTTGATGAACTACCTAACAGAAAAACCGAAAAATGTAAAATACTAAACCGAAAAAGTGATACACACAGGGCATGACTTTACCATTTTACACTTACCATTTTTCGGTTTTTCTGTTTCTTTCCTTAATTCCTCTGCACCTATGCCTGCGCCTATTCGCATTGATTTTTTTGCCATTGTGATTTTATTAGGCGTTGTGCAGGGCGTCTTGCTGGGAGGGCTTTTTCTGACTGGAACCCGTGCCAAGACCGTCTCAAACCGGATGATGGGCTGGACAATGTTGGCTTTTTCGGCGGCGATTCTGGAAGTGTTTTTATGCTATTCCAATTATCAGTTTCAATTTCTTTGGACCGATAATTTTGCTGAGCCAACCAACTTCCTGCTGGCGCTTTTGCCCTATTTTTTCGGCTATACCCGCCTGCACGGTCGCTTGCCCAAAGGCTGGCGTTGGCACTTGATTCCGTTTGTGTTTTGGTGCGTTTATTCGGTGTTTTGGCAGTTCCAGTCGTTTGATTATAAATACAACTCCTACATCAGTGCGTGGCATCCAGAGTTGCCTTATCGCCCGTTTACTTTTTGGCTTCCCGAAGACCCGCTCTATCTGCGCGACTACGTCAATGATCTGACGCTGGTAAGTATGGCTGTTTACATGGTTTTGTCATTGAAAGAGATCTACGGAGCTTTTAAAAAAAACGATACTACTTTGTTTACCCTTCAACGAGTGGTGCCTTTGACCCAACTGCGTAACTTTAACCTGCTTATTTTCTTATTTCCGATTGTTTTTGTGGTGGTAAAACTCAACTATAAACAAGATTTAGGAGATTATATTCTGGGAAGTTTAACCACTTTTTACATTTACCTCACGAGTTATTTATTGATCAATCATTCGGTGCTATTCAAGGTAGAATCTTCGGGTGCTGAAATCAAAAAGAAGTACGAAAAGTCCTCTCTTTCTGATGATTATGGTGAAACAATTCTGCAAAAATTGCAAACTTATTTAAAGGAAGAAAAACCATACCTCGAAAACGACATTACCCTTCCTAAACTGGCCCAACGGCTCTCGGTTTCGCAGCACCACCTCTCGCAGGTGCTCAACGACCGCCTCAATCAATCGTTTTTCGATTTGATGGCGACGTACCGTGTTGAGGAAGCCAAAAGGCTATTGGCCGATAAAGCACTTTCTCACCTCAAAATCGACGAGATTGCCGAGCGTGTTGGGTACAATTCTACGTCGGCGTTTCATACGGCGTTTAAACGCATTACGGGCAAAACGCCCGCGCAGTTTCGGGCAAATAACTAATTTTTTACGGCCCCCAATAGCATAAATCCCGCTACTTTAAAACCCGCTTTGAGCAGCGCCGCTTTTGACGCCTTGTTGGCGAGAGCGCAACGAGCCGCTGGCACTCTTCCCTGTTGATAACATTCTCTTTTCAGTTCTTGGATCAGATAACTGCCTAGTCCTTTTTCACGTTGGTTTTCTGTGACTTCCATAAATAAATCGGCAAAAGGAACATTATAGTGCAGCATGATTCCACCTGTAGCTACCACTTTTTGTTGGTACTCCAACACGTATGTTCCCGAACATTCCACGTGCGGGTCGTCATCCCTGCGAAGGCGAAATTGCACTTCTGGAGGTTGGAAGTCGGTCACAAAATGGTCTTCAAAAAGGATTGCCTGTGCATTAATATCCCGCGCAACCTCGTACGCCATTGAACTAAGTAGGGCGTCATTGCTCTGATATTCAAGGTAAACAGCCTTAGAAACTTTTATCAATTCTTCTAAAAATGCGGCGGCGTATTTACGATAGGCAGGGATGAGGTAAAACTCAAAAATGGTATCTCTATCTGGAATCTCTTGCCCTTTAAGAGAGCCGTAGCCAACGGTGTGCTGCCCGAGCGTAAGTCGGTACGAATCGGTCCATCCCCGTTCGTGACAGGCGTTGTATCTGATTTGAAAATTGTTTTCTTGAAGAAATAAAGAGCGAAAGGGCTTAATAGTGGCAAGGGTGGTTTTTTGTACTTTAAATTTCATATAGGCGTTGAGTAATAAAACCTAAAGATAGGTATTTTGTAAAGATAGAAAACAGCCATTTTGGTTCTTTCAGGATATTAATTTCGGTTGCCTTAATAAGAATATTTCTTAAATTAAAATCGTAATCAGTTGTAAATGAGTCACTAAAATCTGCTTGTGAGACATAAAAAATGAGGGTAGATTCCAACCAAATCGGTTTAAATGGTGTCTTGTAGGTAGTTCTTAGCCATCGATGCACCCATGAAAACATTTATTTTAATTTCTAATCTGATATTTTTAATAACAGTAATTGCCTGCAAAAAATCTTCCGTCACCATCGAAGTGTCTAGGGACGAGCAAATGGCAAGGATGAAGGCCGACTTCAGTTCGTTGGATGGAACCGACTGGGTCTTGAAAAATTACGCGACCAGTCCTTTACCGACAAAGCTGAAAAATACCATAACCCTGAAATTTGAAAAACAATCTGCTGTCAGCTATCACGTAAGTGGTCGCAGTTTTGTTAATTGGTACGGCGGAGATTTTAATTTGGATGAAGAAAAAGGGCTGGTGGTCAACAAAGAGCATTTGGTCTCCACCGAAATGGCTGGCCCGCCGGAAAACATGAAAGCCGAAGAAACGTATTATCAGCATCTTCAAAAGGCTTCCTGCTTTAAAATTGAGGGAAATGGACTTTGGCTTTATGTCGCTAAAACTGATTCAGCCGAAGAGGTCATGTATTTTATAAAAAAGTGATTGGTTTCTAAGTTAGTAATGAATAACTGCGTAAGCAGTTGGTTGAGCGTTGATTTCGAAAATGCCCTCTATTGTATCAGGAGGGTATTTTTTATGCTTGCCGATAAGCACGAACTTCGACTTTGTCGGCAGATAGGGTTTAATTATCAGCAAGGTTGTTGTTTTGCATCAAATAAAACAACAACTATGAACAACGCGCAAACAGCCACTTCTTTATCTTCATCCATTGTCGCCACTCGCCGCTATGACCTCGACTGGTTGCGGGTGATTTGCATCGTTATTTTGCTTTATTATCACGTCGGAATGATTTATGTTCCTTGGGATTGGCACATCAAAAGCACCGAAAAAAGTGAGGTCATGCAGTGGATTATGATTTGGCTGCATTATTGGCGTATGCCGCTTCTGTTTTTCATTTCTGGCGCAGGAACGTACTTTGCCCTCAAAAAACGAACCTATGGTGGCTATGCCCGTG